>DASWRX010000297.1:0-1935 GCA_036402955.1 Thermoanaerobaculia bacterium
CTCCCCGGATGCCCTCGCCGAACTCACCCCGCAGGCCTGGAAGCTCTCCCGGGTCGCCGCCCAGGCCGCCTGACCACCCCGCCCCCCAGGGGGCGAGGGACCTCGCCGGGGCCTACATGGGGTTCACCGGACGCTTACCAAAGGGGGAAGACGGCTTTCCCTCTTCGCGAAGGGCCGGGGGGAGCGGCCGGCGGGCTATTCGGAGGGCTCGCCGGAAGATCGCGGCTCGCCGCCGTCCGGTGCCGGGGCTGCGGTGTCCGGTCGCTTCCTCCGGAACGGCCGGACGCCGAACCGGACCAGATCTTCGTTCCGATTGCCGAAGTGTTGCTTGAGCCCGACCTTCAGGGCGGCCGCCGTCCTGCGCCCTTCCTCCAGGATCTCGTTCATCCTGCGGGTCACCTCCCGCTTGCGGGAGTCGTGGAATTTCTGCTCGAGGGAGAGCTTCTTGAATTCCTCCAGAAAGCCCTGCAGCCTCTCATGCGTGAACTGGAGCTGAGGCGCTTCGGCGGTCGTCTCCGCCGTGACGCCCTGGGCCAGCCTCTCCCAATCCTCGAGCGTGATCGCGACGCGGGTGCGCGGCATGGAAACCTCCGTTGAGCGGCGGCGATCTTACCTCAAGGCCGGTCAGGAGACGACCCTGGCGGCGAGCTCCACGGAGGGGGCCTTCAGTCCTGGCCGCGCTCTTCGAGCCGGGCGCGCAGGCGAGCGATCTCGGCCTCTTTCGCCTCGTCTGGCGTCGGTACCAGAGTGCCATCCGGACGGAAGAGGCGAACCCAGACGTACCGCCTTTCTTCCACGACGCCGTGCCACGGGCCGACGAACGCCCCGAGCTGCTCGCTCCAGATCCGTCCGTTCTCATCGGGCTGAATCGGCTGGTAGAACCGGCCCGCCAGGCGCAGTCCCTCCAGCTTGCGCGTCTCCGGCTCGTACAGGAAGTACTCCGCCGCGCGGAAGACCCGGGCATAGAGATCTCGCTTCTCGGTGCGGTCTTTCTTGGCGGTGGAGGGGGAGAGCATCTCGAAGATGACGTCCGGCAGGCGTCCACCTTCTTCCCACGAGATCCAGACCTTGCGCTCGTGGCCCTCGACGCCGCCCACCCAGAAGACGTCCGGTCCGCGGAAGGCCCGTCGTGGCAGTCTCTTCGCTTCCTCGTCCGCGACCTCCCGGGCCTGCTCCACGGAGAAGTACACGAACATGTTCGCGCCGGTATAGAAGTCGGTCCGACCGTGTTCCGCCATGACCTGGCGGATCAGCCCCCGCAAGAGGGGAAGCTCATAGGTATGCCACTCGGTCTCCAAGGGCTCTCCGTCGTCGTAGACGAGCTCGAAGGGCAGAGGCGCGAGGGCCGGAGCGGCTGGCTGGCTCATGGCATGCTCCCTTGCGGAGTCGTTCCTGGGAGGATCTTATTCCGCATGGCGGGTAAAGAGAAGAGGGGAAAAGCCCTCCGGTCTTTCTCCTGGACGACAGGATAGCATGAGGGCGGGGCTCGTCACCCCCACGTTGCCAGTCGGGCCCACAAGCTGAAGGACCGTCTGGCCGGTACCTGGGCCTGCAGCGCCGGCTACGACTTGCGCGTCCTGTTCGAGTTTGTCCGCAACCCCAAACGGAAGAGGAGGATCTCTTCCTCATTGAAATCGGAACTCACGACGAAGTCTACTGACAACACGAGAGTGTACCCGCCAGCCTCACTCCAGGGCCTGTTCTGAAATACGGAAAGCTTCCCTTCCCCCCCTCGCAAATGCAAGCCGTTCTAGGGCCAATAAGTTTCGTGACCGGTTTTCCGTTTATTGTGGGGATGAGCCGACGACTTCGCTTCATCCCAGACGGCGGTGCCCTGGTCGAGGTCACCTGCCGGACCCTCCACAGCCGTTTCCTCCTTCGGCCCGGCCGGAAGCTCGACGAGATCATCGTCGGCGTCCTGGGACGGGCCCAGCG
>DASWRX010000298.1:0-24537 GCA_036402955.1 Thermoanaerobaculia bacterium
ACGGTGGCGTGGTCGAGCGGCGGCTCGCCGAAGCGGCCACGGACGCCGTCGGTTCCGAATAGGCGATGGCTCAAGGCTTCCTCTTTTCCTTGGGAGTTTGCTTGGGGGCGGCCGGATCGGCCGGCTTCAGGGGGATGCGCACGGTGACCCGCGCGGGCTGGACGATCTGGATCAGCGGATCGGGAGCCGCGACCGCCACCGACTCTTCAAAGGGGAGGGCGTGGCCGTCCAGGCTGATCGGAGCGGTGGAGAGCGACTCGACCCGGGCCAGGATCGACTCCGGGCCGGTCACCAGGACCTGGCTGGGGAAGACCTCCGGCTCCTGGACCACCGAGCCGGCCGCCGGCTCACCCGTCAGCTTGGGGAAGACCGGCAGCCGCTGGGTAACCTCCCGCTCGAGGTCCAGGCGGATGGTGTTGGGCTCGATCGAGGTCACGTCCAGCCCGTCCGGGGCCAGCACGTTCTCGGACGAGAGGGTGACGTCGTTCATCCCCGCCGGACGCCGGGACAGGTCCACCTGCACGTCGACCATGGAGGGATTGAGCTGGCGGATGGCCTTCTTGCTGCCCGCCAGGCGCACGTTCACGTTCTGCACCGGGTTGACGACCACGAAGCCGCGGGGGCTGATGTAGCTGACGCTCGCCTCGACCACCTTCTCGGTGGATACCAGGCGGTCCTCCACCGAGGCGTTGAACCAGATGCCGAGCGCGATGCCGAGCGCGAGCAGCCTCAACCCCCAGTCGCGGCCGGACTCGGTCACGGACGTCCCCCCGGCGGCCCCTGCGGATACAGGTCGGTGACCAGGTAGCGGTAGAGGGAATTGCGCAGGCTGTTGCTGTCGAGGTCGCGGGCGAGCTCGCCGTTGAAGGCCATCGAGATCGTGCCGGTCTCCTCCGAGACGACCACGGCCACGGCGTCGGTCTCCTCGGTGATGCCGAGGGCGGCGCGGTGGCGGGTGCCGAACTCCTTCGACAGCTCGGGGTTGGGGGTCAGCGGCAGGAAGCACCCCCCGGCGGCGATGCGGTCGTCCTGGATGATCACCGCGCCGTCGTGCAGCGGCGTGTCCGGCTGGAAGAGGTTGATCAGCAGGTCGTAGGAGACCACGGCGTCGAGCGAGATGCCGTTCTCGATGTAGTTGCGCAGCCCGTGCAGCCGCTCGATCACGATCAGGGCGCCGATGCGGCGGGTGGAGAGGGTGGTGGCGGCGAGCACGATCTCGCTGAACGAGGCCACCACCTTCTGCTGCTTGGTCAGCCCCCAGAGCGGGTTGCGGCCGAAGTCGGCCAGCGCCCGGCGGATCTCCTGCTGGAACAGCACGATCACCGCGAAGGGGAGCACGATCAGCAGGTTCTCCAGGATCCGCTGCAGGGTCGGCAGCTCGGCCAGCACGGCCGTGTAGTAGACCAGCCCGATGAACAGCAGCCCGAAGACCATCTGCACGGCGCGGGTGCCGCGGATCAGCAGCAGCAGGTTGTAGACGATGATCGCGACCGCCAGCACGTCGACGGCGTCGCGCCAGGTCAGGATCTCCAGGAAGCGGAGCAGCGTCACCCTGCTTCCTCGCTTTCCGCGAGGGCATACCAGAGATCCAGGAACTGCGCCGTCTCCGCCACGTCGTGCACCCGCACGATCGCGGCCCCCTGGAGGGCGGCCCAGGCCACCGCCGCGAGGCTGCCCCCCAGCCGCCGGTCCGGAGGAGCGCCGGGCTTCGAAGACGCGCGGGCGATGAAGCTCTTGCGGCTGGCGCCCAGGAGGAGCGGCCGGCCGAGGTTCGAGAGGGCGTCGAGGCGGCGGACCAGCGTCAGGTTCTGCCGCCAGGTCTTGCCGAAGCCGATGCCGGGGTCGAGCACGAGCTGCGACTCGCGGCAGCCGCAGGCCATGGCCCGGTCCATCGCCGCCTGGAGCTCGGCCCGCACCTCGCCCAGGAGGTCCTCGAAGCGGATCTCCTTCTGCATCGTGGCGAGGTCGCCGCGGCTGTGCATCAGCACCAGCGGGCAGCCGGCTTCGGCCACCGCCCGGCCGAGGGCGGGGTCGGCGAGGGCGCTCACGTCGTTGATCAGGTCGGCGCCGGCCTCCAGGGCCTGCCGCGCCACCTCCCCCTTGCGAGTGTCCACCGAGATCGGCGCGCCGGTGGCCGCGCGCAGGGCCTCGAGCACGGGGAGCAGGCGTCCGGCCTCCTCCCCGGCGGGCACGTCGCGGGCGCCGTCGCCGTAGACCCCGCCGCCGGGCCGGGTGGACTCGGCGCCGAGGTCGATCAGCTCAGCCCCCTCGCCGAGCATGCGGAGGCCGCGCTCCACGGCCCGCTCCGGCTCCAGCCAGAGGCCGCCGTCGCTGAACGAGTCGGGGGTGAGGTTGAGAATCCCCATCACCCGTGGGCGCCCTCCAAGCTCGAGGGAGCGGTCACGGGGCAGCGGCAGGGTCCAGGCTTGGGCGAGAGTCGCGGTCTCCATCCAAAGGGGCAGGGCGAGCGTCCATCCCCAGTCTATCGTGGGGAGGACTGGAAACGGAAACGCCCGGCGTGGAAGCCGGGCGTCGGATCAGGAACGAATAGGGGCGCCGGCGTCAGGCCGACTTCTCGGGCTCCGGCACCTGGGCCGCGCGGCGCGTGGCGCCGGCGACCTCCGCCCCGACGTCGCGGCCCTCGACCTGGACGTCCGAGCCGGTCGCCGGGGCGCCGAGGGCGGCGGGGGAGACCACCTCCTCCGGCACCTCGTGACCGCCGATGACGAGCCCCTCGCCGGGAGGGGCGGCGCGCGGCGGCGCGGGCTCGTGGCCGGTCATCTGGCGGATGGTGTCGTAGACCTCGTCGCCGTCGAGCGTCTCGCGCTCGAGCAGGGCCCGCGCGATCTGGTCGAGCACGTCGCGGTGCTGCGAGAGGATCGCCTTGGCCTGTTCGTAGCCGGTCTGGACGAAGCGGCTGACCTCGTGGTCGATGCGGATGGCGGTGTCCTGGCTGTACTCGGCCCGCTGGGCGAACTCGCGGCCGAGGAAGACCGGCTCGTCCTTGCTGCCGTAGGCCAGGGGGCCCAGCTCGGACATGCCCCACTCGCAGACCATGCGGCGGGCCATCTCGGTGGCGCGCTCGATGTCGTTGCCGGCGCCGGTCGTGATGTCGTCCTGGGTGAGCTCCTCGGCCACCCGGCCGCCCATCAGGATGGCGATCATCCCCTCGACGTAGTGCTTCTTGTAGCTGTACTTGTCCTCGGTCGGCAGCTGCATGGTGAGGCCGAGGGCCCGGCCGCGCGGGATGATGGTGACCTTGTGGAGAGGGTCGGCGCCCGCGGTGAAGGCGGCGACGATGGCATGCCCGGCCTCGTGGTAGGCGGTGTTCTCCTTCTCCTCGTCGGTCAGCATCATCGTCTTGCGCTCGACGCCCATCAGGACCTTGTCCTTGGCGAACTCGAAGTCGGCCATGTCGACCTTCTTCTTGCCTCGCCGAGCGGCGATCAGGGCCGCCTCGTTGACCAGGTTCGACAGGTCGGCGCCGGCGAAGCCGGGGGTGCCGCGGGCGATCACCGACAGGTTGACGTTCTCGTCGAGCGGGATGTTGCGGGTGTGCACCTTGAGGATGCCGAGGCGGCCGTTGATGTCCGGCCGGTCGACCACCACCCGGCGGTCGAAGCGGCCGGGGCGCAGCAGCGCCGGATCGAGCACGTCGGGCCGGTTGGTGGCGGCGATCAGGATCACGCCCTCGTTCGACTCGAAGCCGTCCATCTCGACCAGGAGCTGGTTGAGCGTCTGCTCGCGCTCGTCGTGGCCGCCGCCGAGGCCGGCGCCGCGGTGCCGGCCCACGGCGTCGATCTCGTCGATGAAGATGATGCAGGGGGCGTTCTTCTTGCCCTGCTCGAAGAGGTCGCGCACGCGCGAGGCGCCGACGCCGACGAACATCTCCACGAAGTCGGAGCCGGAGATGGAGAAGAACGGCACGTTCGCCTCGCCGGCGATGGCGCGCGCGAGCAGGGTCTTGCCGGTTCCCGGCGGGCCCATCAGCAGCACGCCCTTGGGGATGCGGCCGCCCAGCTTCTGGAACTTCTGGGGCTCCTTGAGGAACTCGACGATCTCCTGCAGCTCCTCCTTGGCCTCCTCGATGCCGGCGACGTCCTTGAACGTCACCTTCTTGCCGGAGGTGTTCAGCAGCTTGGCCTTGCTCTTGCCGAAGGAGAGCGCCTTGTTGCCGCCGGTCTGCATCTGGCGCATGAAGAAGATCCACAGGCCGACGATCAGCAGCACCGGGGCCCAGGTCAGCAGCACGGCGAGCAGGGGGTTCTCCCTCGCCTCCTCGGCGCGGATCTTGACGTTGTACTTGCGGAGCTCCGGGACGAGCTGCGGGTCGTCGTTCAGGAGCGTGGTCTTGAACTCCTGGCCGGCCAGGGAATCGCTCTTGTACTTGCCCGTGAGCTGCTTGTCGCGGATGGTGACCTCGGCGACCTTCCCCTGCTCGACGTCGGCAAGGAAGTCGGTGTACGTCCGGTCCTTCTGGGTGGCCTTGCCGCCCTGGAACGTATTCCAGAGCAGGATCACCACCCCGAAGATCGCCATCCAGAGAACCAGGGTCTTGACAGTAGAGTTCAAAGCTCGGCTACCTCACTGAAGCGCCGGGGGCCTGGAGACCCGGGGGCGCCTTTTCTTTCGGTCAGGAAGGGACGGAACGTCCCTTCCCTGTGACAACCAATCGGTCCATCCGGCGATTCCCGTCCTCATCGCTCCTCGTCGGCCTCATCCGCCAGCCGTCCCACGTAGGGGAGATTGCCGTAGAGCCCCTGGGCCTTGAGCCCATAGCCGACGAGGACGCCGCGGCGATGGGTGATCAGAGCGCTGTACTGGAGGTCGAAGGCGGTCTTGCGCTCGTCGGGCATGTCGATCAGCGCCGCGAAGCGCACCTTGCGGGCGCCGTGGTCGCGGAGCTGCTGCTCGAGATAGGGCTCGGTGACGCCCGAGGCGACGACGTCCTTGAGGACCAGCACGCTCTGGCCCGCGATCTCGATCGGGATCGGGTACTCGATCCGCATCACCTCGTCCCCCTCCGCCTCGACGGCGGGATCGACGTGGTAGGCCACGTCGATGAACTCATAGCGCACCGGCCGTTCGATCGCCCGCACCAGGTCGGCGAGGAAGATCACCGAGCCGCCCAGCAGGGCGATCAGCAGGGGGTCCTCGTCACCGAGCTCGCTGCCGATCTGCCGGCCGAGGGCGGTGACGCTGTCGCGCACGGTCGCGGCATCGAAGAGCGTCTCGACGGCGGCTGGGGAATCGTCTCGGATCATGTCGTCGCAACCTCGGCGACCCAGGCGGTCGCGTGTCCGGCAAGCCGGAATCGCTGGTCGATGGTCACGCCCGGCGCCCAGGCGATGCGCTCGCCCACGCAGAGGAGCGGCAAGCGCTCCCGATCGTGCCGCGGCACCCGGCGGTCGATGAGAACCTCCTTCAATCGCCGGCTGCCGCGCGCCCCCAGGGGATGGATGCGGTCCCCGGGGCGGCGGTTGCGGACCGTGACGTGGTCTCCCGCCGTCAGCGGCAGCGCGAGCCCGGCGCGGTGCGGCCATCCCTGGAACATCCAGGGCTCCACGGCGCGGCGCGAGACGCGCACCCGGACGGCGATCTCCGGGATCTCCACTTCTCCCGGAATCTCAAGAGTATAAGTGAAATCCGGGACCCGCTCCCGCGCGCCCGCCGCGCGGCGCAGGATCAGCCGGTCGCCGGCGGTCTCCCAGCGCCAGCCGCCGCCGCAGTCGCAGGCCGCGCGGCCGGGCCGCGCGAGCTGCCGGAGGAGCTCGGTCCGCGCCGCCCCGCCCGCCGGATAGGGCGCGCCGGCGCGGCGATGGAGCCAGGCGAAGGCGAAGGGCTGGAGCTCGGCGGGGAGGCCGGCGACGGCCGCCCGCTCGACGGCGACCCCGCCGGCGACGGGAGTCACCACGAGCCGGTCCCCGAGACGGCGGTCGATCGACCCGCCCGCGGCGCCGGCGCGGTCCGCCAGCCGGGCGAGGCGGACCGGCAGCTCCGGGCCTTCCGCCGCCAAAGCCGCGAGCGCCGGCAACAGCCGGTGGCGGACCCGGTTGCGCGGCACGGCGAGATCCCCGTTCGTGGGATCCTCGACGGCGGCGAGACCCATCTCGGCCACGATGTCGCGGAGCCGCGTCCGGGGCCACCCGAGCAGCGGGCGGACGACGATGCCATGGATGGGGCGGATGCCCGCCAGCCCCTCGAGGCCGCTGCCGAAGAGGAGGCGCAGCAGCACGGTCTCCGCCTGGTCGTCCCGGTGGTGGGCGGTGGCGATCCAGCGGGCGCCGAGCGCGGCGCGGGTCCGTTCCAGGAAGCCGTAGCGCGCCCGACGCGCGGCCGCCTCGGCGCTCTCGGCCGGCCTGCCGGCGAGACCCGAGAGGACGTCGACCCGCTCGGCGACGAAGGGGACCTCCAGCCGGGCCGCCAGGCGGGCCGCCGCGGCGGCGCGGGCGGCCGAGCCGGGGTCCATGGCGTGGTCGAGATGGGCGGCGGCCAGCCGGAAGCCCCGCCGGGCCGCCAGGCGCGACATTCCCCCCAGCAGGGCCGTCGAGTCGGGGCCGCCGGAGAAGGCGACGACGACGGCGAAGCCCTCCCCCGGCGAGAGGGGGGCCACGTCCCGGAAGAAGGCTTCCAGGGTGTTCACCAGATCGTCCAAGAGATCCACGGGAGGGTCGGGAATGGTGGCGGTGACGGGACTCGAACCCATGACCTAGCGGTTATGAGCCGCTCGCTCTAACCAACTGAGCTACACCGCCATGGAAGACTGCTGAGAAGGGAGATGGCCGCCACGAGGCGAACGGCCCTTCGAACGCGGGCGGGATTATACCTGAGATATTGCCTGAGATATTGTCCGGGACGGGGGTCCGATGGCGCCGGCGGTCTCGAAGAGTTGCGCACCGGGCCGGAGCGACCGCTCCCGCGGGGGGATGGCGGCGACCGCTCCGGCTCCCAGACCGGCCTGGCCTCGGCTCACATTCAAAGAGAGATCTACCGCATCACATCCTGGCAGCTACGGAACTGACCGAAGAACTCCTGCATCGAGGTCGACAGCGCCGGCTCGTTCAGCCGGTAGATCACGTTCTGACCCTGGCGCTGATCGACGACCAGCTCGGCCTCCTTGAGCACCGACAAGTGACGCGAGATCGTGGGCTGCGACAGATTGAAATTGCCGACGATCTCTCCTACCGTACGCTGGTGCCCCTCGAGCAGACGCAGGATCTCTTGCCGTGTGCCGTCCGACAGCGCCTTGAACACCTTGGTCAGATGCCGTTCCTCACGCCGAAAGTCGTGAATGCCGCGGTCGATGTTAGCCATGGCCGTCTTTCTCCTTGGAGCGGGGGTTGATTCCTTCACCGCTACGATGGAGACATTGTAGCGGCAGTATACTTGAATAACACTTGATAGTGCCCGAGGTTGAATGCACGTCGATGCTCAATTCGTGAGCATACAGGTGCAAACTTCTCTATAACCAAAAAGTTGCGCCGCGCCCGAGGTAGCCCGGAAGGCCCAAAACGGGACAAGGCTGCCGCCGGGACGTCGCCGAAAAGCCACAAAAGCAGGAGAAGCGGGGGGACTTGCCCCGCGGGGCGCCAACCAAGTGAGCAGCGCCCGCGGGCTTGCGAGCCGAAATCAGCCGGGGATCAGCCGCGGGCGGCGCCGTACCGCTGCGCCACGGCCTGCCAGTTGACGGTATTCCACCAGGCGGACAGATAGTCGGGGCGGCGGTTCTGGTACTTGAGGTAATAGGCGTGCTCCCAGACGTCGACGCCCAGGATGGGCGTCTTGCCCTCCGTCAGCGGGCTGTCCTGGTTGGGGCGGGAGATGACCTCGAGCTTGCCGCCGCCGGCCACCAGCCAGCCCCAGCCGGAGCCGAACTGGTTGGCCGCGGCGTTGGTCAGCTTCTCCTTGAAGCTCTCGAAGCTGCCGAAGTCGCGCTGGAGAGCGTCGGCGATCGGGCCCGCGGGGTTGCCGCCGGCGTTCGGGCCCATGACCTCCCAGAACAGGGAGTGGTTGGCGTGGCCGCCGCCGTGGTTGCGCACGGCGCCGCGGATCGCCTCCGGCACCTGGTCGAAGCCGCGCAGCAGGTCCTCCACCGACTTGGCCTGGAGGTCGGGGTGGCTGGCGAGGGCCTCGTTCAGCTTGTTGACGTAGGTCGCGTGATGCTTGTCGTGGTGGATCTCCATCGTCTTGGCGTCGATGTGAGGCTCCAGCGCGTCGAAGGCGTAGGGCAGCGGGGGCAACTGGTAAGGCATCGTGGGACCCTCCTTTGCCGGTATTCTTTCAGAAACGCCGGCAGAAACGCCAAGACCCCCGCGAAGGGGGGCCTGGGGACCGCGGAGGCGGGGAGAAGCGGGCTTACCGCAGCTTCTCTTCGACGAACTCGACGTGCTTGCGGACCTTGGGGTCGTACTTCTTCATCCGCAGCTTCTCGGTCGAGAGCTTCTTGTTCTTGCTCGTCGTATAGAAGTAGCCGGTGCCGGCGGACGAAACCAACTTGATCTTTTCGCGCATCGTAGGGTCTCTTCTCTTCTCAGGCTCTTTTCAGGCTCTTCTCAGGATGAATGGCGGGGCCGACGGGGCTCGAACCCGCGACCTCCGGCGTGACAGGCCGGCGTTCTAACCAACTGAACTACAGCCCCGCAAAGAACTCTCTCCGTCCGCGGCAGTTCCCACTCGATGGTGGGAGGTGAGGGATTTGAACCCGCGACCCCCTGCGTGTAAGGCAGGTGCTCTAACCGCTGAGCTAACCTCCCTCCTGCCGCCAAGGAGCGCTAATGATAGGTAGGGCGACCGGGGTTGTCAACCGGCTCGTGCCTCTAATGCGCCACGTAGCCGAGCGACTTCAGCTCCTTCTGCAGGTCCTCCGGGACGTCCTGCTGGTGGACCCGGTTCTTGAGGCCGGCGAAGCGCCGCTGGATGAGCCGGGCCATCTCCTGCACCCGCGCCGGCTCCCGCGCCGCCAGGTTGGTGGTCTCCCCCGGATCGCGCGACAGGTCGTACAACTCCTCCCTCGCGATCGGGTAGTGGTTCGGCGGCGCGTCCGGAATGCAGACGGGCGCGAAGCCGTCCGGGTTGTGGACCAGCTTCCAGCGGTCCTGGAGCACGGTGTGGACGGTGCTCGATCCATACTCGGAGAAGGCCGGCCGGCCGCGTCCCGCCGCCCCCGGCCGCGCGAGATAGGGCACCAGCGACTTGCCGTGCTGCTCGGCCGGCGGCGCCACCCCCACGAGGTCGAGCAGGGTGGGGAGGACGTCGATCAGCTCCACCGTCTGCGGCACCCGCGTCCCCGCCGCGATCAGCCCGGGCGCGGAGATCCCGAGCGGCACGTGGAGCGCCGTCTGATAGACCGAGCAGGAGTGGTAGAGGTAATGGTTGTGCTGGTAGAGCTCCTCGCCGTGATCGGCGGCGACGACGACGATCGTCCGCCCGAGCCGGCCGGCCGCCCGCAGCCCCTCGACCAGCGCGCCGATCGAATGGTCGCTCCCCTGGACGGCGGCGTCGTAGAGGGCGTTCAGGTGGCGGACGTCGCGCTCGGTCAGGCCGATCGGCTGCGTCATCACCGGATCGAGCAGCCGCTTGCGGGGTCCCAGCGGGCCGGTGTAGCCGGGGTCGAGCTGGTCCGCGAGATCGCCGCCGTTGTAGTAGGGAGGATGGGCGCCGAAGAGGTGCACCCAGAGCAGGAACGGGCGGTCCCCCTTCATCCCCCGCGCCCAATCGAGCGCCCGGCGCACGCTCTTGCCGTCCTGCCCGCCGGAGCAGGCGAAGGCGTCCCAGCCCTGGTGGTTCGCCTGGCACATGTTGCTGAGGAACGCCCCTGTCCGGTAGCCGGCGGCGTGCAGCAGCAGGGGCAGGGTCGGCAGGCCGTCGGGGAAGCCGTAGCCGTTCTCGTTGACCCCGTGCGCGCTGGGATAGAGGCCGGTCAGCAGCGAGGCGAGCGACGGCCAGGTCGAGGCCCGCTGCGACATCGCGTCGTCGAAGGTGACCCCGGAGGCGAGCTGCGCGTCGATCCGCGGACTGTCCGCCCGCGCCTTGTAGCCGTAGGCGCCGAGCCGGTCCGCCCGCAGGGTGTCGACGGTCAGCAGCACCACGTTCCATCCCTTGGCCGCCCCGGCGAGCGGGCGGCTCTCCTGCCGCGCCTTGCCGGAGCCGCACGCGGCCGCCAGCAGGAGCAGGGAAGGGAGAAGCAGGGGAAGGACGATCCGTCGCATGAGGCGGGCCTTAGGGGCGCGGCGCGGATTGTAGCTTGGATCATCGCTTGGATTCGCCTCCCCTTGCGCGCGGCTCCGGGAGACGATATAAAAGCCTCCCCTTCCGTGTCCGGGCCTTCGCGCCCGGCGATCCCGCCTTCCCATCACTTTTCCCTGCCGGCCACCCCCTCCACGTCCTGGAGGAGAGGCGATGAATCGAGTCGACGCGCGCCGCGTCCCGCCGGTGGCGGGGCGGGAGGTGGATGTTCAACGGTCGTGGGAAGAGCTGGTCCGCCGCTACGAGCCGATGTTGCGGATTCAGGTGTATCGCTCCGTGCGCCGGGCCAGCCTGCGGCCCGACTCCGAGCAGGTCGAGGACTGGATCCAGGATTCCTACTGCCGCCTGCTGATGGGCGGCGCGCCGCGATTGCGGCGGCTGCGGAGCTGGACGGAAGGGCAGGTCGTGAATTACCTCGCGCGGGTGGCCCACGGCGTGGTGCTCGACGAGAAGCGGGCGATGGCCGCCATCAAGCGCGGCCGGGGGTTCCGGATCTGTTGCGGCGGCCGCCTCAACGATCTCGCCGACCGCGCCGTCGATCCCCGCTGCTCTCCGGAGGAGAACGCCCTGCGCCGCGAGCGCCGGCGCCTCCTGCTCGCCCGCTGCGATGCGCTGGTCGACTCCCGGCTCGGCCCGGAGGAGCACCGGCGCTCGGCGCGGATTCTCCGCCGCGTCTTCCTCGCCGGCTGGAGCAGCCAGGAGGCCATCCGCGCCGAGGGAGGCCGGCTGGCCCCCAGCACCGTCCACGCCATGGTCCATCGCGCCCGCCGAAGGCTGAGCGCCGCGGCCCCCGCCTGGTGGGGGACCCAAGGCTTCACGAGGGCCCAAAGCTTTGCAAGGACCCAAGGCTTTGCAAGGGCCCAAAGCTTTGCCAGGAGGTATCATGCCCGGCCATGATCCGCGTCTTCACCGACCCGACCTGTCTCGACCATCAGGCGCCGCCCGGCTATCCCGAGCGGCCGCAACGGCTCTCCGGCGTCCTCGCCCACCTCCGGGAGCGCGGCTGGCCGATCGTTGAAAGAGCCGAGGCAGACGGGACGGCGGCCGCGGCGGCCCGCGCGGCGGTCGCCGCCGTCCACGACGAGCGCTACGTCGGCCGCTTCGAGCGCGCCGCCGCCCGCGGCGACTCGCTGCTCGACTCGGCGGACAATCCGCTTTCCACCGGCACCTGGAACGCGGCCTGGGCCGCGATGTCGGCCACTCTCGCGGCGGCGGACTGGATGGCCGGCGGCGACGGCCGCGCGGCCTTCGCGGCGGTGCGTCCGCCGGGCCATCACGCCGAGCGGGCGGTGGCCATGGGCTTCTGTTTCTTCAACAACGCGGCCGTGGCGGCCGAGCACCTGCGCCGCCGCCACGGCGCTTCCCGCGTGGCCGTCTTCGACTTCGACGTGCACCATGGCAACGGCACCCAACACCTCTTCGAGGACCGCGCCGACGTCTTCTACGCCAGCACCCACCAGTACCCCTTCTACCCCGGCACCGGCGCCGCGGGCGAGCGGGGCACGGGTGCGGGAGAAGGGTTCACCCTCAACGTCCCGCTGCCCGCCGGCACGGACGACGCGGGCTACGCCGAGGCGATCCGGACGCGCATCCTCCCCGCGCTGCGCGACTACGCGCCCGACGCGCTGGTCCTCTCGGCCGGCTTCGACGCCTGGCGCCACGACCCGCTGGGCGGCATGCAGGTGACCGAAGAGGGCTTCCGGAGCTGGGGAGACTGGCTGCGGGATCTCGCCGCCGAGGTCTGCGGCGGCCGCGTCCTCGCCCTGCTGGAAGGTGGCTACGACCTCGCGAATCTCCCCGGGCTGGTGGAGGCGCACCTGGAAGGGCTGGCCGGCGGGAGGCCCCTTTCCACCCTATAGAAGAAAGTCGATGATTGACTTTCCCCTGTCAATCACCCTAAAATCCGCGAAAGTTCACGTAATACATGAAGGGTGACCTGGTAAAGGTCCGCGTCCTTCGGTTGTTCCCGACGTTTTCACACCGGCTGGTCCAGTTGGGTCTGGTTGTGGAGGAGGTAGGAGCATGAAGCGCAACGTCATTCTGTGTGCGGTCGCCGCGGCCCTGTTGTCTGCGGTCGCCGTCTGGGCCGCGCCCCCGTTCGGCTCGTTCGGCGGCATCGTGGGCGGCGGCAACGCCGGCGCCGGTCTGATGCCGCTCACCGGCTGGGCCCTCGACGACAACGGCATCCAGGCCGTGGACATCCTGGTGGACGGCCTCGTCGCCGGCCGCGCCACCCTGGGCCGGGCCCGCGCCGGCGTCACGGCGAGGTTCCCGGGCTATCCGGACTCGCCGGGCCCCGGCTTCGCCTTCCAGCTCGACACCACGCACTACCTGAACGGCCTCCACACGGTCGCCGCGCGGGTGCGCAGCCGGGCCGGGGAGGTGGTGGTCCTGCCGCCGCAGACGATCTACTTCAACAACGTCGAGAGCAACCTCCAGCCGTTCGGCCAGATCGAGTTCCCCCAGCCGCAGGCCGAGATGCGCGGCAAGTGCAACGCCGATCGGAACCGGCGCTTCAGCGTCGTCTCCGGCTACGCTCTCGACGCCGGCACCACGCCCACCGACACCGGCATCGGCTACGTCGAGCTGCTGATCGACCGCTCCTTCTTCGCCAACAGCCAGACCGACTGCTCCTACTCGGCCCTGACGGGCGGCTACACCGACTGCTACGGCATCCGCCGGGTTGACATCGAGCGCATCTTCCCGGGTCTCAAGGACAGCCCGCACAGCGGCTTCCGCTTCGTCATCGACGTCGGTGACCTGATCGCGTCGGGCTACCTCAACCAGGGCCAGCACGTGCTGACGATCCGCGCCGGCGACCTCGCCAGCCAGACCAAGGACATCGCCGAGTTCCCCGTCACCTTCAGTTGCGACGACAACCTCCCGAACGAGGCCTCCTTCGGGAACATCGACCTGCCGGCCCGCGGGCTGCTCTACAACGGCGTCGTCCCGGCGACCGGCTGGGTGCTCGACTGGGAGGGTGTCGCGAGCGTCCAGATCCTGGTCGACGGCCATCCGTTCGGCTTCGCCAACTACGGCTTCGCCCGGCCGGACGTCTTCGAGCTGTCCTACTACCCGGGATATCCCAACGTCGCCGCCCCCGGCTGGCAGTTCCCGCTCGACACCCGGGTGCTCTCGAACGGCGAGCACTTCATCGACGTCCTGGTGACCGACAGCCTCGGCGCCACGACCTACATCGGCAAGAAGCGGTTCGTGGTCAACAACGTCGGCGGCTAGCGCGCTTCCCGTCGCCCTCTCCAGCGCCCCATCCCGGCCGGGATGGGGCGCTCGTGTTTTCGGCGCCGCCACGCCTTCCATGCTGCCGGGCCATGAGTTTTTCCCGGTGCTATCCTTCGCCGCATGCCGGGGGTCGACCGCATCCTCTTCTTCGGCACTCCGGATTTCGCGGTGCCGACACTCGCCGCCCTGGTCGCGGCGGGGCGGGCCCCCGTGCGCGTGATCACCCAACCCGCCAGGCCCGCCGGCCGCGGCCAGCGCGCGCAGGACCCCCCCGTCGCCCGCTGGGCGCGCGAGCACGGCCTGGAAGTCACGCAGCCCGAGCGCGTCCGCCGTCCCGAGCTCCTGGAGGAGATGGCGGCGCTCGCTCCCGACCTCGCCGTCGTCGTCGCCTTCGGCCAGATCTTCCCGCCCGCCCTGCTCGACCTGCCGCGGCTCGGCTGCGTCAATCTCCACGCCTCGCTGCTGCCGCGCTGGCGCGGCGCCTCGCCCATCCAGGCCGCCGTCGCCGCCGGGGACGCCCGCACGGGCGTGACCACGATGCGGATGGACGCGGGGATGGACACCGGTCCCATCCTGCTCGCGGAGGTCACCGAGATCGGCCCCGCCGAGACCGCCGGCGAGCTGGCGCGGCGGCTGGCCGAGACCGGCGGGCAGCTCATGGTGCGCACGCTGGATCTCCTGGAGAGCGGCGGCATCGAGCCCCGGCCGCAGCCCGCCGACGGCGTGACCTACGCGCCCCGCCTGACCCGCGAGAGCGGCCGGGTGGACTGGGGCCTCGCCGCCCGCGAGATCCACGACCGCCTGCGCGCCTACACGCCGTGGCCGGGCCTCACCGCCGAGCTGCGCGGCGAGCCCGTGAAGATCGTCCGCGCCGAGCCCCTTGAGAGTAGGGGCGGGGCTCGTCCCCGCCCGGGCGGGGGAGGGGACAAGCCCCTCCCCTACGAAGAAGAGGCGGGAACGGCGGAGTCTCCGGGAACCATCCTGGGTCTCCAGGACGGCCTGCTCGCCGTGGCCTGCGGCGCCGGAGTCCTCGGCCTCGCCGAGCTGCAGCGGCCGGGCAAGCGGGCCCTGCGCGCCGCCGATTTCGTCAACGGAGAACGGCTGCGGGCCGGCGAGAGCTTCACCTGACCGATTGTCCCAAGCGAGCATGTCGAAACGCCGCTTCATCACTCCCTCCTCCTCGCAGACCGGACCCGGCCGCAGCCGGCGGCTCACCCCTCGGCGGACCCCGGACGAGAACGTCCGCGTCGCCGCCGCCTGGGTGCTCGAGCGCACCCTCCAGTCGCTGGCGCCGGCCGACTCCTACCTGGAGAGCGCGCTGCCCAGCTTCGACGAGCGCGATCAGGGGCTGCTGCGCGAGCTGGTGATGGGGAGCCTGCGCTGGCTGCGCCGGCTCGATCACGTGATCGCCGCGGCCAGCAACCGCTCCGTGGAGGCCATCGAGCCGGCCCTGCGCCCGTTGCTGCGCGTGGCGACCTACCAGCTCCTCTTCCTCGACCGCGTGCCGGCGCACGCCGCCGTTCACGAGGCCGTGGAGCAGGCTCACCAGATCACCCACCGCGGCGGCGCCAGCTTCGTCAACGGCGTGCTGCGCCGCATCGCGCGGGCGCCGCGGCTGGAGGACTGGCCCGTCGAGGAGAGGGATCCGGTGCGCCGCATCGCCGTCGAGCGGAGCCATCCCGACTTCCTGGTCGCCCGCTGGATCGAGCGCTGGGGCACCGCCCGCACGCTGGACCTGCTCGACGCCAACAACCGCCAGAAGCCCCTGCACCTGCTCGCCTTCCGCGACCGCGGCGGGCGCGAGCTGCTCGCCGAGTCGCTGATCGACGAAGGGCTGGAGGTCGAGCCGGCGTCGCTCTCGCCGCTGGGGCTGATCGTGCGGCGCGGCAATCCACTGGGCACGGCGGCCTTCCAGCGCGGCGATCTCTACGTGCAGGACGAGGCGAGCCAGGCCGCCGCGCTGATCCCGCCGCCGAGGCCGGGAGAGACGGTGCTCGACGCCGCCGCGGCGCCCGGCGGCAAGAGCTTCTCGCTGCTCGCCTGGGAGCCCAGCGCCCGCGTCACGATGAGCGACGTGGCCCTGCCGCGCGCCGCCCGCCTGCTCGACAACCTGCGGCGGCTCGGGCGCCACCTGCCGCTCGCCATCGCCGATGCCGCCGAGCCGCCGTTCGGCCGCGCCTTCGACCGCGTGGTGCTCGACCTGCCGTGCACCGGCACCGGCACCCTGCGCCGGCATCCCGAGATCAAGTGGCGGATCAGCGAAGGGGAGATCGGACGCCTGTCGCGCCAGGCCCTGCGGCTGCTCGAAGGCGCCGCGCCGCTGGTCGCTCCGGGAGGGCTGCTGGTGGCCATCACCTGCTCGCTGGAGCGCGAGGAGAACGAGGACGTCATGGCACGTTTTCTGGCGACGCACCCCGAGCTGTCGCCGCTGCCGCTCGAAGGAGCGCTCGAAAGCCCTGTGGCGTCGGGAGTTACCGGCCCGGGAACGTGGCGCATCCTGACCGGCGGCGACCACGACGGCTTCTCGGTCAACGTGCTCGCGAAAGCCCGCCCCTGAACGGTATTTAAGCGTTTATGAGCGCATTCATGCTGTATTGACAGCCCACCCCGGTTGGCTTATCGTTTTCCCCAGTCACTTTCGTTCAAAAAAACGACTCAGAGGAGGAGAGCGATGGCTGGTAAGGCTGATCTCGTGAATAGTATTGTGGACTCCGTCGAGGGCATCACCCGGCGGCAGGCCGCTGCGGCTTTCGAAGCGGTGGTCACTGCCGTGCACGGCGCGCTGAAGGCCGGCGAGGCCGTCAAATTCCCCGGCCTCGGCAGCTTCGCGGTCGCCGAGCGCGGCGCCCGCAAGGGCCGCAACCCCGCCACCGGCGAATCCATCACCATCAAGGCCAGCAAGACCGTCCGCTTCAAGGCCGGCAAGGACCTCAAGGAAGCGGTCAACGCCAAGAAGCGCGGCCGCAAGTAAGCCCTCCGTCTCGCCGCTCCTCCTGAAGCCCCGCGCGTCCGGCGCCGGGGCTTTGGTGTTTTATGGGGCCCTACCGGATCTGCCGGTACAGCCGCGCCAGGCGGTGCGGCGAGACGCCGCAGAAGAACAGGCTCCAGATCAGCCAGTTGGTCGCCACCGTCCGCACCGCGCCCTGCTCCACGAAGCGCCGCGCCCCCGTCGTCACCGGCCGCTCGATCAGCGTGAATCCCGCGAGACGCCGCAGGCGCATCACGAAATCCAGATCCTCCAGCAGCGGCCAGTCGGGGAAGCCGCCCAGGCGGTCGAAGGTCTCGCGCGTCGCGAACTGCGCCTGGTCGCCCAGCGGCACGCGGAAACGCCGCGTCCGCTGATTGATCAGCCACGTGCCCAGCCGCTGCGCCGGCCGGTCCACGTCGAAGCGCAGGAAGAAGGCGCCGCCCGGCGCGCCGCCCGCCACGGCCGCGCGCACCGCCTCCGCGCCGCCGTCCGGCAGCGTCGTATCGGCGTGCAGGAACAGCAGGATCTCCGCCACCGCCGCCGCGGCGCCGCGGTTGAGCTGGCCGCCGCGTCCGGGCGGTCCCTCGACGACCCCGGCGCCGAGCGCGCGCGCGGCCTCCCGCGTGCCGTCGCGGCTGCCGCCGTCCGAGACGATCACCTCGTCGGCCACGGCGAGGGCCGCGGGCAGATGCCGGCGCACCGCCGCCTCCTCGTTCAGGGTGGGCACCACGATCGCCAGACGCATGAGGGTGCTAGCATATCGGCGTTTCGCCTGGAGATTTTCACGTGGAGAATCCTGACCCGATGAGCTCCCAAGGTTCGTTCAGCCATCTCGATCCCCAGGGCAGCGCCCACATGGTGGACGTCTCCGAGAAGGCCGTCACCCGCCGGGTGGCCGCGGCCTCCTGCCGCGTGCTGCTGTCCGCGCAGACCCTGATCCGCCTCGCCAACCTGCCCAAGGGGGACGCCTTCGCCGTGGCCCGCCTCGCCGGCATCCAGGGCGCCAAGCGCACCGCCGAGCTGATCCCGCTGGCCCACCAGATCCCGCTCGATCAGGTGGAGATCGACATCCAGCCCATCCCCGAAGGCGTCGAGATCCGCAGCCACGTCGTGGTCAACGCCCGCACCGGCGCCGAGATGGAAGCCCTCGTCGCCTGCTCCACCGCCGCCCTCGCCCTCTACGACATGGTCAAGGCCGTGGAGAAGGGCGCCGTGATCACCGACCTCCGCCTGGACGCCAAGAGCGGCGGCCGGACCGGCGTGTTCCGGCGGGAGGGCTGAATTTGACGCCGGACGTTCCCGTGGATCGAGCCCGGTCCGCCGCCCTGAGCCCTCACCACCCCGGCCCTCCTCTCCCAGCCTCCCCCCAAGCCGCCGGGAGAGGAGGGAGAACAGGAGGATCTCTCTGAACGCGAACCGAAAACCGGTCAGCCGCAATTTTTTCTCCCTGCCGTTCTCCCCTCTCTCCCGGCGGAAGGGGGGGAGGCTGGGAGAGAGGGGCCGGGGGAGTGAGGGCCCGGCGGCGCGGACGCCGCTCGATTCAGGGACGCCATCCGGATCGGAAACGGGCTCGGAGTCCCTCCGATGACCGTCCGCACCGGCCTCGACCGCCTGCTCGCCGACGCCTCGCGGCTCGCCGGCCGGCGCTACGGCATCCTGGCCCACGGCGCCTCGATCTCGCGCCACGGCAGCCCGATCCACCTGGCGCTCGCGGCGAGCTCCGGCGGACCTCCCAGCGCCCTCTTCGGCCCCGAGCACGGCTACTACGGCATCGAGCAGGACATGATCCCCGCCGAGGGCGGCACCGATCCGTGGACCGGCGCTCCCGTCCTCTCGCTCTACGGGGATTCCGCGGACACCCTGCGGCCGTGCCCCGCCGCCTTCTCCGGGCTCGACCTGCTGGTGATCGACCTTCAGGACGTGGGCTCGCGCTACTACACCTACGCCGCCACCGCCATCTGGGCCGCCGAGGCGGCGATGGCCGCCGGTTGCGAGGTCTGGGTGCTCGACCGTCCCAACCCGCTGGGCGGCCACGCGATCGAGGGCAACCTCCTCGGCGCGGGCTACGAATCGTTCGTGGGCGCCTTCCGCCTGCCGGTGCGCCACGGCCTGACCCTCGGCGAGCTCTTCCGCCTGGAAGCCCACCGCCGCCACTGGACCGGCACCCGCGCCTACTTCACCGTCTGGTACATGGACGGCTGGACGCGCGCCATGACATGGGAGGAGACCGGCCTCCCCTGGATCGCTCCGTCCCCGAACATGCCGACCATCACCACGGCCCTGGTCTATCCCGGCGGCTGCCTGGTCGAGGCGACCGAGCTCTCCGAGGGGCGCGGCACCACCCGGCCCTTCCAGCTCACCGGCGCGCCCTTCGTCGATCCCAAGCGCCTCGCCGAGCACCTGAACGCCCGCGACCTCCCCGGCGTCACCTTCGTGCCCACCTATTACCGGCCGCAGTTCCAGAAGCACCGGGGAGAGGTCTGCGGCGGCGTCGAGCTGCTGGTGACGGGCCCGCGATCCTTCGAGCCCTACCGCACCGGCGTCGAGCTGCTGGCCGCCATCCACCAACTCTGGCCGGGAGAGTTCGCCTGGCGCGAAGCCCCCTACGAATTCGTCGCCGACCGCCCCGCGATCGATCTCCTCACCGGCGGCCCCGAGTGCCGCGAGGCCATCGAGAGCGGGAAGGGACTGGACGATTGGATCGCGAGCTGGAAAACCGACGAGGGCGCGTTCCGCGAGGAGCGGCGCGAGATTCTGCTGTATCCGGAGGACGGAGCATGAGAGAGGGAGACCCCCGTCCCCACCGGGGAGACCCCTCTACCCAACAGGGAGACCCCTCTACCCAGAGGGGAGACCCCTCTCCCCAGCAGGGAGACCCCTCTACCCACCGGGGAGACCCCTCTACCCAGCGGGGAGACCCCTCTACCCAGCGGGGAGACCCCTCCACCCAGCGGGGAGACCCCTCTCCCCAGCGGGGAGACCCCTCTCCCTGCTGGGGAGACCCCTCTCCCCGGCTGAGCGAACATCCTGGGAGACCCGATTGAAATTTCCCCATCTCCTCCGCGTCGCCGACTCTCCCGAGCGCTTCGCTCCCCTGATCGCCGCCGCCCGCGACCTGGGTCTGCGGATCGGTTGGCTGGAATTGGGCGGCAAGGCTCATCCGGTGCCGCCCGCGCTGGAGGTGGCCGCCGGCCTCGGCGTGCTCCGCGCCGTCGAAGTGGGGGAGGGGCGGACGGTCGCCGTAAAGCCTCTCCGCGGCGCGACGGTCCTCAAGGATCTCCTGCGCGAGCATTTCCGGGGGTGCGCACTGGTCCTGGTCCGGGGCGAAATCGAAGCTCCGTCTCTGCGGATGGAGGAAGAGGAGGGCTGGGTGGTGAGCCCTCCTGGTACCGCTTCGAGGCGCTATAACGTCGAGGCTCTCGCCGCCGCGCTCCGGAAGCCGCAGCCATGGGCGATGGATTGACGAGCGAGGCCGGCTATTGGCAACGACCCCCGCTTGGGGCCTGTGGACCTGCCGGATAGGGGTACGGTGCCGCGTAGCAGGATGCCGTGTCCGCCCCCGAGTCCGAGAAAAAGATGATCTCGACTGTGATCAGGGACGAGTAGGTGCCCGGCGCAAAGGTGTGGGAGTGGGACGGTTCGCCCGAAAAGCCTGTGTTCGTGCCGTCACCCCAGTCAATAAAGTATTTATAGATGTAAGGGCTGGCAGTCGAGCAGGAGGCGTCAACAGTGCAGGCCCCATTGTTCTGAGGGCAGGACCAGTCGAAGCATGCGGTGCCGCCAGCATGCGCCGGTACACTGATGAAGCACAGAGTGACGGCCAAGACACTGAAAGTCAGGATCTTCTTCATATGGCCTCCTTGCCAGCTACAGGCGGCTTCTTCCAGGGAAGGCCTGTCAGGCAGCTATTGCTTATACAATATCAGCAGATACACTTAGATAGCAATAGGCAAGTTGAGGCGGGCTGGATTGTGACCCTTTCGGGCGCCGGCGAAGCAAAAGCCCTTTTGGGCGGCCCCCTGCGTCTATGTGGCGGAGCTCGGTTATATATAGCTCTCCCGCGGACCTTCCCGCGATCGCGGGCAACGCTCCGCGAATCCCGGTAGACGATAGTTCTTCCCGTCGGGACGTATTGCGTCGCGGCAAGGCGTGCCGGGCAGGAGGAGGCGGAAACATCGTTCGTGAGTCGTCTATGGGTGAAGGTACACTTCGAAGGAATGTGGAAGGCCGTCCAGAGCGTCAAGACGTGGCCGACCAATGATCTGTTCCAGAGTTTTGGAGCCTGCCGGCCCGGGCGGTGAAGGAGATCTCATGACGACCGCTGACGGCATCCGGTGGCCGGACTATTTCGTGCCGGCGAACGTTCCCGTGCACGTGAAGAACGACATCGAGATACCGGCTCCCGTCGAGACGGTCTGGGCCTGGCTGATTCGAGCCAAGCTCTGGCCGACGTGGTACTCCAATTCCGCGAACGTATGGTTTCGCACGGGAACCGGGCCGGACCTCGAGGCGGGGACCCGGTTCCGGTGGAAGACCTTTGGAGTCACCTGCGAGTCGGAAGTGATGGAATTCGTTCCCAAGGAGCGCATCGCCTGGGATGCCCATTCGTTCGGCGTCGACGCCTATCACGCATGGGTTTTGACCGGGACGCCCCAGGGGTGCCACGTGCTGACCGAGGAATCGCAGCACGGTTCCCTCGCGATCCTCCAAAAGGTTTTCCGGCCCAACAACATGCACCGGAAACACCAGATCTGGCTTGATTCGCTCAAGGAGAAGGCGAGCGAAGGGCTCCCTCCCGCTGTCCGATCAGGGGCGATGCGATGAAGGATGCCGTCACCGAGGAGCTGAAAAACTTCGAGGGCACCTGGAAACAGATCGCCTGCGAGAAGGATGGCGTGGCGGCGCTCGACGAGATGGGCTGGGAGCCCCGGACGACCTTCCTCGGCGACACCTTCGTGGTGACGCTGGCGGACGGGAGCGTCGCGATCGAGGGGACTTTCAAGATCGATCCGACGCGGGATCCCAAGACCGTGGACTGGATGGACACCTTCGGCGCGGACGCGGGAAAAACCTTTCCGGCCATCTACACCCTGGAGGGGGACCGGCTGGTCTTCTGCGCCGCGGATGACGGGCAGGAGCGGCCGGCGGAATTCCGGACACGGCCGGGGCAGGTCCTCCGCGTCAGCGAGCGGGAGAGGGCCGAGCCGGCATGACGTAGGGTGCGCTGTGCGCACCATTTACGGCCGTTGAAGGTGCGCACAGCGCACCCTACGAGACCCTGGTCGCAGGCCACGGACGTTCCAATCTCCCCGCCACCCCGCCCCGCCCTTGCCACCCCCACCCCCTTTTGCCACAATGCGGCATCAACGAGGAGCCCGCGAGGGCTTTCCAGAGGAGAGGTGTACCGTGACCGAGCCCATCAAGTTCTTCCTTCCCGGCCCGACCTATGTCCCCGAGGATGTCCGCCAGGCGATGACCCAGCCGATGGTGGGGCACCGGTCGGCCGGGTTCAAGGATTTCTACGTCAAGCTGTCCGCCAAGCTCCCCAAGCTGCTGCGCACCTCCGGCGACGCGATGGTCGCCACGGGCAGCTCGACGCTGATCATGGAGAGCGCCGTCATCTCCTGCGTCCAGAAGGACGTGCTGAACCTCACCAACGGCGCCTTCTCCGAGCGCTGGCACTCGATCTCCAAGTCGGTCGGCAAGGCCGCGGACCGGCTCGCCGCGCCGTGGGGGCAGGCGATCGATCTCGAGGCCCTGCGCGCCGCCCTGCGCCGCAAGCAGTACGAGGCGGTCACCGTGGTCCACAACGAGACCTCGACCGGCGTCATGAACCCCATCGCCGACATCGCCCGGGTGATCCGCGAGGAGGGCGACGCCCTGGTAATCGTGGACGCCGTGTCCTCGCTCGGCGGCGCGCCGGTTGAGACGGACGCCTGGGGGCTCGACATCTGCCTCGCCGGCACGCAGAAGGCGATCGCCGTGCCGCCCGGTCTCACCGTCTTCACTCTCTCCGAGCGCGCGACCGAGCGGGCGAAGGGGGTGCCGCACCGCGGGTTCTACACCGATCTGCTGCGCTACGTGGACAAGCACCGCGAGGGTGGCTTCATCACCACCCCCGCCATCCCGCTGCTCTGGGCGCTCGACGTCCAGCTCGACCGCATGCTCGCCGAGGGGATGGAGGCGCGCTGGGCCCGCCATCAGCGGCTGTATGAGAAGACGGCCGAGTGGGCGGCCGGCCGCGGCTGCGAGTATGCCTCGGCGGCGAATGCCCGGTCGATCACGGTGAGCTGCTTCCGGCCGCCGGCGGGGATCGATCCCCAGGCGATCGTCAAGGGTTGCGCCCAGCGCGGCTACACCATCGGCGGCGGCTACGGCGACTGGAAGCCGACGACGTTCCGCATCGGCCACATGGGCGAGGTGCGCGAGAGCGATCTCGACGCGCTGCTGGTGGAGATCGATCAGATCCTGGAGAAGGTGGCCGCGCCGGTCTCCCGGTAAGGCTTGTCGCACCATGTCCAGGATATTGATCGCGGACACCCTCGACCCTTCCGGCCTCACGCTGTTCAAGGACGCGGGAGCGGAAGTCCATCAGCTCACGGCGGAGGAGCGCCCGCGCCTGGCGGAGATCCTCGCCGACTTCGATGCTCTGGTCGTGCGCAGCTCGACCCAGGCCACCGCCGATCTGCTCCGGGCGGGCAGGAAGCTCAAGGTGGTGGGCCGCGCCGGCATCGGCGTCGACAACGTGGACGTGGCCGCGGCGACCGAGCTGGGCATCCTGGTCGTCAACGCGCCCACGGCCAACCTGATGTCCGCCACCGAGCACACCTTCGCCCTGCTCCTCTCGCTCGCCCGCCGCGTGCCGGAGGCCGACGTCTCGATGAAGGCGGGGGAGTGGAACCGCAAGCTCACCGGCGTCGAGCTCCAGGGCAAGACGCTGGGGATCATCGGCTTCGGCCGCATCGGCCAGAAGGTGGCGGACCGCGCGCGCGCCTTCGGCATGAAGATCACCGCCTACGATCCCTTCCTCGACGCGGTGGCGGCCCGCAAGCTGGAGGTCGAGCTGCTGCCGCTGGACGACCTGCTCGCCCAGGCGGACGTGATCACTTTCCACACGCCGCTGACCAAGGAGAGCCGCAACCTGCTGAACCGCGAGCGGCTGGCGCGGATGAAGAAGGGGGCGCTGGTCGTCAACTGCGGCCGCGGCGGGGTGATCGACGAGGAGGCGCTGCTCGCGGCGCTGGAGTCCGGCCACATCGGCGGCGCGGCGCTGGACGTCTTCGCCGAGGAGCCGCCCAAGGACCTGCGGCTGGTGCGCCACAGGAACGTGGTGGCGACGCCGCACCTCGGCGCCCAGACCCGCGAGGCCCAGGAGCGGATCTCGATCGAGACCGCCGAGATGGTGCTCGCCGCGCTCTCCGGCTCGCTGGCGGTGGCGGCGGTGAACCTGCCGTTCCGGGCCGTGGGAGGGCGCGCCGAGCCGTTCATGACGCTCGGCGAATCGCTCGGCCGCATGGCCGGCTCGCTGCTCGGCGTGGCGCCACGGAAGCTGCAGGTGGACGTCTGGGGCATGGACGAATCGCTGCGGCATCCCATGACGGTCGCGGTGCTCAAGGGGGTGCTGACCCCGTTCCTGGGCGAGGCGGTCAACTACGTCAACGCCGAGCGGATGGCCGAGAGCCGGGGGATCGAGGTGGTGCGCTCGACCCACACCACCGCGCGCAGCGAGTATCCGCAGCTCGTGGACGTCACCCTCTCGGCCGACGGCCACAGCATCGAGCTGGGGGGAACCCTGTTCAGCGACGGCGATCCGCGCGTGGTGCGCTTCGAGAACTTCCCGCTGGAGTTCCGGCCGTCGGGCAAGCTCCTGGTGCTGGAGAACCTCGACAAGCCGGGCGTGGTGGGCAAGATCGGCACCCTGCTCGCGGAAGCGGACGTCAACATCGCCGACATCCACCTCGCCCGCCGCGGCACGGAAGCCCTCGCCGTCCTGCGCCTCGACCAGGAGCCGACGCCGGAGCTGCTGGCGAAGCTCAATGCTCTGCCGGAGGTGAAGTCGGCCCGGCGGGTGTTGTTGGGGTAGG
>DASWRX010000299.1:0-7640 GCA_036402955.1 Thermoanaerobaculia bacterium
CTCGAGCAGAAGGTGGTCGTGTGCGCGACCAACGGCCTGCGCGGCTGGCCCCATCTGATGCCGCTCTGGTACCTGGTGCGCGAGGAGCAGATCTGGGCCTGGACGTACGCGAAGGCGCAGAAGATCCGGAACCTCGAGCGCGATCCCCGCGCCACCCTGCAGGTTGAGGACGGCGAGCGCTACGAGGAGCTGCGAGGCGTGATGATCGAGGCGCGCACGGTGATCCATCGCGACGTCGAGTCGGTGGCCGGCCTCGGCGCCGAGCTCCTGGGCCGCTACGGAGGGGACCCGAGCAGCCCGGACTTCATGGACGCGGTGAGGGCTCAGGCGGCCAAGCGGGTGGCGCTGCAGTTCGTGCCCGAGCGGGTGGCCAGCTGGGATCACCGCAAGCTGGCCGGCGCCTACTGAGCCGACCGCGACCAGTACGCTGCCCCGCGATGCAGGACCTGAAGGGACTCATCCTCTCCGGCGGCAAGGGCACGCGGCTGCGTCCGATCACCCACACGAGCGCCAAGCAGCTCGTGCCGGTGGCCAACAAGCCGGTGCTCTTCTACGCCATCGAGTCGATCGTCGCCGCCGGCATCACCGAGATCGGCATCATCGTCGGCGAGACCGGCGCCGAGATCCGCGCCGCGGTGGGCGACGGCTCGCGCTTCGGCGCCCGCCTGACCTACATCCCCCAGGAGGCCCCGCTCGGCCTCGCCCACGCCGTGAGCATCGCCGAGGAGTTCCTGGGGGATTCGCCGTTCGTCATGTACCTCGGGGACAATCTGATCGCCGGCGGCATCGCCGGGCTGGTCGAGGAGTTCCGGAGCCTCGGCTGCGACTCCGAGATCCTGCTCGCCGAGGTCCCCAACCCCGAGCAGTTCGGGGTGGCCGAGCTGACCGCCGCGGGCAAGGTCCGGCGCCTGGTCGAGAAGCCCAGGGAGCCGAAGAGCAATCTGGCGCTGGTCGGCGTCTACATGTTCAACGCCTCGATCTTCGAGTCGGTGCGGCGGATCAAGCCGTCGGCCCGCGGCGAGCTGGAGATCACCGACGCCATCCAGGACCTGATCGACCGCGGCCTCGACGTCCACCCCCACATCGTCCGCGGCTGGTGGAAGGACACCGGCAAGCTCGACGACATGCTGGAGGCCAACCGCATCGTGCTCGAGGGGCTCGGGGTGCAGCGCGGCGCCAATCTCCGGGAGGTCGGCAAGGGCAGCCGCATCGAGGGCCGCGTGCAGATCGGCGAGGGCGTGGAGCTGATCGATTCGCTGGTGCGGGGGCCGGTGGTCATCGGCGACGGCACCCGGCTGGAGAACGCCTTCGTCGGCCCCTACACCTCGATCGGCGAGCGCTGCACCCTGGTCTGCTGCGAGATGGAGAACTCGATCGTCCTGGCCGACTGCGAGATCCGCGACATCCCGCTGCGCATCGACGGCTCGCTGATCGGCCGCAACGTCCGCATCGTCAAGACGGACTTCAAGCCCAAGGCCTACCGCTTCATGCTCGGCGACAACTCGGAGGTCGGGATCACCTAGATGCGGTGCCTGGTGTTAGGTGGCACCGGCATGCTCGGCCAGGCCGTGGTCGCGGCGGCGCGCTCCCGGGGCTGGGCGGCGCTCGGCCTCTCGCGCGCCCAAGGCGACGTGACCGATCGCGACCGTCTCCTCGGCTGGGCGGACGCCTTCCGTCCCGACGTGGTGGTCAACTGCGCGGCCCATACCAGGGTCGACGCCTGTGAGACGGAGACCGCGCGGGCCTTCGCCGTCAACGCCGAGGGAGCGGCCCACGCCGCCGCCCTCGCCGGCCGGGCGGGGGCGCTGCTGGTCCACGTCTCGACCGATTACGTTTTTGAGGGTGCGGCGAGCGAGCCGTACCGCGAGGACGCGCCCACGGCGCCGCTGTCGGTCTACGGCCGCAGCAAGCTCGAGGGGGAGCGCCGGGCGCTCGACGCCGGCCGCTCGCTGGTGGTGCGGACGAGCTGGCTCTTCGGTCCCGGCGGCCCCAACTTCGTCGCCACCATGGTGGGACTGATCGAGGAGGGACGGCTGCCGCTGCGGGTGGTGGCGGACCAGGAGGGCTGCCCGACGTACACTCCGTTCCTGGCGCGGGCGCTGCTCGACCTCGCCGCGCGGGAAGCCACGGGGATCGTTCACTACCGCAACCGGGAGCCGGTCTCCTGGTACGCTTTCGCCGTCGCGATCGCCCGCCTGTGGTCCGGCGCGGCCGAGGTGGTCCCGGTCACGACCGCGGAGTTTCCCCGTCCCGCGCCCCGTCCGGCCTACTCGGTCCTGGACGTCGGGCGCTTCGAACATCTCGCCGGCCGGCGCGTGGAACCCTGGGAGTGGGGATTGGTGGAGACGCTGGCGCATCTGCGGGAAACGCGGAAAGAGAGGAAAGCATGAGGGCTTTGATTACCGGCATCACCGGCTTCGCCGGGTCCCACCTGGCGGAGTATCTGCTCGCGGAGCATCCGCACGTGGAGGTCTTCGGCACCTTCCGCTGGCGCAGCCGCATGGACAACGTGGAGCACCTCGACAGGAAGATCAAGCTGGTCGAGGCCGATCTGCGCGACTACACCTCGATGCATCACGCCCTGGAGGTCACCCGGCCCGACCTCGTCTTCCATCTCGCCGCCCAGAGCTTCGTGCCGGCGAGCTGGAACGCGCCGAGCGACACGATGATCACCAACGTCACCGGGCAGACCAACCTGTTCGAGGCGATCCGCGCCCTGAAGCTCGATCCGGTGGTGCAGATCGCCTGCTCCAGCGAGGAGTACGGCCTGGTCCTGAAGGAGGAGACGCCGATCAGGGAGACCAACCCGCTGCGGCCGCTCTCCCCCTACGCCGTCTCCAAGGTGGCCCAGGACTTCCTCGGCTACCAATATTTCCAGAGCTATGGCATCAAGGCCGTCCGCACCCGCGGCTTCAACCACACCGGGCCGCGGCGGGGGCAGGTGTTCGTCACCTCCAACTTCTGCAGCCAGGTGGCGGCGATCGAGCTGGGCCTCCAGGAGCCGGTGATCCGGGTGGGCAACATCGACGCCATCCGGGACTTCACCGACGTGCGCGACATGGTGCGCGCCTACTGGCTCGCCGTCACCGAGGCCAAGCCCGGCGAGGTCTACAACATCGCCACCGGCAAGGGGATCACGATCCGTGACGTGCTGAACCTGATCCTCTCGTACTCCAAGGTGGAGGTGAAGATCGAGGTCGATCCGGAGCGCCTGCGCCCCTCCGACGTCGAGATCCTGATCGGCGACAGCTCGAAGTTCCGGGCCGACACCGGCTGGGAGCCGCGCATCCCGTTCGAGCAGACGGTCCACGACCTGCTCGACTACTGGCGCCACAAGCTCGCCCGCAATCGTCCCGCCTGATGCGTATCCTGATCACCGGCATCGGCGGCTTCGTGGGCTCGCGGCTGGCCCGGCACCTGCTCGCGCGCGGCGACCGGGTGAGCGGCACCTACGTCGACGCCCGCCCCGAGCTGCCGGGAGCGGAGCTCTTCGAGGCGGACCTGCTCGACCGGCCCGCGCTGGAAGGGGCGGTGAAGGCGGCGTCTCCCGATGCCCTCGTCAACCTCGCGGGCCTCTCCCACATCGGCGAGTCGTGGGAGTGGGAGCGGATGCCCGACTACTTCTGGGTCAACGTCGCGGGCACCGAGAACGTGGTCGCCGCGGCCGCCGGCCGGCCGGTGGTCATCGCCTCCAGCGCCGACGTCTACGGCAAGGTTCCGGAGGCCGAGCAGCCGATCCGCGAGTCCCGCCGCGTGGCTCCCCAGACCCCCTACGCGCTGACCAAGGCGGCGGCGGAGCGGCTGGCCCTGGCGCGGGGAGCCGCCGTGATCTGCCGCTCGTTCAACCTGGTCGGTCCGGGCCAGCTCCCCAAGTTCGCGCTCGCCGCCTGGGCCGCGCAGCTCGCCGCCATCCGCCGGGGCGAGCGGCCGGCCGTGCTGGAGGTGGGCGATCTCTCCACCTGGCGCGACTTCGTCCACGTGGACGACGGCGCCGAGGCCTACCGCCTGCTGGCGGAGACGGGGGAGCGCGGCGGCGTCTACAATCTGGCGAGCGGCCAGGCCGTCCAGATGCGCGACGCCCTGCAGCGTCTCCTCGCCATCTCGGGCGTCCAGGCCGAGGTCAAGGAGGGGATCTACCCCCCGCGCCCGTTCGACCTGCCCTATCTCTGCGGCGACGCCGGCCGCCTGCGGGCCCTCGGCTGGGAGCCCCGGCGCACGCTGGACGACGCGCTGGCGGACCTGTGGCGGGACGTCGCCGTCCAGGGATAGAATCCCGGGGAGTCCCGCTATGAAGATCCTCGTCACCGGCGGCACCGGCTTTCTCGGCCGCCGCATCGTCTCCGAGCTGGCGACGTCCCACTCGCTGCGCCTCCTCGTGCGCCGCGGCTCCTCCCGCGAGCGCTTCCCGGCGGGCGTCGAGTTCGCGGCGGGGGACGTCGCCGACCGCGCCAGCCTGCCGCCGGCCGTGGCGGGCTGCGACGCGGTGCTCCACGCGGCGGCGCTGGTCAAGATCATGGCCCCGCGAGAGGAGTTCGACCGCATCAACGTCGCCGGCCTCGCGAATGTCCTCGCCGCGGCCGAAACCGCCGGCGTCGAGCGGATGGTCTACGTCTCCAGCTTCATCGCCCTGGGACCGACGGACGGCCGCACCCTCGACGAGTCGGCCGAGCCGCGCGACCGCGCCTGGATCAACGACTACGAGCGCACCAAGACCCTCGCCGACCGCGCCGCCCGCCAGGCGATCGCCGCCGGCGCCCCGCTCGGCGTCGTCTACCCCGGGGTGATCTACGGGCCGGGCGAGATGACCGAGGGGAACATCGTCGTGCGCCACATCCTGGACCTCGTCCACGGCCGCTTGCCGGGCCTGATCGGCCGGCCGGAGCGGCGCTGGAACTACGTCTACGTGGACGACGTGGCCCGCGGCGTCGTCCTCGCCCTGGAGAAGCCCGCCCCCGGCGGACGCTATGTGCTGGGCGGCGAGACCGTGCGGCTCGACGAGTTCTACGGTCTGGTCGGCCGGCTGGCCGGCGCCAGGATCCCCTCGCTGCGCTTCCCGGACGCCATCGCCAAGGCGGCCGGCGCGGCGCAGAAGGCCTGGGCCGGTCTGCGCGGCACCACGCCGCAGCTCACCCCCGATCTGGTCGAGATCTACAAGCACGACTGGGCCTACAGCTCGGCGAAGGCGGAGGCCGAGCTCGGCTACCGCTGGCGCCCGCTGGCCGAGGGGCTGGCGTCGACCGTCGCCTGGCTGAAGGAGACGGGCCAGATGGGCCGTCAGGTGAGTGGCGGATAGATGGCGCTGACCCGCGGCGAGCTGGCGCGCAAGGTGGTCCACATGGGAGTGGGGCTGATCGCCTTCTCCCTGCGGTTCCTGGGACCCTTCTGGGCGGCGATCCTGGCCGCCGGCGCCCTCGGCTTCAACCTCTTCCTGCTGCCGCGCGTCGGCGGCAGGAAGCTCTGGCGCGATCACGAGGTGGCGTCCGGCACCTCGATCGGCATCATCCTCTATCCGCTCACCGTGCTGCTGCTGATCCTGGTCTTCTGGCGGCGGCTGGAGGTCGCCGCGGCGGCCTGGGGGATCCTCGCCTTCGGCGACGGCATGGCCTCCATCGCCGGCATGTCACTGGGCACCCGGAAGCTCCCCTGGAACCCGCGGAAGAGCTGGGCGGGCTCGCTCGCCTACGTTCTCTTCGGCGCCCTGGCCGCGGCCGTGCTGCTGGTCTGGACGGCCCCGAATCAGGGCCGCTCGTACGGCGTTGGATTCGCCCTGGCGGTCTGCTTCGCCACCGCTCTCCTCGCCGCCGCGCTCGAATCCCTGCCGCAGGGGCTCGACGACAACCTCGGCGTGCCGCTGGTCTCCGGGCTCTTCCTGCTCGGGCTCGTGCTCACCCAGGGGCGCTGGGAGGCCTTCCTGGCCACTCCCGGCCTGCCGCTGCGGATCGCCATCGCCGCCGTTGCCAACGCGGTGCTCGCCGGCCTCGCCTATGCCGCGCGCACCGTCAACCGCTCCGGCGTCGTCGCCGGCTTCCTGGTGGGATTCGTCATCTACGCCTTCCTGGACTGGCAAGGCTATCTCCTGCTGCTAGCCTTCTTCGTCCTCGGCAGCGCGGCCACCAAGCTCGGCTACCGCAAGAAGGCGGCGGCCAGGCTCGCCCAGGAGGACAAGGGACGGCGCGGGGCGCGGCACGCGCTCGCCAATGCCGGCGTGGCCACGGCCTGCGCCGTGTTCGCGGCGGTCTCTCCGTATCCCGTGCTCTTCGCCCTGGCCTTCGCCGGCGCCTTTGCCACCGCCGCCGCCGACACCGCCTCCAGCGAGATCGGCCAGCTCCTCGGCCGCCGCACCTATCTGGTCACCACCTTCCGTCCCGTCCCGCGCGGCACCGAAGGGGCGGTCTCGCTCGAAGGCACGCTGGCGGGCATCCTCGCCTCCCTGGTCATCGCGGCGCCCGGCGCGGCGCTGGGGCTGTTCTCCTGGAAGGGCGTGCCGTTCGTCGTGCTCGCCGCCTTCGTGGGCACCACGTTTGAGAGCGTGGTGGGCGCCGCGCTCGAGAAGCGCCGGCTCCTCGACAACGAAGCGCTGAATTTTCTGAACACCCTGGTGGGGGCCCTGGTCGCGGCGGCCTTCATCCGCTGGGTCGTCTGAGGTCTACCCCGTGTCCAAGCTCTCGCTCTACTCGCAGCTCGCGCGGCCGTTCACCCTGCTGCCGCCGCTCCTGGGCATCGTCTCGGGCTCGATCTGCGCCTTCGGCTCGATCCACAATCCGGACCCCACCCGCAGCGTCACCCTGCCGGTGGTGCTCACGGTGATCCTCGGCTCGCTCTGCGCCAGCTTCATGAATGCGGCCTCGAACGCCATCAACCAGATCTACGACCTGGAGATCGACCGCCTCAACAAGCCCAACCGGCCGCTGGTCACCGGCGCCCTCTCCCTGCGCGAGGCCTGGGTCTTCTCGTGGATCTTCTACGCGCTGGCGCTGATCCCCACCTGGCTGGTGGTGCCCTATCCCTACACCACCCTGCAGCAGAAGCTCACGGCGCCGCTGGGAGAGCACGTGACCTTCTTCATCTACCTGGCGGGTCTGCTCTTCACCTTCATCTACTCGGCGCCGGAGCTCGGGCGGACGAAGATCCGCGGCATGCTCGCCAACTTCACGATCGCCATCCCGCGCGGCGTCCTGCTCAAGGTGGCGGGCTGGGCGATGGTGGCCCACGTCACCTTCACCGAGCCCTGGTACATCGGCGGGGTGATCGGCCTGTTCCTGATCGGCGCCGCCTCGACCAAGGACTTCGCCGACATGGAGGGAGACCGCGCCGGCGGCTGCAGGACGCTGCCGCTGGTCTACGGAGTCGAGCGGGCGGCGTGGATCATCAGCCCCTTCTTCGTGCTCCCCTGGCTGCTCGTGCCGCTGGGAGCCTATCTGCGCGATCCCCAGAATCCGTCGCACCCCATCCTCACCGGCAACCCCTGGATCCTCACCGCCTTCGGAGTCCTCTTCACGCTCTGGGGCGCCTACACGGTGTGGCTGCTGCTGCGCGATCCCAACTCGCTCACCGAGACCGAGAACCACCCGTCCTGGAAGCACATGTACCTGATGATGATGGGCGCGCAGGTGGCGTTCGCGCTGGCGTACATGTTCTAG
>DASWRX010000300.1:0-53863 GCA_036402955.1 Thermoanaerobaculia bacterium
CGGCTGGCCTGGGACTTCGGCCGCGAGGCCTACCGCAACCCCGAGAACCCGAACCGGCCGCGCTTCGGGCCGGACAGCGGGCCCAACGTGATCCCCGGCACCTACAACGTGGTCGTGAAGTACGGCGGCCACGAAGCGAAGGGGACGCTCTCGGTGGTTCCCGATCCGGAGCTGAAGAACACGCAGGCCGACTGGCAGGCGTGGGACGCGGCGGCGGTCCGGACGGGCGAGCTCCAGAACGCGGTGGCGGACGCGGCCAACCGGCTCGCCGCCACCCGCAAGGAGGTCAACGCGGCCGTCGCCAAGCTCGAAGCCCGCGACAAGGAGCGGGAGCGGGCCGGGGGCGCCAAGGGGCCGGACGACGCGGGCAAGGCGCTGCGCCAGTCGGCGCGGGATCTCCAGAAGAAGATCTCCGCCGTCGAGCGGCGTCTCCTGGTCTCCTCGGAGCAGAAGGGCCTGATCGAGGACCCCTCGACCGTGGTCAGCCAGGTCGAGAACGCCCGCCGGGCCGTCGGCACCTCCTGGGAGACGCCGAACGCCTCGGCGAGGGCCTACATCGACCAGGCCGAGGCCGCGGCCCGTCCGGTCCTGGCCGACGTCAACAAGCTCTACGCCGAGGACGTCCCCGCCTTCCAGAAGAAGCTGGCCGACGCCAAGGTCGACGTGCTGACGATTCCGCCGGCGATCGAGGTGAAGTAGCAGAAAGGGACAGCAGGGACATCAGAGACAGCAGGGACGCGAAGCGCCTGTCTCTGCTGTCCCTGGAGTCCCTGATGTCCCTTCAGATGCGAATCACGATTTTCCCAAAATGCTCTCCCGCCGCCATGTGCCGGAAGGCGGCGGGGGAATCCTCCAGCGGGAAAATCTGATCCACCACGGGCCGCAGCCCATGCAGGGCGATCGCCCGGTTCATCGCCTCGAAGCTCTCGCGGTCCCCCACCAGGATCCCCTGGAGGCGGATCTTCTGCATGAAAACGTGGGTGAGGAGCAGCTCGGCCCTGGTTCCCGCGAGGTTGCCGATCAGGCTGATCGTGCCGCCGAAGCGGACCGACTGGAGCGACTGCGGGAGGGTGCCGGCGCCGCCGACCTCGACCACGTGATCGACCCCCACGCCGCCGGTCAGCTCCTTGGCCCGGGCCCCCCAGTCCGGCACCTCGCGATAATTGATCGTCTCGTCCGCTCCCATCTCGCGGACCCGGGCGAGCTTCTCGTCGCGGCTGGAGGTGGCGATCACGCGGGCGCCCAGCGACTTGGCGATCTGCAGGGCGAAGAGCGAGACGCCGCCGGTGCCCTGGACCAGCACCGTATCCCCCGCCGTAACCCCGCCCTCGGTCACCAGGGCGCTCCAGGCGGTCACCGCGGCGCAGGGGAGGGTCGCGGCCTCCTCATCGGTGAGGTGGTCCGGGGTCTTCACCAGCCCCTCCTGGTCGAAGACGGCGAGCTCGGCCAAGGTGCCGTCGAGCGGGCCGCCGAGGGTCGAGCGCACCCGCTCGCGGGTGGGCCGGCCGGCGATCCACTTCTGGGCGAAGACGGTGCAGACGCGGTCGCCGGGCTGGAAGCGGGTCGCCTCCTCGCCGGTCTCCAACACCTCGCCGGCGCCGTCCGAGCAGGGGATCAGCGGTAATTTCTGCTTGGGGTTGTACTTCCCTTCAACGGTCAGCAGGTCCCGGTAGTTGAGCGAGGCGGCGCGCAGGCGCACCAGGATCTGCCCGGGACCGGGGCGAGGGTCGGGGCGCTCGACCACGGCGAGGTTGTCGAGTCCGAAGGCGCCGCGGATCTCGATCGCGCGCACGGGGTCAGCCCTCCAGGGCCCGGCGCATCTTCTCGACCAGCGCCTGGGCGTCCGAGGACTCGAGCTTGCCCGCCGGCCAGCCGATGCCCAGCCCCTCGCGGCCGAACTTGGGGATGATGTGGAAGTGCACGTGCATCACCACCTGGTGCGCCTCCGAGCCGTTGTTCTGGAGGATGTTGTAGGCGGTGGCGCCGGTGGCCCGCATCACCGCCCGGCAGAGCCGTGGCAGGACGCGGCCGATGGCGGCGGCCGACTCGTCCGAGAGCTGGTCGAGCTGCGCCTTGCGCTCCTTGGGGATCACCAGCGTGTGCCCCTCCGAGAGCGGGCCGATGTCGAGGAAGGCGAAGACCTGGTCGTCCTCATACACCTTGTAGCTGGGGATTTCCCCCGCGAGGATCTTGTCGAAGATGGTGGGCTGATGGTCGCTCATGGCGTCGTATTCTATAGACCATGAACCCCCAATCCGGCTGGGACGAGGACGACAGTCAGGAGTTCATCGATCACGGGCGCTACTTCGTGCCCGAGCGCGAGGAGCAGATCGCGACCGTCCTGGACCTGATCCCTGAGCCCGGCGACGGCCTGCTGGTCGATCTCTGCTGCGGCGAGGGGCTGCTCTCGGCGGCCCTGCTGGAGCGCTTCCCGCGCGCCCGGGTGCTCGCCATGGACCTCTCGCCGACCATGCTGGAGAAGGCCCGGGCCACCTGCGCGGCGTACGAGGACCGGTTCGAGACGCGGCCGTTCGACCTCGCCGGCCGCTCCTGGCGGAGCTTCCCGGAGCCGGTCCGGGCCTTCGTCAGCTCGCTCGCCGTCCACCACCTGGACGGGGAGGGCAAGCGCGGGCTCTTCCGCGACCTCGCGGCGGCGCTCGTCCCCGGCGGCGCGCTGGTGATCGCGGACCTCGTCCTGCCGGTCACCCCGGCCTCCCACGCGCTGGCCGCGAAGGCCTGGGACGAGGCGGTCCGCCGGCGCTCCCTGGAGCTGGCCGGCTCGCTCCGCCCCTACGAGATCTTCCGCGACGAGCGCTGGAACCTCTGGGCGGACCCGGCACCGGACCCGATCGATCAGCCCTCGCCGCTGTTCGATCAGCTCCGCTGGCTCGCCGAGGCGGGCTTCGCGGGCGTCGACGTCCACTGGATGAAGGCCGGGCATGCCGTCTACGGCGGCGTGCGCCCGATCTGACGCGCCGATCTGGCTCTTCCAGGCGGTCGCGCCTTTCAGCAACCGCGCGGCAGAGTTGGTTCCAGAATTGCATTGCGAAGCGGGTATGAGAGGCACCGTTTCCGCTCCCGGAGGTTTCCGCTCCGTCCCCCGCAAGAGTCTCGCCGCGGGATGGCGGAGGGCCGATCTTCTGCGTGGCGCGGTCCTGGAATCCCGCGAACGATCGCGGGAGGCCGGGCTTCCTCTTGACAGTGGGGAGAAGTCCGCTACGCTTAAAGCCGTGGACGCGAACGTGCCTCCCGATCAACCTCCGAGTACTCCGGACAACCCGGCCTCGAGCTCCCTCTCGTTCGGGTTGTCTGCCACCGGCACCGCCTTCCAACATTCCACGTTCTCGCTTGCCGCCCAGGCTGCTTCCGTAACCATTCCCGGTTGCGGTGTCACCCCTCCCGGGTTGACGTACTAGCCCATCATGCGAACGGAGCCCCCCGGGGCTTACCCGCCGGATGAACGATCCGGGTGGGTTGTCGCCATAGGAAGCCCCCGGCTTCCCCGTATCCCCTTTGTCGCTCAACGACCCTCTATCCGTCCTAACGGAGGAACCTGCCGATGAAGCAAGGGGCACTCGCCTCGCTTTCGATCGAGACCACCCGGCGCGAGGAGATCTGCGAGATCTTCGGCGAGCGCTACGATCCCGATCATTGGAATGATTGGCGCTGGCAGATGCGGCACCGTCTGACCCGCATCGATCAGTTCGAAAGACTTCTCCATCTGACGGAAGCGGAGCGCCGGGGGCTCCTGCTGGCGAGCGAGAAGTTCTCGGTCGCGGTCACCCCCCACTTCGCCTCGCTGATCGATCCGCGCGATCCGGGCTGCCCGATCCGGCTCCAGGTCGTGCCCCAGGAAAGCGAGCTGGTGGTCAGCACGGGGGACATGACCGATCCCTGCGGCGAGGACGATTCGAGCGTGGTCGAGGGGCTCGTCCACCGGTATCCGGACCGGGTGCTCTTCCTCGCGCTCGACACCTGCGCGGCCTACTGCCGCTACTGCACCCGCAGCCGCCTGGTGAGCCAGGGGGAGCTCGATCCGATCGGCCGGCGCATGGAGGCGGCGGTCGCCTATCTCGAAGAGCACACCGAGGTGCGCGACGTCCTGCTCTCGGGCGGCGATCCGCTGCTGATGGCCGATACCGTGCTCGACAAGCTCCTCGGCCGGCTGCGGCAGATCCCGCACCTCGAGTTCCTGCGCATCGGCACCCGCATCCCGAGCTTCCTGCCGCAGCGGATCACGCCGGAGCTGGTGGCCGTGCTGCGCAAGCACCGCGTCTGGCTCTCCGTCCATTTCTGCCACGCCCGGGAGCTGACGCCGGAGGTGGCCGAGGCCTGCGACCGCCTCGCCGACGGCGGCATCCCGCTCGGCTGCCAGACGGTGCTGCTGCGCGGGGTCAACGACTCGGCCGATGCGCTGCGCGATCTCTTCCACGGCCTGCTGAAGCTGCGGGTGCGGCCGTACTACCTCTACCAGTGCGATCCCGTGCTCGGCACCGGGCACCTGCGCACCTCGGTCGAGACGGGTCTCGAGCTGATGTCCCAGCTCCGCGGCTTCACCACCGGCTACGCCGTGCCCACCTACGTCATCGACGCTCCGGGCGGCGGCGGCAAGGTGCCGGTGCAGCGGGAGACGCTGATGGGGCACGAGGACGGCGTCTGGCGTCTGCGCAACTGGGAGGGGAAGACCTACTCGTATGTCGACCCCGCCGAACGGTAGACGATAAGAGAATGCGACCGCTGCGGATCGCGCTCTGCTACGACCTCAAGTCGGACTACCTGACCGCGGGCTTCGCGCCCGAGGACGTCATGGAGTTCGATGAGGAGGAGACCATCGCGGCCCTCGCCGGGGCCCTGGGCCAGCTCGGCCACCGCCCGGAACGGGTGGGGCGGGGGGTCGAGCTGGCCCGCCGGCTCGCCGCGGGCGAGCGGTGGGACCTGGTGTTCAACTTCGCCGAGGGGGTGCGCGGGCGCTCGCGGGAGGCCCAGGTGCCGGCCGTCTGCGAGCTGTTCGAGCAGCCCTATACCTTCTCGGATCCGCTGACCTGTGCCCTCACCCTGGACAAGGCGCTCGCCAAGCGGCTGGTGCGCGACCATGGCCTGCCCACGGCCGCGTTCGTCCTGGTCGAGCGACCGGAGGACGCGGCGCTGGTGACGCTGGAGCCGCCGCTGTTCGTCAAGCCGGTCGCCGAGGGGAGCAGCAAGGGGGTGACGCGGCTCTCCCGGGTCGAGACCCGGGAAGAGCTGGCGGACGCCTGCGCCGAGCTGATCCGCGCCTTCCGCCAGCCGGTGCTGGTGGAGAGCTTCCTGCCCGGGCGGGAGATGACGGTGGGCATCGTGGGCAACGGCGCCGACGCCCGCGTGCTGGGAGTGCTGGAGGTCAGCTTCCGCGCCGGTGCCGACGCCGCCTACACGGCGGAGAACAAGCGCGAGTACAAGACCCGGGTGGACTACTGGATGCTCGACGGCGAGCCCGTGGCCCGGCGGGCGCGGGAGGTGGCCCTCGCCGCTTATCGCGCCCTCGACTGCCGGGACCTCGCCAGGGTCGACCTCCGTTGCGACGCCGCCGGCGAGCCGCACTTCCTGGAGATCAATCCGCTCCCCGGCCTCCATCCCACCTACTCGGACCTGCCGATCCTGGCCGGCCGGGCCGGCACCTCCTATCCCGATCTCCTCGGCCTGATCATGGAGGCTACGGCGCGGCGATGGGGTCTGTGGAGCTGACCTCGCTCTCCCGGGTGGTCATCGCCCACAACCCGGTCGGGGCGGAAGCGGACCCGTCGACCTCGGACGTGCTGGCGCAGGTCGAGCTGGTGGCTTACGGCCTGGAGGCCCTGGGCCTGCCCCACCGGACCGTTCCCATCCCGGACTGGCGCCCCTGGCTTCGTCTCCAGGCGGCGCCGGGGACGGCGGTGTTCAACCTGATGGAGGCGCCGCCCGGCCGGCCCGAGGCTCTCCTGGGCGCGGCGGCCGCCTTGGAGCTGCTGGGGCTCCCCTTCACCGGCTCCCCCTCCGGCGTCCTCTGGGTCACCACCGACAAGCTGGCCACCCGGGCGGTGCTCGCAGCCGAGGGCTTGCCGGTCGCGCCCGGCGGCCGGCTCGACTCGGCCTGCGGGTGTCTGCTCGACCGTATCCCCGGCCCCTGGATCCTCAAGCCCGCCTGCGAGGACGCCTCGCTGGGCCTGGAAGGGGACCCGGTCTGCGCCACTCGCGAAGCGGCCATGGCGCGGGCGCGGGAGCTGTCGGCGCGCTTCCCCGGCCAGGGGGTGGTGGCCGAGACCTTCCTGCCGGGCCGGGAGCTGAACGTCTCGCTCCTCTCCGGAGACCGCGGCGTCGAGGCGCTGCCCGTCGCCGAGATCGTCTACGAGGGCTTTCCCGAGGGGATGAGCCGCGTCCTCGGCTATGACGCGAAGTGGCACGAGGATTCCTTCGCCTACATCCATACGGTCCGCCGTTTTCCGGAGGACCCCGCGGACGCGGCGCTGCTGGCGCAGGCGGCGGAGCTCGCCGTGGCCACCTGGCGGGTCTTCGGCCTGCGGGGCTACGCCCGGGTCGACCTCCGGCTCGACGCCGAGGGCGAGCCGCGCATCCTGGAGGTCAACGCCAACCCCTGCCTGGCGGCGAACGGCGGGTTCATGGCGGCGGCGGCGCGGGCGGGCCTCTCGGCGCGGGACGTCGTCCGCAGGATCCTGTCGGACGCGGTGGAAGCGCGGCCGCGGGCCGTCCCCCGACCCGGCGCGCGAGAACAGGATCTCCCGGACCTCCGGGTCCGCCGCTCCCTGGAGCCCGCCGACCGCGGGCCGCTGGAGACGCTGATCCGCGCCACCGGCTTCTTCAATCGCGAGGAGATCGAGGTCGCTCTGGAGCTGGTGGACGACCGTCTGGCGGCGGGCGAATCCAGCCACTACCGCTTCCTGGTGGGCGAGTTGGACGGCCGGGTGGCGGGCTACGCCTGCTGGGGGCCGATCCCGGGGACCGCCGCCGCCGCCGACCTCTACTGGATCGCGGTCCACCCGGACTTCCAGGGCAAGGGAGCCGGGGCCGCCCTCCTCCGTGCCGCCGAGGAGTGGATGGCGACCGCCGGCCGCACCCGCGTCTACGTCGAGACCTCGACCCGCCCGCAGTACGCGCCCACCCGCGCCTTCTACCTCGCCTGCGATTACCAGCTCGCCTCGGAGCTGGCGGACTTCTATGCCCCGGGGGATGGGAAGGCGACGTTCCTGAAGGTGCTTTGAGGTCGGACTTCAGGCAATCCCATCGATGCGCTTTCGCGCCTCCACGGTGGGGTACCGTCCGATCCGGCAGAGAGCCTGCCGTTCCAGGAGACGCTCGCCGTCATTGAATCCGAGAATCCGGGAGGTCGCCTCGCCGACCGAGGTCAGCGGAACGATCGTGACGCCATCCGGACCGAGCTGAAAGTGATCACGCCAGCGATTGATCCGGGGGTTGAATAGAGGAACCAGCTCGCCCGTCCCCGGCACGACTGAAGCGATGTCGCTCCCCTTGTTCCGATTACAGGGGAGGCATGCGGAGGCGAGGTTGTCCTCACTGGTAGGACCGCCATGCTTTTCGCTGAGGATGTGGTCGACTTCACAACCGAAGAACATGTCGTCGGCATGGAGGAGGCAGTATTCACAGAGGTGACCCGCCCGCTCCAGGACGAGCCGCCGAAGCTCGGCGCTGACATAATCGGAGCTCACCGAGGCCTATCTGGAGAGGTGCTGCTGCGCGCGCGCTTTGGCCAGACGCATGATGTGCTCGAGCTGGAGATAGTGATCCAGCTCGGACTTCTCTTCGGGCGTCAGTCCGCTCCTCTTCTCACGCGCGACGAGCGCCGCAACTCGAGCGCGAGCCTCCTGCGAAGGGCGAAAGGCGACGACCGTGCTGGGGCTGCTTCCCCCGGCGATGAAATCGATCACCTCTTCGTAAGCCTTGGGCTTCACCATGCCCCTATTCTAGCCGGGGAGAGGCCCTGACGGACATCGCCGCCCCTTCAGCTCCGGGAAACCTTCCCCGGCCCCCCTAGCTCGGCGAGCGGCGGGGGTCCTCCCCGTAGGTCGACTCGTACTCCATGTTGCCGTCCTTCTTGTGGACCTTCACCTGACCGAGCTCTTCCTTGCGGGCGCGCTCCTTGGCGAACTGGACGGCCTCGTCCTTGGTCTCGAACTCACGGCGGAACTCGGCCCGCTCCTGGGAGACGACCCACTTTTCGCCCGAGGCGTTCGGGACCACGTGATACACAACCCTTTCCTTGGTGGCTTGGGCCATAGTGCCTATCCTCCTTTACGCCAAGGAGATAGGGCAATAAATATGCCAGGTCCGGGACCGCCTACGGGCTCGGCCGCGGCTTCTCGATCCCCATCCAGCCCGCGACCCGGCCGGCGACCTCAGGGGTCCGCACCGTGCCGGCGTTCCCGGGGGCGATGCCGGCGCCGAGAGCCATATAGATGCCGTACATGTCCGGATGGGTGTTGAGATAGCCATGCATGCCGAGGACGTTGGTGGGGGAGGCGGCCTTCCCCTCGCGCAGGCTGTTGCCGGCGGTGTAGCCCTCGCGCAGGAAGAGGATCAGGTCGCCGCTGTTGGGGCTGTCGAGGCCGATCTCCGCCGCCTGGCTCCGCGTGAGGACGCGCTCGATGGGCTGCTCGCCCTCCACCGTCCAGCCGGTGAACAGGTCGCTCAGGGTGGGGAGGAGATCCTCGTGCCCGGGCGCCACATAGACGTGGGCCACGCCGGCGGAGCCGACGGCGTAGGCGGACGTCCCGTTCGCCAGGACCTTGCCTCTGGGATCGGCGGCGAGGAGCCCCTTCTCCCGCAGCAGGACGTTGGGATCGAGGAGGGTATGGACGGGCGTCATGCCGTGATCGCTGACCACGGCCACCACCGTCGTCCGGAGGTCGATCGCCGCGAGCAGGCGGGCGAGCTCGCGGTCCACCGCCTGCCAGACCCGCCGCCGCGCCGCTGCGAGGGCGTCGCGGCGCTCGGGGGAGAAGCCCGGCTGCCGCGGATCGGTCAACAGGAGCTGGTGCCCGGCTTCGTCGACGACCGGGATGTAGCCCATCAGCAGGTCCCAGTCGGGACGCTGCACCGCGGCGATCAGGCTCTCGCCGAAGAAATGCGCGAAACGCTCGGCTTGCTCGCCCCAGGTGCCGAGGTCGATTCCCGGTCTGCCGGCCCAGGCGTCCTCCAGGCGGTGGTCGTCCGGCGGCCCTGGCCAGAAGAGACCCTGGGCGGCGAGAGCGGCGGCGAAATCCTCGGGGTAGGCCTGGAGCGGATACACGCCGCCGAAGTAGAGGTGGGTGCTGGCCTCGAGGTCGAGATCCAGGAGCTTGACCGGACAGACGGCGTCGCGCGGACCCGCCGCGGCGGCGATCTGGCACGGGAGGTCCGCCCAGTGGCCCGGAGAGAGCGGGAAGCCTTTCTTGCTCCCCGGGGGAATCACCACCAGCGAGTCGTAATTGGCCTTGCCGTCGTCCGTGTGGTCCACGGCCAGGAGATCGAACTGCTGCGCGCCCGCCGCTCCGGAGCCGACCTGCACCAGCAGCCCCAGGACCGGGGAGCGGCTCTCGATCCCCCGGTCTTTCGTGGCCTGTTCAGCCGGCTCCCACAGACCATTGTCCACCGTCACCAGATCGGGCCGCCGGTCCGGGTTGTTGGCATAGACCATGCCCCAGTCGGCCCGGCGGCGTGGGGTGGTGGCGTCGGCGCCCGGCCAGGTGGTGACCCCGACCCGCTTGCCCTGCCGCCGCGCCGCTTCCCAGAGAGTCTCCGTCCCGATGGGCGCGGCGAAACCGCTGACGGTGTCGGGCAGCGGCGAGCCCGCGGCATGGAAGACGTTGCCGACGATCCCTGTGCGTCCGGCGGGATAGCCGGTCGCGAGGCTGATGTGATTCGTGGCCGTGAGGGTCGGATCGACCGGCACCAGGCGGTCCGCCACCTGGCCCTCCTGAAAGAAACGCGCGAAGCCGCCCGCGGAGAGCGCCCCCTCGTGATAGAGCTGGTGCAGCGTATCGGTGCTCGCGCCGTCGATGCTCAGCAGAAGGACCCGGCGGGGCGGCGCGGGAGGCGGCGGGGATATGGGACCGGCTGGAGGAACGGCGCTGCGGCAGGAGAGGACGAAGACGGCGAGAGCGGTCCAGGAGAGCAGGCGGCGAGTCTTCATGGTGCCCTAATCCCATGGGGTCGGCGCCCCTACTCCACCCCCGTCGAGCCGAACCCGCCGCTCCCCCGGCCGCTGCCTTCGAGGTCGTCCGCTTCCTCCCACTCGATCGTCTCGACGCGAGAGATGACGAGCTGGGCGACGCGGTCTCCCCGCTTCAGGGTGAAGGGGGCCTCGCTGAGGTTGATCAGGATCACTCCGACCTCGCCGCGGTAGTCGCTGTCGATCGTGCCCGGGGCGTTGGCGAGGCCGATGCCGTGCCGCAGGGCGAGGCCGCTGCGGGGCCGGACCTGGCCTTCCCAGCCGGGCGGGATCTCCAGCACCAGGCCGGTGGGCACGCGCAGGCGCTCGCCGGGACGCAGGACCAGCTCGGCATCGATGGCGGCGCGGAGATCGAACCCGGCGCTGCCAGGAGAGGCCGGAGAGGGGAGCGGGAGATCGCGGGCGGCGGGGAGCCGCCGGATCCGCACCCTCATGGCTTACCGGAAGATCCGGAAGATCCGGTGCCGCCTTTCCTTCCGGTGGTCTGGCCGCTTCCGGTGCCGGCCCCTCCCGGGCTTCCGTCCGGCATCGTGCCGTTCGCGGGCTGCGTCTTGTCGGTGAAGGGCATGGGGCGGCCGAGCCAGCGGACGGAGAAATCCGGGAGCACCACCTGGCCCGGATTGCCGATCCCCGGAGCCCCTCCGAACCCGCCCCGCCCACCACCACTGCCACCGCGCAGCAGGTCGTCGGTGAACCGCCACTCGTCGTAGCGGTTGTGCTGGAAGAAGAGCAGGAACGACTTCTGGGAGCTCTTGCTGTAGACGCCGACGATCGGCCCCACGGCCACGACGTCCCCCTTCTTGGTGCCGTTGACCCCCGGCTGGCCATTCGGATCGGTGGTGCCCGAATCCCCGTTCCCGCCGGCCTGCGGATCCTGCGGCTGACCGTTGGGATTCTGTCCGTTCGGCGGATTGATCTGCTGCCCCTGGTTCTGGAAGATCAGCCCCCATTTGCCGTCGGCGGTCATCGGGTCCTTCCAGAGCTGGCGGATGCAGCGGGGCTTCGCCTTGAGCAACTGGTCGAGCTGGGTGGGGTAGCTCCCGAACCGCTGCTTGAAGAGGCGGATGGCCTCGGCGTACTGGAGGCCGCGGAAGACCAGCTCCTCTTCCTTCTCCCGGCGGATCTGCGTGCTCATCAACGGCATCACCGCGGCCAGGAGGATGTTGAGCACGGTGATCGCCACGATCAGCATGACCATGTTGTAGCCGGCCTGGGAGCTCCTGCCGCCGGCGGTGGCGAGCGGCCGCGTCACCATTGCTTGTAGGGCGTTCCGTCGATGGAGTTGCCCGGCGCTCCCGAATGGACGTCGATGATGCCCGGCTTGGAAGGATCGGTCTCGGTCTCCGCCGGCGGATGATCGGGATCGATCTCCTCGTAGACGGGGATCCAGGTGTCGCTGCTGTGGGTCATCGGATCGGTGGGCAGCTTGCGGACGTACCCCTCGTCGACCAGCGTCTCCAGGCTCGTGGGGTAGCGCCCCTTGTCGCCGTAATACTGGTCGATCATGTCGCGCAGGGTCCGCAGGTTGGTCTTCAGCACCGACTCCTTGGCCTTGACCGGAATGTTCCTCAGCGCGGGCATCGCGATGGTGGCGAGAATGCCGATGATCGCGATCACGATGATCAGCTCGAGCAGGGTAAAGCCGCCCTGGCGGCCGCGCGGGAGATCTCGCATGGGATGCCTCATTTCTTCCTCACCACTTCCGCTCACCACTTCCGGTAGGGAACGCCGTTCAGGCCCGTGCCCTTCGACAGGGAGTAGACGTCGTAGACGTCCTCGCCGCCCCAGGAGGTGGCGTCGAACGCGTCCTGGTAGCTGCGCAGCCCCCACTCCTGCTTGCCGGTCATCGGATCGATCGGGACCCGGCGCAGGAGCTTGAGCTTCTTGTCCACCTGGCCGACGATCGACACGCCCTCGACCAGCACGTCGAGCTTCTTCGGATACCCTTCCGTCCCGAGGTCCACGGGGATCAGCCCCGCCTCGCTGTAGCGCTTGTACTCGTCGATCGCCAGGCGCATGTCGCGCAGCGCCTGGTGGAGGTCCGCCTCCTTCGAGCGCTTGGCCGTGAACTTGACCACCGGCAGGGTCACCGACGCGAGGATCGTCAGTATGGCGGCCACCATGACCAGCTCGGCCAGGGTGAACCCCGCCTCGGAGCGGCGGCGCGCGATCGGATCGGTGTGAAGCATCACGTTTCAGTCCCCTCTGGGATTCAACGCCTGCCGGAGACGGAAGCTTCCCGGCCCGGCGTCGCGGGGACGGCGGGTGGCCGCGGCGCGGGCTCGGGGCGGACCTCGACCAGCGCCGGCCGGGAGTGGACGGCGAGCGGCCGCAGCGAGCCGTCGAGCGCCTTGCCGTCGAAGCCGAGCTCGCTCGAGCCGGCCGCCACGGCGCGGAAGGTGATGCGGGCGACGGTGCCCGTCCCCTTGACCCCGGGCACTTTGCCGAGGCGGCTGGCGCCGATCACCAGGGCGCCCGGCCGGCCCGCGTCGGACATCACCTGCGCCTCCCCGGGCGCGCCCAGGAAGTCCCCGGCCTCGACCTTCTCGACCGCCAGCACCTTGGGATCGAACGACAGCGACAGCGGCAGGTGGGAGACCGGCTGACCGGCCTCGGCCTGGACGCGCACCTCGAAGGTATCGCCCGGAGCCACGGTGAGACGGCCGGGAGCGAGCCACAGCCGCACGGCAGGAGCCACCGCCGCGGTTCCGGCGGCCCCCGCGGTCGACGCCGCCGCCACGGTCTTGAACGATCCGGCCCCTCCGCTACCCCCGGCCGCCAGAGCCGCCGGCCGCACCGCCAGCGACGCCGTGCCCGAGGCCGGCACCCGCGAGACCAGCCCGCCCGCCGAGGGCGGCTGATCCTCCTCGGACGGCGGCGGCGGCGGGGCGCCTGGAGCCGGGTTCGCCGGCGCCGGCGGCTGGAAGATGCTCGACGGCGGCGCCGCCGGCACCAGGTTCACCCCGCCCGGCGGCGGCGTCGGGACGGGAGCTCCGGGAGCCCCCGGCGCGCCGGCCCCCGTGTCCTGGCCGTTCTCGCCCGGACGCAGGCCGCGCGGCAGCCGCTGCAGGCGGCGGCGGATGGCGTCCTGGATCTCCTCGGGGGTCCCCTCGTTGCCGTCGAACGGCCCCTCGACCTCGGACTCGACGCGCGGGCTGCCGCCGCGGAAGGTGATGTTCTGCTCGGTGCCCACCCAGATCGGCGCCAGGTCCTCCTGGGTGATCTGGGCGTTGCGGATGATGTGCGGCGTCATCGTCAGGATGACGTCCGTCCGCGCCCCCTCGGTGCGCTTGTTGGAGAACAGGCGGCCGAGGATCGGGATCTCCGAGAGACCCGGGAAGCCCTTGTCGGTGTTGCTCTCGTCGGTGCGGATCAGGCCGGCCAGGAAGTTCGTCTCGCCGTCCTTGAGGCGGATCACCGAGTCGATCATGCGCGTGCCGATGATCGGCTGCGACTGGCCGCTCGAGCCCGAGACGTTGCCGTTGAGGTTCGACACCTCGATCTTGAGCTTGAGGGTGACCTCCTGGTTGTGGTGGACCCGCGGCTCGAGCTCGATCTTGATGCCGACGTCCTGGTACTGGAAGGAGGTGATCGGCACGATGCCGCCCGAGTTGCCGGCGTTCTGCGTGTTGAACGTCGTCAGCGGGATCGGCACTTTGTCGCCGATGACCAGGTTGGCCTTCTCCCCCTCGGTGATGCGGAGCTGCGGCTTGGCGAGGAGCTGGGCGTCGGTGTTCTGCTTGACGAAGTTGTAGATGAAGTTGGGGATCGTCAGCAGCCAGTTGGCCTGGTTGACGAACCGCAGGTCGGAGAGCAGGACGCCGGCCGGCGTGGGCGTCGTCGTGGTGCCGCCGGTGGTGCCGCCCGTGCCGCCCGTCGAGCCGGAGGTCTGGCCGAAGCTCAGTTGCTGGCCGACCGAGTAGTTCGACAGGCTGACGCCCAAGTCGCGCAGCTTCTGGGTGTTGATCTGCAGCAGCTCGATGTCCACCACCACCTCGGCCTTCGACTTGTCGTTGGCCTCGATGATCCGCTCGGCTACCTTCACCTTGTCGGCGGTGTCGCGCAGGATGATGGCGTTGAGCTGCTCGTTGGTGGCGATCTTGCGCGCGTCGATCAGGCTGCGCAGGATCGTCAGCATGTCCTTCACCTCGGCGTTGGAGAGGAAGAACGTCTGGATGACCAGATCCTCGTAGGTGCGGCGGTTCTGCGGGTTGTCCTGGGCGATGATGATCGAGTGCTCGTCCATCACCTTGTAGAAGTGGCCGGCGGCGCGCATCAGCGTCTCGAGCGCCGACTGGGCGGTGACGTCCTTGAGATCGATCGCGATCTCCTGGTCGCGCAGGTTGGGATCGAACAGGACGTTGATTCCGAACGCCTTGCCGAGGGCGCGGTAGATCGAGAACAGCGACACCGGCTGCGGGAACTCGAGCGAGATCGGCTTGTCCGAGCGCGGGTTGAGCACCGGCGGCTGCGGGCGGGTGCCGCGGGTCCGCTGCTTCATCTGCTCGATGGTCTCGACACCCTTGCCCTGCTTCTGGGCGACGTACTCGGCGTGCGCGTGCTCGAGCTGAGCCTGGGCGTACTGGTTGGTGGGATCGAGCTGGACCGCCTGCTGGTATTCGACCAGGGCGCGCTCGACCACCCCCGCCTTCTCGAACTGCTGACCCTTCTGGAAATGGTCCTGGGAGGCCTTGATCTTGGCGCGCAGCAGAGCCGCCCGGTAGCTGATGTTGCTGGGATCGTCCTCCAGCGCCTTCATGTAGTCCACGACGGCGTCATCCCACTTGCCGAGCTGGGCGGCAATCTCGCCCTGGCGGTAATTCGAGTGGCTGGTGCAGCCCGCCAGGATCCCGAGCGCGAGCAGAGGGACTGACATCCGAACGATGAGATCACGCATCTTCAAGGTTTCCCTCCGACTTGTTGGCGAGGAGGAGTCACGCCGACACGTTTCGCGGGCCAGTCGGGAAATCCCACGAACCGGATATCCACGGATTCATAACCAATGTGGGCGACGATGAACTTGCTGTCGATCACGTCCCCTTCTTCTACGTTGTAGATCTGCTTTCCGTTGGTGAATACGGCGAGCTTGCGGTCCGCCGGACCGAACCTCCCCAGGTATTGCAGGGTGAACTCCGCCGGCTTCGGCTTCGCCGCCTCGATCGCCGCCAGCCGCGCCGCTTCCTCCGCCCGCCGGCGCGCCTCCTCCGCGGCCCGCAGCTCCTCGGCGGTCGGGACGTGCGGCTTCGGCGGCGGCGGCGGTGGCGGTGGTGGCGGATCGATGAAGCGCCAGGGATCGCGCCCCGGCGTCGACTCGCGGGGGACGCGGTCGAGGTCCGCCATGCGCAGCACGGCCACGCGGTCGCTCGGCCTGGCGCCGAGGTGCTCGGCGCCGCGCGCGGCGCGGCTCGGCCGCGACGGCTCGTCCCCCTCGGCGTCCGTGCTCCGGCGCGCGGTCGCCGCGGGAGCGGCCGCCTCCTCATCGCCGCCCAGGCCCAGCAGGCCCGGCAGCAGCTTCCAGGCGGCGATCAGCAGCACCGCGCCGAGCGCCATCAGCAGGGTCTTCTGCCGCGAGCCGCCGTTCACGAGGCCCCTCCCGGCCGCGCCGCGGCGCCGGCCCTCGCGGGCGGCGCGGCCGCGGCCGGCGGCTCGTCCTGGGCGTCGCGCGCGAACAGGGTCGAGATCGACAGGTCGATCTTCAGCTCCGGCCCCTCGGTATTGTTGGCCACCGTGATCTCGTCGAGCGACAGGAACGAGCGCGACGTCTCCAGCAGGCTGACGAACCGGCGCAGGTTGGCGTAGGTGCCCTGGACCGAGAAGACGTACGACCGCTTGATCAGGCCGTACTCCTCGATCTCGTTCTCGGGGAAAGAGATCGACTTCGGGACCAGCCCCGCCGTCTTCTCCAGCCGCTGGATCTCGGCGGTGATCTTGGTCAGCCGCTCGCTGCGCGTCGACAGGCGGTCGGCGTAGAGCTGCTCGACCTGCTGCTCGTTGGTGCGCACGCGGGCGATCATCGTCTCCATCTGCTTGCGCTTGCTCTGGATGTCCTTGACCGTCTCCGCCTGCCGTTGCAGCGTCTCCTGCAGCGTCTCGATGCGCCCGGCGTAGCCGAGCTTGTAGACCGCGAACGCCCCGGCGTTGGCCAGGAAGAAGAGGAGCGCGGGCACCCAGATCCACAGGCGCTGGCGCCAGATCTCGCCGGGCGACCTCATGGCCGGCCTCCCGGCCGCGGCGGCGCCGCGGCGGGCGCCGGCAGCTCCTCGATCCGCGGCGCCGGCGAAGCGCCGCCGGCGGCCGCCGGCGGCGGCGGACCCGGACGGTACTGGACGGAGAGGTCGAACTTCACCAGGCTGCCGCCCTCCTCCGTCTCCTCGTGGCTGGGATCGGGCGCCGCGAACGGCGGGTGGAACAGGTTGTCGACGAACTGCAGCAGGGCCTCCGGCTTGCGGGTCTGGCCGGTGATCGCCAGCGTCACCTGGTCGCTGCCCGCCGCCTTGCCGCGGCGCGACGTGACGTGCGAGCGCTGGAACTCCTTCTCGGCCTTGTCGCCGGTCAGCGGGGCGAGCCGGTTCAACCGCACGTCGTTCGGCAGCCGCTCGGCGATGCGGTCGAGCAGGGTGCTCCAGGAGAAGGTCCGCTCCTGGATCATCTTGTTGAGGAAGTCGACCTTCTGGTTCTGCTGCTCGAGGTCGAACTGGTCGAGCTGGGTCTGGAGCTGCCGCGACGCGTGCTGCTGCAGCGCGATCTCGCGCTCCCCCCGCGCGATCTGGGCCCGCTTGTCGGCCGAGCGCTCGAGGTAGCTCCAGAACAGCGACACGTTGCCGAGCAGGAGCGCAAGGCCGAGCGCCCAGAGGATCAGCGACACCCGCACCACCGGCCGGGTGTTGAGGAACGGCCGGCCCGCGAGGTTGAGTGGATCGACGCGGTCGAGCGGCCTGCCGGGCGTGGCGAGCGCCGCCGGGCGGGGCGGCGCGGGCTCCGGCGGCGATGAGCCCGCCGGTGGGGTGTCGTAGTCGGAGTAGTCCGGGGTCTCGGGGCTCATGCCACCTCCTGGCGGGCGGCGCCGAGCATGGGAGCGAGGCTCCGCCAGGGGGGCACGCTCGACTCCTCGGCGCGCAACGGCGGCAGGTGGCGGCCGTCCACCGGGGCCACGGGCGCGCCCAGCCCGTCCTCCAGGCGGTCGAGCCAGGCCGGCTCGAGCTCGGGGGCGGCCAGCAGCAGCACCGAGCCGATCGAGGAGCCGGGGAAGTGCTCGTCGAGGAAGTTGCGGGTGAGCCGGAGGTCGCGGCCGACGAAGCTCGCTCGCGACGCCTCGGGCAGGTTGCCGGTGAACCCCTTGTACCGGTGCAGCACCGGCTCGCCGCCGCGGGCGAAGATCAGCGTGTACCCCTCGTCGCCGACCAGGACCAGCGCCGAGAAGGAGGTCGCCACCGCGCCCGGCTCCACGGCGGCGAGCAGCGACAGGCTGGCGTTCGAGATCTGGCCGACGCGCACGCCGGCGGCGGCGAACGCCTCCTCGATCTGCGCCAGGAGCTGCTCGACGGCGAAGCCGAGCAGCAGCCGGCGCGGCTCCTCCTGGCCGGGGACGGGCGACACCTCGGTGGCGCCGATCCGCAGCTCGTCCACCCGGAAGGGGACGAGCCGCCGCAGCTTCCAGCGCAGCACCTCGTCGAGCCCCTCGGCGGTGCGCGGCAGGTCGCCGCTCTCGGTGAAGGTGACGCGCAGCCAGGGGTCGGGCAGCACCAGCGAGGCCTCGCGCAGGCCGCCCGGAATCCCCTTCACCATCTCGGCCACCAGCGTCCGGAAGGCGCCGGGATCGCGCAGCGGACCGCCCAGCGGGCCGTGCTGGAAGGGATCGCGCGGCAGCGGCGCCTCGCGGAAGGCGCGCAGGCGGAAGCCGTGACGGTCGCGCACGAACTGGCCGTAGCGCAGCCGCTCGCCGTCGAGCGAGAAGACGTGCGGTGGCGACGGCACCGGGGCGAAGCCCAGCAGCCGCTCAATCGACGAAGGTAACTTTGTTGATCTCACGCAGCGTGGTCACTCCACGGAAGACCATCTCCAGCGCCGACTCGCGCAGGAAGGTCATCCCTTCTTCCTTGGCCGCGCGCTTGATCTCGGAGGCCGGGCGGCGGTCCAGGATCAGCTCGCGGATGTGGTCGGACAGGTCGAGCAGCTCGGAGACGGCGACGCGGCCGTGGAAGCCCGTGCCGTTGCACTCGATGCAGCCCCGCCCCTCGTAGAAAGTGAAATCGGAATACATCCCGGCGTCGAGCCCGCTCTCCTCGAGCAGCGAGGAAGCGAGCTTGAGGGGGTGCCGGCAGTGCGAGCAGATCTTGCGCACCAGCCGCTGCGCCAGCACGCAGTTGAGCGCCGACACGAAGTTGTAGAGGTCGACGTTCATGTTGAGGAAGCGGCCGAGCACGTCCACCACGTTGTTGGCGTGCACCGTGGTGAACACCAGGTGGCCGGTGAGTGCCGACTGGATGGCGATCTGCGCCGTCTCCTCGTCGCGGATCTCGCCCACCATCACCTTGTCCGGGTCGTGCCGCAGGATCGACCGCAGGCCGCGGGCGAAGGTCAGCCCCTTCTTCTCGTTGACCGGGATCTGGGTGATGCCGCGGAGCTGGTACTCCACCGGGTCCTCGATGGTGATGATCTTGTCCTCCGAGGACTGGATCTCGGAGAGGCAGGCGTAGAGCGTCGTCGTTTTCCCCGAGCCGGTCGGCCCGGTGACCAGCACCATGCCGTAGGGCTCGCGGATGAACTTGCGGATCTTGCGCATCGTCTCGTCGTCGAAACCGAGGATGTCGAGCCGCAGGTTCTTGAACTCCTTGTTCATCGACTCCTTGTCGAGGATGCGGATGACGCAGTCCTCGCCGTGGACCGACGGCATGATCGAGACGCGGAAGTCGATCGTGCGGCCCACCAGGCGCAGCTTGAAGCGGCCGTCCTGGGGGATGCGCTTCTCGGCGATGTCGAGCTCGGACATCACCTTGATGCGGCTGATGATCGTCTGGTGGTGCCGCTTGTCGATCGGCTCCATCGCCTGATAGAGCACGCCGTCGATGCGGTACTTGATGATCACCTCGCTCTCGCGGGTCTCGATGTGGATGTCCGACGCCCGGCGCTGGATGGCATTGAACATCGTCGAGTCGACCAGCTTGATGATCGGCGAGGTGTCCGCCGTGATGCGGTCGATCGACAGGACCTCCTCGCCGTCCTCGTCCTCCTGGACGAGCTGGATGCGGAAGTCCTCCGAGGCCTCGTCGAGCACCCGCTGGGCACTCTCCGACTTCTGCAGGATCTCGTCGATCGCCGAGCGCACGCCCACCTTGACCTCGACCGGCTGGCCGAGCAGCAGCTCGAGCTCGTCGATCTTCACCACGTTCGACGGATCGGCCATCACCACCGACATCCGCCCGTCGAGCTGCGCCTCGGGGATGAACCCGTAGCGCAGCATCAGCTCGAACGGCACGCGGCGGAAGAGGTCGTTGTCGATGCGGAAGTGCGTCATGTCGACGAACTCCAGCCCGTAGCGGGCGGCGAAGGTCTCGGCCTCGCGCCGCTCCTGGGCGAGGCGGGCGCGCGACTGCTCGAGGGTCTCCGCCTCGGGTTCCTTCTCCCGCACCGCCGTCCTGCCGTTCATCACAGCCATGTTTTTCCTGCCCTTCTGCCTGCGGTTACATCTTCGACGAGCCGAGCATCGAGTACATCGGCAAGTAGATCGAGATCAACAGGATCGCGATGATGATGCCCATGAAGACCAGCATCAGCGGCTCGACCAGCGACAACAGCCGCTGCATGCGCGTCTCGACCTGCTCGTCCAGGAAGTCCGAGACGCTGTTCAGCATCTCGTCGAGCGAGCCGGTGGCCTCGCCGACCTTCACCATGTCGATCGCCATCTCGGTGAAGATGTCGCTCTGCTCGAGCGCGGAGTGAAACGGCTTGCCCTCGCGCACCATCTGCACCGTCGGCTCGAGCCGGTCGCGCACGAAGGCGTTGCCGACCGACGCGATCGCGATCTCGAACGACGGCACGAGCGGGATGCCGCCCGACAGCAACGTCGCCAGCGAGCGGGAGAATTCCGACAGCGCGAACCGGTGCAGCACCGGTCCCAGGAACGGCACCCGCAGCTTCACGCGGTCGAGCGCCAGCCGCCCCGGCGCCGTGCGCCCCCACGAGCGCAGCGCGATGCTGCCGCCGATCAGGATCACCAGCATCAGCACCCAGTTGGCGCTCATGAAGTTCGAGACCCCCAGCACGATCTGGGTGATCATCGGCAGGTCGGCGTCCAGCTCGCTGAAGAAGCCCATGAAGCGGGGCACCACGTAGATCGTCATCACGGCGATCATGGTGATCGACAGCACCACCAGCACGGCGGGATAGGTCAGCGCCGAGATCACCCGCCGGCGGGCGTCGAGCACCAGCTTCATGTAGCGGACGAAGCGGCGGATCACCGCCTCCAGCTCGCCGCTCTTCTCGCCCGCCTTCAGCGACGATGGATAGAGCCGCGGGAAGAGATCGCCGTGCTCGGCGAAGGCGTCCGAGAGGTCGGTGCCGCTCTTGACCTTGTCGCGCACCTCCGTCAGCACCGAGCGGAAGGTGGGATTCTTCATCCGCTCGAGCATCAGGTCGATCGCCTGGAGCAGCGGCAGCCCGGCCTTGAGCAGCGACGCGAGCTCCTGGTTGAACACCAGGAACTCCTGGACCGGGATGCGCCCCCGCCGGCCGCCGCGCAGCAGGGCCGGCACGCCCATCTTCGGCGCCATGCCCCGGCGCTGCACCTCGAACAGGTGATAGCCGCGCTTCCCGAGGTCGCTGCGCAGCGCCGCCTCGTCGCTCGCCGTGATGACCTCCTCGAGCACCCGGCCGTCCGGCAATCCCACTCGACAGATGAACTGCATCGACTCCGTTTCTCCTTCCCGTCAGCGGCTTCCCGTCAGCGGCGGGAGCTCTCGCCCTCGCGCAGCGTCAGCACGACCATCAGCGCGTCCGGGCTCGACTCGCTCTTGGCGAAGCCCAGGCTCATCGTCTGGTCGAGCGAGAGCATCAGGTTCGTCTGCAGCAGGTTCGACTCCGGCCGCCCCTCGGCGTGGCGGGAGATCCGGAAGCCCGAGAGCTTCACCCGCTGGCCGTCCATCAGGGTGCCGAACCGGAAGCTCACCTTGTACTCCGGCCCCAGCTCGTAGAGCGCCGACTGCCCCTCGACGCCGGAGAGCTGCGCCTGCGCCTGCGTTTCGAAGACGTCGTAGCCGAGCAGGCTGCGCAGCCGGCGGGTCAGGTCCTCCGGCAGGTCCGAGTGCTGCACCTGCGGCGACACCGTCGTGCGGCTCGCCCGCACGATGTAGACCTCCAGGCGCAGCGGCCGGGTCGGGTGGTCGAAGCCCCTCAGCACCGGCATGATCTTGCGCACCGCGTCCGGCGTGTCGCGGATCACCAGGGTGTTGCCGCTCGGCTGGAGCTCCACCGTCCCCTTCCTCGACAGCAGCGGGTAGACGACCGTCATCGCCTCGCTCGCCCGCTGATACCTGAACGTATAGGCGCTCATCACGATTTCCCGCGCGCCCGGCGACACCGGCGGCTGGGCCGACAGCGCGGAGGCGACGACCGACATCAGGGCCAGAACCCACAGGAGGCTCGCGACGGAGCGGTGCACGGATGACACGGAACGGCCCGGGAGTCTACCGCGAGACGGCACGGCGCGGGGAGCGGGACCGCCGCGCGATCCGGCGAATGGGGAGGGGCGAGACATCATGGCGACGATCAGACATCTAGATTCTTGTCCACGATCATGACGGCCGAGAGATCCTTGCCGCTCATCTGGTACACGCGGGCGTCGGGACGGTTCATCCCTTCGAGAGACACCGGCTCGGCATCCTGCCGCGGCGCCGCGAGCTCGGCGGCGACCGGCCGCGCGGCGGGCTCAGGGATCGGCGAGATCCGCGCCAGCGGCGACCGGTCGCGGCCCACCGCCAGCGAGACCGCCGCCAGCACCGCCGCCGCGGCCCACCGCCGCCAGCCGGCGAAGCGCTGCCGGGACTCCAGCCGCCGGGCCGTGCGCATGGCGCTCACCGCCTGGCGCATCGACTCGGCCTCCGAGCTCTCCTCGGCCGCCGTCATCTCGATGGCCGGCAGCCGCCGGAAGACCAGCAGCGGATCGGCCGCCAGGGCCTCGCGCCGGCAGCGCGGGCAGGCGTCGAGGTGCGCCGCCGCCGCCGCCCAGCCCGCGGGCTCCTCGCCGCCGCGGCGCAGCACCGCGAGCCGGCTCCAGTCGGGGCAGGTGGCGGCGCTCAAGGCGCCCCCTCCCCGGTGTCCGCGTCCGCGTCCGCGCCCCAGCTCCCGGCGTACTCCGGGTAGCGCCGCAGCAGCTCGCGGCGCAGGTACTTGCGGGCGTTGAACAGGTGGTTGCGGACCGTGGACTCGCGGCAGTTGAGGATCTCGGCCACCTCGGGGGAGGAGAGCCCCTCGAGCTCGCGCAGCAGGAAGACCATGCGCTGCTTCTCCGAGAGGCCGGCGGACAGCTCGCGGAAGATCGCCGTCACCTCCGTCTGCTGGAGGCGCGAGAGGTCGCGGCTGGCGCGCGTGTCGGCCACCTTGATCAGGTGCTGGCGCACCGGCTCGGTGCTGCGCTCGCGGCTGCGGCGCGACCGCAGGTGGTCGATGGCGAGGTTGCTCGCGATCCGGTAGATCCAGGTGTTCGGGCTCCACCGGTCGTCGAACTTCCGGCGGTTCTCCCACACCTTGTAGAAGGTCACCTGCACGACGTCGCGCGCCTCCTCGGCATCGCCGAGAATGCGCTGGCAGAGCTGGAGGAGCGCCTTGGTCTTGCGCCCGATCAGCTCGCCGAGCGCTCCCTCGTCACCCTCGCGGACGCCCATCAGGACATCGCGGTCGGACGCCTCGGCCCAGGGCGCGCGCTGGGGCACGGCGGAGTGGCGGCTGGTGTAGACGAGCTCTAGCATATCTGGCCGTGTATACGGGGCCGGGGGGCCGAGCGTCTATGCGCCTTCGTCATCTGCCGCCCGGGGCTCCGTTTCTCTCGCGAACGAGCCATTATACTACCGGTTGAGATGCGCGCCGTCTTCTGGGGGCTGTACCAGCTCGCGACCGGGGCCGCCCTGATCGCGGCGGCCCCCTTCCTGCTCGTCCGCCGGGGGAGCCACTACCTGCCCACCCTCCCCGGCCGGCTGGGCCGGGCCGAGGGCGCGGCCCGGCCGGGAGCGCTCTGGATCCACGCCGTCTCGGTGGGGGAGGTCGGCGTCGCCGCCACCCTGGCGCGGGCGCTCCCCCCCGAGGTTCCCCTGCTGGTCACCACCGTCACCCCCACCGGCCAGGAGCGGGCGCGCGCCGCCTTCGCCGGCCGGGCCGAGGTGGCCTACCTCCCTTTCGACCTCGGCTTCGCCGTGCGGCGGTTCTTCCACCGCCACCAGCCGCGCGCCCTGGTGCTGGTCGAGGGGGACTACTGGCCCCTGGTGCTCCGCGAGGCCCGCCGCCGCGGCCTGCCCATCGCCGTGGTCAACGGCCGCGTCGGCGACCGCAGCTTCCGGCGGATGCGCCGCCTGCGCTCCCTGCTCGGCCCCCTGTTCGCCGGCATCGGCCGCTTCGGCGTCCAGAGCGGCCAGGACCGCGACCGGCTCCTGACCCTGGGGATCGAGCCCGGCCGCGTCGCCGTGACCGGCAATCTCAAGTACGAATCCCCCGAACCGGCGCGCAGGCCGGAGCTGGAGGCGACCCTGCTGGCGCTCGCCGGAGGACGGCCGATCCTTCTCGCCGGCTCCACCATGGCGGGCGAGGAGGCGATGGTGCTCGACGCCTTCCATGCCGCGGCTGGCAACGGGCGGGCCCTCCTGGTCCTCGCGCCCCGCCATCCCGAGCGCTGGAACGAGGTGGACGCGCTCTTGCGCTCGCGCGGCGAGGACGCCGTCCGCCGGACGGCCCTGCCGGCGTCGGGACGTCCCGCCGTCGTCCTCCTCGACAGCCTGGGGGAGCTCGCCGGCCTCTACCGCCTCGCCGCCGCCGCCTTCATCGGCGGCACCCTGGCGCCGACCGGCGGCCACAACCCCCTGGAGGCGGCCCGCTTCGGCGTGCCCCTCGCCGTGGGCCCCTCGATGCACAACTTCCGCGAGATGGCCGCAGCCTTCGACCGCGCCGGCGCCTGGCGCCGGGTGGCGGCTGCCGGCGAGCTGGGGGCCGCCTGGCGCGAGTGGCTGGAGAGCCCGGAGGCCGCTCGGGAGACGGGAGAAAGGGGCCTGCGGCTGGTCGCGGAGAACCGGGGCGCGGTGGGACGCACGCTCGCGATGCTCGAGGAAGCGATGCCCCTGTCATGAAAGCCCCCGATCCCCCCGCCTCCCCCTGGCAGCTCTTCTACGGCGGCGCCCACCGGCTGCGGCGGCGGTGGTACGGCTCCCGCGCCGGCCGCCTGCCGCGGCCGGTGATCAGCGTCGGCAACCTGCACTGGGGGGGCTCCGGCAAGACGCCCCTGGTGGCCGCCGTCGCCGCCCATCTGCGGGACCAGGGGCTCGCCGTCTGCATTCTCTCCCGCGGCTACGCCGGCCAGGGGCGGGGGGTACGGGTGGTGAGTGCGGGCGCGGGGCCGCTCCTCGGCCCCCTGCTGGCGGGGGACGAGCCGGTGCTGCTGGCGGGCGAGCTCCCCGGCGTGGCCGTGGTGGTGGGCCCCGACCGCCACCAGGCCGGCCTCCACGCCGCGCGCCGCCTCGCTCCCGCGCCCGACCTCTTCCTCCTGGACGACGGCTTCTCGCACCTGCGCCTCCGCCGCGACCTCGACCTCGTGGCCTTCCCCGCCGCCGACCCCTTCGGCGGCGGCCGCCTCTTCCCCTCCGGCCGGCTGCGCGAGCCGCTCGCCGCCGTCTCCCGGGCGGACGCGGCGATCCTGACCGGGGCGTCCGGAATGGATGGCGAGACCGGCGGCGCGGGAGAGAAGCTCGCCGCGGCGCTGCGCCCCTACGGCTTCGCCGGACCCGGCTTCGCCAGCGCCACCCTCCCCGGAGCGCCGCGGCTGAGCGGCGGCGGCGAGCTGGCGGCCGGGACGCGGGTCTTCCTGGTCACCGCCATCGCCCGGCCGGAGGGCTTCGCCGCCACCGCCCGGAGCCGCGGGCTCGACGTCGCGGGCGAGCTGCGCTTCCCCGACCACCACCGCTATCCGCAGGCGAGTCTGGACCGCATCGCCGAGGCCTGGCGGGCGAGCGGCGCCGCGGCCGTGCTCACCACCTCCAAGGACCGCGTGAAGCTCCACGGCCGGCTCGACCTCCCGCTGGCCGAGCTGCCCGTCCGCGCCGCGCCCGAGCCGGCGTTCTGGCGGTGGCTGGACGGCGAGATGGCGAGAATCCGGGAGCGGTTTCCTGAGAAGATCGGCCCCCCATGAAGAACCGCCCCGTCGGCCACCGGATCGAATACGCCTTCTACCTGTCCCTGAAGGGGTTCCTCCGCGCCCTTCCGCACCAGGCCGCGCGCTCGTTCGGCCGCGGGCTCGGCGCCCTCGCCCACGCCGTCGACCGCCGGCACCGGGAGATCGCCCGGCGCAACATGGCCCTCGCCCTGCCCGAGCTGGACGAGGCCACACGGCGGCGCCTGGTCGGGGCCTGCTTTCGCCACTTCGGCGCCGCCCTGTGCGACGCCGTCTCCTCGTCCCGCTTCGGAGCCCGAGACCTCTGCCACCGCTTCACCCTGGAGGGCTGGGAGCACATCGACGAGGCGGAGCGGCTCGGCAAGGGGCTCTTCCTGCTCACCGCCCACCTCGGGTTCTGGGAGCTGTCGCCGCCGCTCATCGGCCTCACCCGCGGCCCGATGAGCATCGTCGTGCGCCCGGCGGACAACCCCTGGCTCGACCGCGAGCTGCGCGGCCTGCGCGAGCGCTTCGGCAACACGGTGGTGCCCAAGCGGGGCGCCGCGCGCCGGATGCTGGAGGTGGTGCGCGACCACGGCCGGCTGGGGCTGCTGATCGACCAGCGGGTGCAGGAGCGGGAGGGGATCGCCGTCCCCTTCTTCGGCCGTCCGGCGCTCACCAGCCCGATCCTGGCCCGCCTGTCGCTGCGCTCGGGAACCCCGGTGGTCCCCCTCGCCGTCTACCCCGAGCCCGGCGGCCGCTACCGGGTGGTGGTGCGGCCGCCCATCCTCCCCGCCCCCGGCGAGAGCGGCGACGCGGCCGTGCTGGCCCTCACCCGCCGCTACCTCGAGGTGGCCGAGGAGGACATCCGCGCCCATCCCGAGATGTGGCTGTGGATGCACCGCCGGTGGGACGAGAAGAGACGGGGGCCGGTCGAAGGCGAGACGTGACGCGGCGGGACATCTCTGGACGGTTCGCCTCGCGAGGCGAACCGTCCGCCCCGGGAGGCGAGGGTGCCGCCTTTCGAGGCGAAGGTCCCGCCTCGGCCTCCGCGCCATCCGCCTCCAGAGGCGGCGCTTCCGGGGCGCGAGGCGAGCGGTCCGCCTCCAGAGGCGAGAGATCCGGAGCTGAAGGCGAGCGGTCCGCCTCCAGAGGCGGGGGATCCGCCCCGGGAGGCGCGCCGTCGCCTGGCGAGGCGGGAGAGCGGGGGCTGGAGGCGAACGATTCGCCTCGCGAGGCGGACCGCCTAGTTCTTCCCGCCGCAGAGCTGGAAATGATCCAGGAAGTCGCGGATCGCCTGCGGGTCCGCGGGCGTGCCGGAGTAGTTGGCCGCGGCGACCGGCGTGGCGGCCTGGGGATCGGGGCCGACCCAGAGGCCGAAGCGGAGCCGGTCGTCCGGGCACTCCGGCAGCACCATGGTGACGATCCCTTCTCTGGTCTCACCCCCCTTGTGCGACACCTCGCCACGGTTGGCGGCATAGAGGACCGCCATGTCCCCCAGCTTGATCGTGCCGCGGCCGATGAGCTCCTTCGGCTTGAAGTTGACGTTCGACTTCCAGGACGAATCCTCGGGGGCGGGCGCCTCGCCGCGCAGGAAGCGCTCCATCTTCTCCCGGTTGTTCCGCAGGTGGCGCATGTTCATGAAGACGAACGTGCGCTGGTCGAACCCCTGCTCGGGCCTGTCGCCGGTGGGCGGGCGGTCGCTCAGGACGGTGAAGTCCATCAGAAGGGGCACGGAGAAGGCGCCGGCCGGGTAGTAGCCGGCCGGCAGCTCCTTGTAGGGGAGGATCTCGCGCGTCCGCTGCTCGCGCACCTTGGGGTTCTTGAACCCCTCCGCGAAGTTCTTGCCCTGCCGGTACATGAAATAGGTGAAGCCGGAGATGGCGAAGAGGCCGAGCAGCACGGCCGCGCCGCAGCCGAGGCCGACGTAGAGCCAGGGGGAGCTGGATTTCTTCGAGGGACGTCCATCCGCTTCCATGTCACATTTTCTCCGGAATGGGTACTCCCAGGAGCTCGCCCAGCGTCTCGAGGCCACGGCGGAAGATCTGCACCGTCGCCAGGCGCGCGGCCCGGAGCTGCGGGTCTTTCTCCTGGAGGATGGGGTGGCGGTGATAGAGGGCGTTGAAGCGCTGCGCGATCTCGAGGGCGTGGCGGGCCACCAGCGAGAGCTCCAGCGTCTCGGTCGCCTTCTCGACGGTCTCGCCGGTCTGGGCGACCTCGAGGATCAGGTCCCAGAGGTCCTCGCTCCACAGCTCGTGGGGGATCGCCAGCACCTCCTCGGAGACGACGTCGGCGGCGATCCCCTCCTGCTGGAGGCGGCGGCGGATGTTCTTCGCCCGCACCAGCGAGTACTGGAGGTAGGGGCCGGACTCCCCCTCGAAGCTGAGGGCCTCGTCGAAGTCGAAGGCGATGACCCGGTTGTTGGTCGCCTTGACCATGAAGAAGCGCAGGGCGGCGACGGCGATCTGGCGGGCGAGGCCGTCGAGCTCGGCGTCGGCGAGGTCGCGGTTGCGTTTGGCGATCTCCTCGCGCGCCTTGACCACGAGCTGGTCCATCAGGTCGTCGGCCTTGACGCCGATCCCCTTGCGGCCCGACATCTCGAGGACCTTCTCCTCCCCCGCGGCCTCGTCGAGGAAGCCGAGCAGGCGGGCGGTGGCCGGCGAGAGGGCCACCATCTCGTAGGCGAAGTGGACGGAGCGCTCGGCCTCCGAGAGGTGGCCGAGCGCCTGGAGGCCGGCGCGGACGATCTTCTGGAGATAGCTCTGGCGGACGTCGATGACGTTGAACACCCGCCAGGCGTTGCCGAACCGGGGATGCCCCTCGACGCCGTCCCGGGTGGTCTCCCAGACCCCCTCCTCCTGCCAGAAGCGGTAGCCGAAGTCGCGCCCCAGGAGGCCGAACTTCCAGAGCTGGTAGGCGATGTCCTTGCCGACGTAGGTCACCGTGCCGTCCGAGCGGACGATCACCTTGTCCGGGTCCTCGAGGCCGGCGAACTCCTCGGCCTGCGACAGCGGCATCACCCAGCAGCCGGCGTTCTTCCCCTCCTTCTCGAGGCGGACGACGCCGGCCTCCTTCAGGCGGCAGAAGGCCTGCTCGAAGAACTGCAGCCCGAGGATGTCGCTCTCGCGGGTCAGCAGGTCGTAAGAGACGTCGATGCGGGCCATGGTGGCGAGGTGGCGGGAGACGATCCGCCGCGCCACCAGCCGTCCCATCTCGGCGCGCTCGCCGCGGCCGGTCTCCAGCTCGTGGAGCGTCTCGCGGCGGTGGCGCTGCCCCTCCGGGTTCCCCTCGTACCACCGGCCGACCTCGCCGTAGAGGTCCCAGCAGTAGTGGTCGAACGGCTCGGGGAGGGCCGCCACCTCGGCGGCGGTGAGATGGCGCAGGTCGAGGAAGCCCACCACCACGTCGGCGAGCTGGACGCCGGTGTCGTCGATGTAGTTCTGGATCTCGACCGGATAGCCGAGGCTCTTGAGCGAGCGGCCGAGGACGTCGCCGAGCACGGCGTTGCGCAGGTGGCCGATGTGGGCCGCCTTGTTGGGATTGATGTTGGTGTGCTCGATGACCACCTTGCCGCCGCGCGGCGCCGGACCGCCGACCAGCGCGGCGTCCATCAGGCCGGCGGCGAGGGCGCGGCGGTCGAGGTAGACGTTGAGGAAGCCGGCGCCCTGCACCTGGACGCCGCGCACCGCGTCCGGCCATTCGACGGCTCCGGCCAGCTCCTCGGCGATCGCCCGCGGGCTGCGCTTGAGCACCCGGGCGAGCTGCAGGGCGGCCGGCGAGGAGAGGTCCCCCAGATCGCGGCGCGGCGGCACCTCGAGCACCGGCTCGTGGTCGACGCCGAAGCGCTCCCGGATCGCCCCGGCGAGGCCGGCCGCCAGCCGTTTCTTGAGCTCCGTCCACATGGCGGCGAGGAGTCTACACTATTGATAAGGAAGGGACGGGCGCCCCCCTGATATCATTCGCCGGGAGGGTCTCATGCCGGAAATGACCGAGAACAGGACGGACAGGGTGATCGTCTCGCTGGACCGCACGCAGCTCGAGCTGGTCGAGGGGGACATCACCGGGCTCGACGTCGACGCCATCGTCAACGCGGCCAACGAGCAGCTCCAGCTCGGCACGGGCGTCGCCGGGGCCATCCGCAGCAAGGGGGGCCCGTCGATCCAGGAGGAGTGCAACCGCATCGGCGGCACCCCGGTGGGCACGGCGGTGATGACCGGCGGCGGCCATCTCAAGGCCAGGTGGGTGATCCACGCCGTGGGCCCGCGGATGGGCGAGGGGGACGAGGACAAGAAGCTCGCCGCCGCCGTGCGCGCCGCCCTCGCCCTGGCCGACCGCCGGGGGATCCGGTCGATCGCGCTGCCGGCGATCTCGACCGGCACCTTCGGCTTCCCCGTGGACCGCGCCGCGCGCATCCTGCTCACCGAGGTCCACCGCTTCCTCCAGGGGGGGACCAAGCTCGAGCGGGTCGTCCTCTGCCTCTACGGCGAGGAGACCTTCGCCATCTTCAAGCGCGAGCTGCGCCGCGGGTTCCGGTAGGAGCCGCCCTGGTCCCCGCCGTCGTCCTGGTCCGCCCCCGCGAGGAGGGGAACGTCGGCTCCGCCGCGCGGGCGATGGCCAACATGGGGCTCGACCGGCTGATCCTGGTCGAGCCGGCGGCGGCGATCGGCAAGGTGGGGACCGCCTTCGCCGTCGGCGCCAGATCCATCCTCGACAACGCCCTGCGGGTCCCCGACCTGCGGCAGGCGCTGGCCCCCTTCCGCCGCGTCGTCGGCACCACCTCCACCCGCGACCGCCGGCTGGGTATCCCCCTGCTGGCTCCGCGGGAGCTCCCCGGCTGGCTGGCCCAGGATCCGCCGGACACCCCCACCGCCCTGGTCTTCGGTCCCGAGGTGGGAGGGCTCACCAACGAGGAGCTGGCACTGGCGAGCGCCGTGGTGACCATCCCCTGCTCGCCGGTGCAGCCGACGCTCAACCTCGCCCAGGCCGTGCTGATCCTGAGCTACGAGCTGTTCGTGGCCGGCGGCGGCGAGACCGCCCCGGTGGCCCCGCCGGAGCCGCCGGCGAGCGCCGCCGAGATCGACGGCCTCCTCGACCACGCCGGCCAGGTGCTGCGGCGGATCGGCTTCGCCCGCGACGACTCCTACGCCGGCGTGCTCCGCGACCTCCGCCGCCTCGCCGCCCGCGCGGCGCCGGACAGCCGGGACGTGCGCATCCTGCGCGGCATCTGCCGGCGGGCGCTGGGAGCGTTGGGGAAGGAGAGCTGAGGTCAGGCGTCCGACTCGTCGTCGTCGGACCCGGGCAGCGGCATCTTGGTGAAGCCGCGGGTGACCATCTGGTAGGTCAGGGCCGCCATGCAGCGGCGGGCCACCTTGCGGACGCTCGAGGGGTGATAGCCCATGCGCTCCGCCACCTCGCTGGAATCGAAGCCCAGGCCGTAGCGCAGCCGGAGCAGCTTGCGGCAGCGGGGCGGCAGCTCCTCGAGGAGGTTGTTGAGGTCCCACAGCAGCTCGGACTTCTCCTGCGGCGGGGCGACCGGCTCGGAGAGCAGCTCGAGGATGGCGGTGTCGACCGAGTTGTAGAGGCTGTTGCGCCGCTTGCGCCAGTAGACGACGCAGCGGTTGCGCAGCGTGACGAGCAGCCAGGCTTCGGGGTCCTGGATGACGTCCCACTTCTGGATCGTCGAGATGAGAGCTTCCTGTACCAGGTCCTCGGCGTCGTGCGCCGGGATGCGGTACCGGCCGAGTACCTGCTTCAGCCTCGGCCGGAGCCGTCGCAGGAGCTGGTCCAGCGACTCTCTTTCTACCGGTTGATCAGACACTGCCATCTGCCGTTCGTATCCTGAAAAGCGCTCCCCTCTTGCGCGTCGGGCAATGATACCTCGGAAGGGTGCTCTTTCCCACCCGCAAGCTGGATTCCGGGTGGAAAGATGGATGATAGACTCCCCGGCGCCATGGCGACCACAGTCCAGATCCGGGATTCTGTAGCCCTCAGTCTGCGCCGCGCCCCCCTCATCGGCGTGGTGCGCACCAGCTCGCGGCAGGAGGCCGCGGCCCAGGCCCGGGGCCTCGCGGCCTGCGGGGTCGAGCTGGTCGAGATCACCTTCACCGTGCCGGGCGCCTCGGGGCTGCTGCGCGAGCTGCTCGCGCAGCGCCCCGCCGGCGCCGAGGGGCCTCCCTGGTTCGGCATGGGCACGGCGACGACCGCCGCCCGCGCCCGCGAGGCCGTCGAGGCCGGCGCCGAGTTCCTGGTCACCCCCAACGTCGACGCCGACGTGGCGCGGGAGGCCCGCCGCGGCGGCGTCTTCCTCGTCATGGGAGCGCTCACCCCGACCGAGATCGTCACCGCCGCCGGGCTGGGGGCGGATCTCGTCAAGGTCTACCCGCTGCCGCCGGTGGGCGGGCCGGCCTACCTGTCCGTGATCCGCGGACCGCTGGGGGACATCCCCATGCTGGCCGCCGGCGGCTTCGGCGTCGAGGAGATCCCGGCCTACGCCAGGGCCGGCGCGATCGCCTTCGGCCTGGCCGCCCCCCTGCTCGGCGTAGGAAAAGAGGCGGCGGAGGCGCGCCGGATCGTCGAGCGCGCCCTCGTCCTCGCCCGTGGCGCTGCATCCCCTGAGGAGAAGAGATGAACGCGACGACCCCCACCCCCCCGCGGCAGGTGGTGTTCGACCCCACGCCCGAGATCTTCGCCACCGACACGGCCGGTTCCTTCACCTTCCCGCTGCTGATCGCCGGCAAGGCCTTCCTGGGCACCAGCGCCTACGACGAGGTGCGCTTCGTCTTCTCGATCTGGCACCCCTCGGGGCAGCGCACGATCGACCTCGACCGCGCCTACGTCGAGCTGCGCGCCTCCTTCGATCCCGACGAGGACCACTGGACCAAGATCGCCGAGATCGAGCCCGTCGTGCCCCCCTACGCCGGCGGCGAGAGCTTCGACGGCTGGATCGTGCTCCCCATCCTCGGCAGCACCAGCGCCTTCGCTGTGGTCGGCAGCGGCTTCGAGCCGCGGGCGCGCCTGCAGATCCGCGCCAGCGCCTATTTCGTAGCTTGAAAATCGTGGCCTGACCCGTCGCCTGACTCAAGGAAGAACCAGGATGAGCCCGAGACCGATGCGCGCCTACATCGTCTTCGCCGGCAGCGGCCCGATCCTGCTGCTGTCGACCTATCCCAAGCTGACCGACGAGCGGCTGGTGAGCAAGCTGCGCTACAAGGGGATCGGCAAGTTCATCGCCTACGAGGTGAGCCTCCCCGCCATCCGCGACCGCTACGCCGACTCCTTCGACAACGTCGCCCGCGACCTCGACGGCGTGGAGGACATGCGGGTCCTCGACTTCAACGGCCACCAGATCATGGCCAACTTCTCCCTCGACGAGCTCGGCGACCCGATCAAGTTCGGGGCCTAGCAGGGCGGCCGGAGGACCGGCCGCCCTCGTGGCTCCCGTCCTACCCAGGGCAGGTGGCGGTACAGAACTTGTAGTCCTCGGCGCACTGAGCCCGGCAAGGGAAGTTCCCCGGGCCACAGCCCGCCAGACACATCTGATAGAACAGGCCGCAGCCACACGGATCCGGATTCGTCGCCTTGGCGGTTCCCGAGAAAGCCGCGAAGACGAGCAGCGCGAGCGGGATGGCGAGGCGGAGGAGCTTCTTCATGGTTCGTCTCCTTGCAGACGGCCCGGAGCGTGAAGTGCCCCGGGTCCCAAGGAGACGCTAGCCGCCGGGCCGGGAACGCCCAATGAGCGGCAGGTGAGCCGGAGGGAAGCGGCGGGGAAGCTACTCGATCTCCGCCGGGAACCCCACCCGGCGGTCCCGCGCCGCCGTCCCCTCCAGCTCGCGGATCTTCTGCAGCAGCCCGTCCCGCTCCTCCGCCACCTCCAGGGCTTCCCCGGAGACCAGCAGGAGGCGGGTGCCGGTGCCTCCCCGCTCGGGCGTGGCAAGGCCGACGATCGCCTCCGTTCGCAGCCAGACGGCGCGGTTCTCGCTCTTGGCGATCTGTATCCAGGGCATGCGGTCTCCCTCCCCTAAAGAGCCAACGGTATCACTCGCGGTCCGGTCACCTGTCCAGGAGTGACAATTCTTTGTAGATATCTATGAGAATTTTTGCTAGTTGGCAAGAAAGCCAGAGCTGGACCGCCGCCGCCGCCGATTCCCCGCCTCTGCCCGAGGACGAAACCGTACTCCGTCAGTGACACGGGCTGACAGTCTCCGGTCCTGTCACGGTTTGCCCCGCTCACGGCACGCCTTACAAATCGTCCCGGGAAATTCTTCAACCGCCGCTTCCGACCTCAAAGATCTCGCCCGGTCCGGCCCAGCGGACGGGGACGCCTCCCGCCTCCTGCCGCGCCTCCGCGAGCGAGACCGCCGGGTCGAGGGTGGGCCAGACGTGGGTGAGCGCCAGCTCTCGCGCGCCGGCCCGGCGGGCGGTGTCGCCGGCCTGGCGGGCGCTCAGGTGGAGGGGCGGACCCATCCTGGCGTCCTGGTAGTTCGCCTCGCAGAGGAGGAGATCGCTGCCGCGCGCGAAGCCGGCGAGGTCGGCGCCGGGGCCGGTGTCGGCCGAGTAGGTGAGCGTCCCCGCCGCCGTCTCGGCGCGCATCGCCAGGGTGTGGGCGGGGTGGTCGGTGCGCAGGAAGGTGAAGCGGACGCCGGCGATCCCGATCGCGTCGCCGGCGTTCACCTCATGGAAGTCGAACGCCTCGGCGAGCTGCTCCGCGCCGGTGGGGCCCAGCAGCGAGCCCAGGATCTCGCGGGTCCCGGGAGGGGCGTAGAGGGGGAGGCGGAGGCCGCCGCCCACGCCGTAGCGGAGGGCCACGTGGACCGGATAGACGTCGGCGCAGTGGTCGGCGTGGACGTGGCTGAGCAGGATGGCGTCGAGCCGGGTGAAGTCCGCCAGCCGCTGCAGCTCGGCGAACGTGCCGTTGCCGGCGTCGATCCAGAGCCGGGCCTCCCCGTGCTCCAGGAGAAAGCCGGTGCTGGGATTCCCGGGGGCGGGATAGCCGCCGGAGCTGCCGAGAACTCGTAGACGCATCGGGGGTACCTCCCGCCGGAGCATACCGCGACGCCGCCGTTCCGCAACCTGCCGCTAAAGGAAATTCTTACCAGACCCGTTGCCGGCCGGGAGCTCCCGGCCCCTGGCATTCCCTATGCACAGAACCTTGGGCAGACGTTAAGAACCTTGGGCAGACGTTGAGCCGCAGGATCGAAGTCGCTTCAACGAAGGGGGGGACTCCATGCAGGACCGAAGCGCAACGCAGCACCGCAACACCGGTTGTCACGCCGTCGTGGTCGGGGGGAGCATCGGGGGCCTGCTGGCGGCGCGCGTGCTCGCCGACCATTTCGACCAGGTCACCGTCGTCGAGCGCGACCATCTGCCGGAGAGCGGCGAGCACCGCCCGGGCGTGCCGCAGGCCCGCCATCTCCACTTCCTCCTGAAGCGGGGGCTGATGGTCGCCGAGGAGGTGTTCCCGGGGATCACCGCCGACCTCGTGGCCGCCGGCAGCCACCTCCTGGACCAGGGCCGGGACTTCCGCATCCTCTACCGCTCGGGGTGGTCGCCACGCAGGGAGATCGGCCTCGAGCTCTGCACCTTCACCCGGCCGCTGCTCGAGGAAGCCATGCGCCGGCACCTGTTGACCCACCCCAATGTCGCCATCCTCCAGGGGTTCGAGGTCGCCGGTCTCGTGCTCGACGACGGCAACTCGCGGGTCGAGGGGGTGAACCTGGTACCCCACCACCGGGATCCGAACGTCCCGGTCGAGATGAACATGCTCGCGGCGGACCTGGTGGTGGACAGCAGCGGCCGCGGCTCCAAGGCCCCGGAGTGGCTGGCCGCCGCCGGCTTCGCCAGCCCCGAGGAGACGGTCGTCGACGCCTTCTGGGGCTATGCGACGCGCATCTACGAGCCGGTCGAGGACTTCAAGAAGGACTGGAAGAACCTGCTGCTGATGAATCGGCCACCCTACCAGCCGCGGGCCGGGATCATCCAGCCGATCGAGGGTGACCGCTGGCTGGTGACGATCGCCGGCGTGATGCACGACTATCCGCCCACGGACGAGGAGGGGTTCCTCCGCTTCGCCCGCAGCCTCTCCTCGCCGGAGCTCTACCGGGCCATCGAGCACGCCCGGCCGCTCTCCAAGATCTGGGGCTACCGCCGCACCGAGAACCGGCTGCGCCATTACGACACGGCGGACGTGCCGCCGGGCTTCGCGGCGCTGGGCGACTCGGTGTGCTCTTTCAACCCGGTCTACGGCGTGGGCATGACGCTGACCGGCCTCGAGGTGCTGGAGCTGCGCAGGTGCCTCGTCGAGGGGAAGGGCCGCTTCGACAGCCGCCGCTTCCAGAAGCGGGTCGCCGGCCTGGTCGCCGCCCCCTGGGCGCTGACCACCGGCGAGGACCTGCGCTGGCCGGCGACGCAGGGCGGCAAGATCACCCCCAAGGTGAGGCTCATGCACTGGTACATCGAGCAGGTGATCCGGCTGATTCCCCAGAGCGAGGAGGTCTTCCGCCGCTTCCAGGAGGTCAACCACATGCTCAAGGCGCCGACCGCCCTGTTCCATCCCGCCGTTCTGGGGCCGGTGCTGCGGCAGGCTTTCCTCCCGAAGCGGGCGCCCAAGCAGCCGGCGCCGGTGCCGGCCCGGGCGACGCACCGCTCGGGCACCACGTCCACGGTGGCGATCCGCCACTGACCGCTGTAGCAAGGGGCGCCGGCCGAAGGCAGGGGGCGGCCGGCGCCCCGTCGTTCCCTTCTACTTCTACATCCGCTTCTAAGTCCTGGGCCGGAGATCCTTCGGCAGCAGCAGCCACAGCTTCCCGCGGTGCTTCATCCGTCCGGCGAGGGCCTCGGCCTCGGGTCCGAAACCGAAGAAGACGTCCCCCCGCACGGGGCCGCGGATGGCGCCTCCCGTGTCCTGGGCGACGAGGAGGCGGTGGAGCTTGCGATCCGGCTCGCCGGCGCGGGGGGCGGGCATGCCGCCGGCGAGCCAGACGGGGACGCCCAGGGGCATGTACTTGAGGTCCACGGCCAGGGAGCGGCCGGGCGTCAGCGGCACCCCCTCGGCCCCCAGCGGGCTGTCGCCCTTCGTCTCCTGGAAGAAGACGTAGGAGGGGTTCTTCTCCAGCACCGGGCGCATCTGGTCGGGATGGGCGTCCAGCCAGGCGCGGATCGTCTGCAGAGAGACGGCGTCGCGCGGCAGGGCGCCGCCGTCGATCAGGGCCTTGCCGATCGAGGCGTAGGGCCGGCCGTTCTGGGCGGCGTAGCCGATCCGCACCTCGCCCCCCTCTTCGAGCTCGACGCGGCCGGACCCCTGCACCTGGAGGAAGAAGGCGTCGACCGCGTCATCCACCCAGAGGAGCTCCAGCCTGCGGCCGGCGAGCGCTCCGCCGTCGATCTCCCGGCGGTCCGGATAGGGCACGAGGGCGCCCGCCTCGACCTTGCCCGCGATGCGCTTCCCCTTGAGGTCGTCGCGGAAGCGCCCGAGATCCACCATCACCAGCTCGGGGGGCCGGCCGTAGAGCGGCACCGTGAAACGGCCGTGGCGCCTGCGGCTGCCGTGGAGGAGGGGCTCGTAGTAGCCGGTGAAGAGCCCGAGGGGATTGCGGTGGTTGCGCGCCGACCAGGGGCGGAAGCGGGTCTCGAAGAAGCGCCGGGCGGCGGCGTGGTCGCCGGGCGGGAGGCGGGCCGCCTCGGCGCAAGCCCCGCGCCAGTCCGCGGCCCGGCCGGCGAGGGCCTGGCCGCCGGCCGGAGCGTCGTCGGGCTGCCCGGCGAGCTTGCCGCAGGAGCGCAGGAAGGCGGGCACCGCCGCCTCCACCGCGTCCTCGCGCCACCCCGGCAGCTCCGCGAAGGTGGCGGGCTTCAGGACCAGCCGCTCCTCGGAGGGGAAGATCTCGAACCGGCCGACGATCCCCCGCCGGTCTCCCGCGCTGCGGGTCAGCCAGAACCCGAGGCCCAGGGAACCCAGCACCAGGAGCACGACGACGAGAAGGACGGTGGAGCGGCGCGACATCAGGAGAGTTTAAACTGCGCTCCGGAGCAGGGCTCAAAATCAAAAAGCCCGGCGGGACCGGGCTCCGTGGAAGATGTCGGCTTGGTAGCGCATACGGGATTCGAACCCGTGTTACCGCCGTGAGAGGGCGGCGTCCTGGACCCCTAGACGAATGCGCCACATGTCCAATGAAGACCGCCATCGGACCCCGCGAAGGGTACCACAGACGTTTCGCGCGGTTCAACCGTAAAAGGGGGGGTGCTATTCCTGCCCCGCGCAGGAAAGGCCACCGCCATTTGTTTGTAGTACCGTAGTCGGTTCCGGAGCGCCCCGAGGGTTCCGGAACGAGGTTCTCTTGCCTTTGAAGCTGGTCGCCGCCACCGGAAGCCCGGCCGTCCTGGTCACGGGCGGACGCGCGCTCACGGTGGGCCGGGCGGCGAGCTGCGACCTGCCGATCCAGGACCCCACCGTGTCCCGCCGCCACGCCGAGCTGGAGCTCGCCGGGGCCGGGGTGCGGGTGCGCGACCTGGGATCCACCAACGGCACCTACCTCGACGGGGTGCGCGTCACCGACGCGCTCGCCACCCCCGGCTCCCGCCTCGCCTTCGGCAAGGTGGACTTCGAGGTGCTGGCCGAGCAGCCGGCTGGCGCGGAAGTCCCCGCCGAGGCGTTCGACGGCGAGGGCTCGCTCGACGCCACCATCCTGCGCCAGGTGCCGGTGCGCGGCCGGGCCGACATCGCCTCGCAGCTCGCGTCGGGACCGGCGGGCTCCTCGCTGCTGCGCATCGCCGGCGCCTCGCAGGAGGACCGCCAGGCGCGCAAGCTCAACCTCCTCCTCGACATCGCCAAGGAGCTCTCCCAGCAAACCGAGGTGGACCGGCTGCTCGACAAGGTCGTCGGCCTGACCTTCCAGGTGATGAGCGTCGACCGGGTGGCCATCATGACGGTGGACGGCGGCGGCGAGCTGGTGCCGCGGGTCTGGCGCAGCCGGGTGGCCTCCCCGGTCGGGAGCTGGCGGGTGCCGCGGGCGATCGCCCGCAAGGCGCTGGCGGACCGGGTGGCGGTGCTCTCCGAGAACGTGCCGGGCGAGGTCGCCGGCGCGGCGGACATCCGCAGCGCCCTCTGCGCGCCGCTGCTGGCCAGCCAGGGGACGGCCCTCGGCATCATCTATCTCGACAACCTGGGCGCCGGCCACTCCTTCAGCGAGGAGGACCTCGACTTCTTCACCGCCTTCGCCGGCATGGCGGCGGTGGCGATCGAGAACGGCCACCTGATCGAGAAGATGCGTCGCGAGGCGGTGGTGCTGTCGAACTTCCAGCGCTACTTCGCGCCGGACCTCGCCGGCCAGATCGCCGGCCAGGAGGGGGAGATCCAGCTCGGCGGCGTCAAGCGGACGGTCGTGGTGCTGTTCTCGGACATCCGCGGCTTCACCTCGCTCTCGGAGCGCATGAGCCCGGACGAGATCGCCAGCCTGCTCAACCGTTACTTCACCGAGATGGTGGAGATCGTCTTCGAGCACGGCGGCACGCTCGACAAGTTCATGGGCGACGCGCTGATGGCCCTGTGGGGGGCGCCGATCACCCGCGACGACGACGCCGACCGGGCCACCCGGGCGGCGATCGCCATGCAGCGGGCGCTCGCGGCGCTCAACGAACGCTGGGTCCGCCAGGGGCGGCCGGCGCTCTCGATCGGCATCGGCATCAACTCGGGGGAGGTCTTCGCCGGCAACATCGGCAGCGCCCGGCGCCTGGAGTACACGGTGATCGGCGACGCGGTGAACACCGCCGCGCGCCTCTGCTCGGAGGCGGGGCCGGGCGAGATCCTGATCGCCGAGCCGCTCTACGCCGACCTCCGCCGGCCGCCGGCGGTCTCGGCGCTCACCCCCTGGCCGCTGCGCGGCAAGGCACACCCGGTGCCGGTCTACCGGATCGAGTGGGACGCGCTGCCCCTCGACGAGGAGATCACCGGCGGCCGGCCGATCGAAGCGATCTAGGGAGGCTTAGGTCCTCGCCTCTGAATGGGCTTAGAATCAGCACCGCCGCCCCAACCCGTTTCTGGAGGAAGATTATGGCCGAGCCCGAGGTCCCATCCGCCGCCATGCCGGACAACCTGAGGAACCTTCCTCCCAGGACGGCCGAGCAGCCGGCGAAGGCGCCGCGGCAGAAGATCCGCGAGATGGAGCTGATCATTTCCGAGGTGATCTGGGAGACGGCGGACACCGTGACGCTGAACCTCTTCGCCGGCAACGAACGGGTGGAATACCAGGCCGGGCAGTTCCTCACCATCCGGCCGCAGCAGTTCCCGGCGCTGGAGAGCCTCTGCCGCTACTTCGAGGACGTCAAGGGGAAGAAGGAGCCCGGCCGCGCCTACTCGACGACCTCGGCGCCGCACGAGAAGCAGCTCGCGATCACCATCAAGGCGGAGACCTACGTCAAGGGGCAGACCAAGTACCCGCCGCTGCTCTCCCCCTTCCTGACCTACAGCGTGCGGCCGGGGATGAGCATGGTGGCGACCGGCTTCGGCGGCCCCTACGTCCTCGCGCCCGACGTCGAGACGCGCACCGATCACATCGTCCACGTCTGTGCCGGCTCGGGGATCGTGCCGAACTACAGCCTCCTCAAGTTCTGCCTGGAGACGGGGATGAGCCTGCGGCACACCCTGATCTACGGTAACAAGACCTGGAACGACATCATCTTCGCCCACCAGCTCCAGGCGCTCGCCGAACGCTTCCCGGACCGGCTCCGCATCGTCCACGCCATCTCGCGGGAGAAGCGGACCGCTTCAGGGCTGGAGATCCGCCAGGGCCGGGTCGGCGAGGAGCTGCTGCGCGAGCTCATCCCGGACCCCACGGCCGTCGAGGTTTACACCTGCGGCCCCGGCCTCTCGAACTTCGAGAAGCAGGCCGCCCGAGCCAAGGGCGAGGAGCCCCAGCCGCGCTTCCTGGAGACGGTGCTCGCCGCGCTGAAGACGATCGGCGTGCCGCCCGACCGCGAGCACCACGAGAGCTACGGGTAGCGGCCGCCCCGCGGCGGCTCAGGCGCCGGTTTCCCGGAAGACGATCCGGAAGTTGTCGGGGTCGTGGGTGACGAAGACCAGCCGCCCCTGGTCGTCCTTCTGCAATCCGCCGGGGATGTTCTTCTCGCGGAAGAAGATCTCGTCGAAGGCCTGCTGCGCCGAGGGGACATCGAAGACGAAGGCCGCCCGGATGTGGGGCCCCTGGGGATTGAAGCGCTCGTCGTTCACGCGCGGGTCCTCGCTCGCCGGCGGGCCGAGGACCTCGAGCAGGGCCGTGCCGGCCTGGAAGACCGCTCCCCGCTGGTCCTCGCGCTCCCAGCTCTGGACGCGCGGCAGTCCCAGGGCGTCCCCATAGAATTTCGTCGCACGCTCGAAATTCGAGGTGCGGATCACCACCCGAAACTGCCGGATCTCCATCGCATTCCTCTCCTTGGATCAGAACTCACGCGGCCGGTCCGCCGGACCGGTGGCGCAACAGCATTTACCACACTCGGGGGGAGAGTTGTAGCCCGCGCCGGGGATTGAATCCGGGCGGCGGGCTCGGTGGTATCCTCTCCCGCGTGAAAGACCGTCGTTTCTGGGCCTGCTGGCTCCTGCTCGGACTGCTGCTGCCGGTGCTCGTCGCGGCCCAGGGGGAGCGGACGCAGTCCCCGCCGCCCGCCCCTCCCAATAACCCGAATACCGGCCCGAACGCCGGCGCCGCCCGTTCCTCGGTCACGCTCGAGGGCCGCGAGATCCCCGTGCCGGTGACGATCGGCCCGAACGGCCCGATGTTCGGCCTCTCGCCGCTCGCCGACGTCCTCGGCGGCAAGCTGGCCACCGACGAATCGGGCGAGAGCATCACCCTCCACCTGGCGGACAAGGACGTCGTGATCGGCCCCGGCAACGCCATCGTCACCGTGGGCGACAACATCGTCTCCCTGTCGCAGCCGCCGACGCGGGGCGAGGGGGGGTTGCAGGTGCCGGTGGACTTCCTCAAGAAGAGCTTCGGCGACCTCCTGGGCTACGCCTTCGACTGGCACCCCGAGACCTCGCGGCTGACCATCGCGCGGCGGGGCAACCGCGAGATGCCGGTGACGCTCGACGTGGTCCACCTCCAGGGGATGACGACGGTCGTGCTCCAGTTTCCCGAGGAGCCGCGCTACCAGATCGACCGCTCGCAGGCGGGCGCGGTCACGGTCAAGATGCTGTCGGACCGGCTGACCCCGCCGGCGCCGAAGGCCGTGCAGGACCCGCTGGTCCAGGGCGTGGTCATCGAGCCGCAGCAGATCCGCCTCCAGTTTTCGCCCGGGGCGCAGGCCGAGAGCTACGTGCTGGAGAACCCCTTCCGCCTGGTGTTCGACGTCCATCCGACGTCGTCGGTCGAGGTGCCCACGGCGCCGGCCGGGCGCGCCGAGCGGGAGCCGGGCATCCACACGATCGTCATCGATCCCGGCCACGGCGGCACCGAGACGGGGGCCATCGGCCCGGGCGGCGTGCAGGAGAAGGCGCTGACGCTGGAGCTCGCCCGCGACCTCGCCGGTCGGCTCGGGCGGCTCGGCGTGCAGACCCTCCTCACCCGCAGCGAGGACGCCAACCTGCCGCTCGACACGCGGGCGGCGATCGCCAACCAGAACAAGGCGGACCTGTTCGTCTCGATCCACCTCAACTCCTCGCTGGGCGCCAATGCCCACGGCACCGAGACCTACTTCCTCAGCCCGCAGGCGACCGACGCGCGCGCCGCCCGCTCGGCGTCCGCCGAGAACAGTCCGCTCCCCGCCGCCACCACCGCCGGAGAGGCCGGGGGCAGCGCGGCGAGCCCCGGCGAGCAGAAGGACGTCGACCTCATCCTCTGGGACCTCGCGCAGAGCCGCCACATGGCCGAGAGCCAGCTCCTCGCCAACATGATCCAGGGGGAGTTCAATCAAGAGCTGCAGCTCAAGGACCGCGGCGTCAAGCAGGCCCCCTTCCGCGTACTGGTGGGCGCCACCATGCCCGCCGTGCTGGTCGAGCTCGGCTTCATCAGCAATCCGGAGGAGGAGAAGAAGCTCCAGGACCCCGCCTACCGGGACCAGCTCGTGGAGGCGCTGACGCGCGCGATCGCGAAGTACAAGGCCTCGGTCGAGGGCAAGCCCGCCCCCGCGCCCCCGGGACAGCCCGCCCCGGGACCCGCTCCGGGACAACCCGCCTCGCCGCGCCCGGCCGCTCCCGCCTCCCCGGCCGCCAAGGGCGCCCCCGCGAAGCCTCCCGGGAGGACGGGCAGGCCGTCATGAGCCGCCGGGCGGCGAGCTTCATCCTGGGCTTCGCGCTGGCGCTGCTCGTGGGGGGCGGCCTCTGGTACCTCCTCGCCGGCCGCGGCGGCCGGCCGGCCGTGGGAGCCGGACCGGCGATGGTGGCGCCGACCGGGCCGCCGGTGAGCTTCAACCTCTACTTTCCGGCCGACGGCGGCGGCCTGCGCGCCGAGCCACGCGCGCTCCCCGTCTCCGACGCGCCCAAGGACCGCATCCGCGCCGTGGTGGCGGCCCTGCTCGCCGGACCCAAGGCGGCGGGGCTGGCCCGCCCCTTCCCGGAAGGCGTGGCGCTCGGCGCCGTGGCGCTCGGCGCGGACGGCACCGCCTACGTCGACCTGCACTGGCAGGACCATCCGGATCCCCCGCCCAGCGGCTCGACGGAGGAGATCCAGCGGATCTACAGCCTCGTGAACTCGATCGCCCTGAACATCCCGCAGGCCTCCCGCGTCGTGGTGCTGTGGAACGGCGTCCAGCGGGATACCTTCTCGGGCCACCTCGACCTCTCCCAGCCGCTCGGGCCGGACCGCGGGCTGGCCGCCGCCCGTTGAACGAGACATCCCACGGGCAACCTCACCAGAGAATGGACGCGATCGGCGTTTTCGATTCGGGCGTCGGCGGCCTGACGGTGGTCTCGGCCCTGCGGCGGCGCCTGCCGGGGGAGTCGATCCTCTACCTGGGCGACACGGCGCGCCTCCCCTACGGCAGCAAGTCTCCCGACACCGTCACCCGCTATACCCGGCGGAACATCGAGTTCCTGACCGGCCGCGGGGTCAAGGCGGTGGTGGTGGCCTGCAACACGGCCTCGGCGCTGGCCCTGCCGAGCCTGGATCTCGGCGGCGTGCCGACCTGGGGGGTGATCGAGCCGGGCGCCCACAAGGCGGCGGCCCTCAGCCGCGGCCGCGTGGGGGTGATCGCGACCGAGGCCACCGTCCGCTCCGACGCCTACCCCCTCGCCCTGCGTGCGATCCGGCCTGACCTCGAGATCCTGAGCCAGGCCTGCCCGCTGTTCGTGCCCCTGGTCGAGGAGGGGTGGCACGACGATCCCGTCACCGCGCAGGTGGCCGAGCGCTACCTGCGCCCGCTGCTCGACGCCGGGATCGACACGCTGGTCCTCGGCTGCACCCATTATCCGCTGCTCAAGCCGGTGCTCCAGCGGGTCGCCGGGCCGGGCGTGACCCTGGTCGACTCCGCCGAGGAGGTCGCCGGGATGGTGGCCTCCGGCCTCGCCGAGAAGAGCCTCGAATCCACCCACGAGCCCAGCCATCACTTCTGCGTCACGGACTCCGGCCAGACCTTCCAGCGGCTGGCACGGACGATCCTGAAGGACGACGGCGTGGAGCTGGAGTGGGTGGAGGTGGTGTAGGGGCCGGCCGCAACAGGCCGTCGCTCGTCGTTCGTAGGGGCGCAGCATGCTGCGCCCCTACACCCTCCGCCAGGTCCGCCCTTCCTTCAGATCACTGTCCCCGGCTGTTCTCCAACCCCCGCAGGTCCACCACGCCGCACGCCAGCCGGTCGCCGGAGTTCCCAGTCGGCTGCGTGGTGCAGTCGTCCGCGCCGGTGTGGAGGATCACCGCCTTGCCGGCGACCGAGTCGGCGCCGGAGAGCGAGATCTGGCGGGTGGTCAGCTTGAGGTGGCCGGAGCCGTCCGCTCCCACCTCGATGTTGCCGAAGTCCCCCGCGTGCCGCGGGTCGGTGGGGGGGCAGGCGTGCGGCGCGCCGCCGGGATTGAAGTGCCCGCCGGCGGAGCTGAAGGGCTTGCCCCCGGGATCGCCGTGGGTGCACTGGCCGTTCGCGTGCAAGTGCAGGCCGTGCCGGCCGGCCGGCGCCCCCTTGAGATCGGCCACCACGAGGACGCCGTCGGCGACCGGGGTGAAGGTGACGGTGCCCGAGAAGCCCGGGACCTCGGGACCGGCCTGCAGAGTGGCCGCGGCGCTCATGGGGGAAGCGGACTTCATGGGGGCTGCCGGGGCTGCCGGCGGCGGTGCCGCCTGCGTCGTAGGCGGCGGGGCCGGCTGTGCCGGGGCGGGCGAGTCGACGATCTTCGCCCTATAGATCTTGGGGCCACAGGCGATCAGAGCGGCGAGAACGACGAGAACGGCGGCGGCGGGAATCCAAACCTTCGTCAATCGATTCATGCACCCTCCTCCTGGTTGGTACTTGGGGTCAGGTGGGCGACTTCAGCTCCATGTGCACGTCGGCGAGGTTGCGCGAGAGCAGGATCTCGACCGGGGTCGCCACCTCGTCGCGCGAGAGCCAGAGATCGAGCTTCCCCTTCCAGTGGTCGCGGCCGGGCGCGTCGACGCCGCGGATCGAGAAGTGCCGCAGATTCAGCCGCCGGTTGCCCACCTGGCGGCTCTCGGTTCCCAGCGGCAGCACCACGACGGGATAGACCTTGCCGTCGGACCAGATCTCCATCCGCCGCGGCTTGTCCGGCGGGCTCCGCCGGATGGCGTAGATGCCGGCCGCGATATCGAGCACCCCGCTCTGGTCGATCGGCTCGTCCTTGGACTTGACCTCGCCCCGCCAGGAATAGGAGCTCCAGACCCGGATCGGCTGCAGCGTGCGGGTGTCGATCTCCGAACCGTAGCGGAAATACTCTCCCTGCTTCGCGACGCTGGAGGTGATGTTGAGCTCGCTTCGCAGATGCCCGTTGCCCGTCGGCGTGAACGACAGGGAGCCGTCCCCGTGGTTCGGCAGGAACAGCCCGACCAGGGTGCCGAGGAAGTTGCGAAGCTGCCAGCTATATTGAAAATCCTCTCCCTGGGGCGGGCTCTGGCCGAAGGCCGCGGGACCGACCGCCAAGACGCCGAGGAGGAGGATCGTATGGGGTTTCGTTTTCATGGGTTCCCTTGTCGAGGAGCCTCTGGACGTTACCACGGAGCTCGCAGGAGTGAGAACAACGGGGGAATTGTAAGAATTCTGTCCAGGGTGCAGGGGCGCGGCGGCCGCGCCCCTGCAGGGCGAGGGCCGGCGGCTAGTCGCCGCCCTCGAGGATCTCACGGACCTTGGCGGTCAGCTCGCGGCCGCTGAACGGCTTCTTGAGCAGGTTGGCTTCGCCGCCGAGCTTCGTCCCCTCGGTGAGGCCGGCGGGATAGCCGGTGGCGAAGAGGACCCGCATCTCCGGGCGCTTGAAGGAGAGCCGCTCGGCCAGCTCCACCCCGCTCATGCCGTCCATCAGGATGTCCGTGATCATCAGATGGATCGGCCCCGAGTGGGCCTGGCTGATCTGGATCGCCTCCAGGGCGTCGGCGGCCGCGAGGACGTTGTAGCCGCGGCTGCCCAGAATCTGCGTGAGCGGCTTGCGGACGTTCTCCTCGTCCTCCACCAGCAGCAGGGTCTCCCACTCCTCCGTCTCCTGGCCATGCTCGGCGCCCTCGGCGACGGCGGCCTGCTCGGCGCTGGGGAGATAGATGTGGAAGCGGGTGCCGCTGCCCGGCTCGCTGTCGGCCAGGATCTGGCCGCCGCTCTGGGTGACGATGCCGTAGGCGGTGGAGAGCCCCAGGCCGGTGATCTCCATGCCGCCCTTGGTGCTGAAGAACGGCTCGAAGGCGTGCCGCCGCACATCGTCCCTCATGCCGGGGCCGGTGTCGCTCACCTTGAGCAGCACGTACCGTCCGGGGGTCGCCCGCATGGGGTGGACGGCGCTCTCCTCGGGCACGTCCGCGTTCATCGTCTCCAGCGCGAGCCGGCCGCCCTCCGGCATGGCGTCGCGCGCGTTGGAGACGAGGTTCATCACCACGTGCTCGAACTGCTCCGGATCGACGAGGACCCGGTCGAGGTCGGGGTGGAGGTCCAGCCGCAGCTCGATCTCGTTGCCGAGGAAGCGCCGGACCCGCTCCTCCATCCCGGTCAGCAGGTGGTTGAGCTGCAGGACCTTGGGATGGAGCACCTGCCGGCCGCTGAAGGCGAGGAGCTGGCGGGCGAGTGCCGCTCCCCGCTGGCCGACCTTCTCGATCTCCCGCAGGTTCTTGCGGGCGGGCTCGTCGCCGGGCAGCCGCGCCAGCGCCAGCTCGGTCTCGCAGGCGATGGCGGTGAGCAGGTTGTTGAACACATGGGCGATGCCGCCCGCGAGCCTCCCCATCGCGTCCATGCTCTCGGCCTCGACAGGGAGCTCCTCGCTCGGGCGCAGCAGGCGGGGGCTCTCCGCCAGCCGGGCCCGGTTCTTGGCCTCCTCAGGGCTCAGGTCTTCCACCGCCCTGACCAGAGGGTTGTTGCCGTTCGGGTGTGTGCGCATAGGGGTCTCGGTCTCTTTCTTCGACACCCACGAGGGGGTGACGCGGGTCGCAGGACGAAAGGCCCCCCTGATCCCCCGGGAGGGCCGTCCGTGTCTGTCCCCGGACATTATGCAGGTTTCGGTCCAGCTCTGGGGGCTCAGGGGCAGGAGGGATCGTTCGGGTCGTTCGGTCCCTCGTTCGCCCATCGCCGGAGGCGGGCCATGCTGCGGCCGGCGAGCTTGCGGATGCTGGAGGGGCGGTAGCCGAGCCGCCGGGCGACCTCGCCGGGGCTCAGGCCCAGGCCGAAGCGGAGCCAGAGGATGGCCCGCTGCCGGGCCGAGAGGCCGCGGGTGAGACGGCGCAGGTCGAGGAGGATCTCCTGCTGCTCCTGGGCCGGGGGCTGGGGCGGGGAGAGTTCCTCCAGCAGCGGCAGGTCCACGCTGAGCACCCGCTCGCTGCGCTGCTTCTTCCAATAGTCCGAGCACTTGAAGCGCAGCGCGCCGAGGATCCACCCGTCCTTGTAGTGGATCGAGTCCCACTTGCGGAGGGCCTCGAGGAAGGCTTCCTGGACCAGGTCCTCGGCGTCCTGGAGGGGAATGTCATAACTGCGCAGCATCCGCGCGAGACGCGGGCGGATGCGCTCGAGGAGCTTCTCGAACGGCTCCTCGCCGGGGTCGTCTCCCGGGTCAGCGGGATCGGGGGATGTGCGGAGGTCGGTTCGGGTCACGGGTCCGGGCCTGGGGTTCGGCGCGGGATTGCGCCGGGACCGTTCACCCGGACTTTATCACCGAGTCCGGCAACTGGAGTTCTTTCCTCAGAACATTCCCAGCTCGAGACGCGCGGCTTCCGACATCATGGAAGGGTTCCAGGTCGGGTCCCAGACCAGCTCGACGTCGGCAGAGGTGACGCCGGGGACCCCCGCCACCTTGTCCTTCACCTCGCCGGGGAGCGAGCCGGCCACCGGGCAGCCCGGAGACGTGAGGGTCATCTTGACCTGCACGGCGCCCCCCTCCTGGATGTCGATGTCGTAGATCAGGCCCATCTCGTAGATGTTGACCGGGATCTCGGGATCGAAGACGGTCTTCAGGACCTCGACGATCCCGTTCTCGAGGTCGGAGGGAGGGGCCGCGGCGTCCGTTGACGTGACGGCTGCGGCTTCGGGGTTCTCCAGGTTGGTTTCGGCCATGGGGGCCTCCGTCTCAGGATCCATAGTTGCTTACTCCGTGCTGACGGGCAGATCCTGCCCGTCCAGCGCCGCCATCAGGGCGTGCCAGGCGAGAGTGGCGCACTTGACCCGCATCGGGTACTCGCGCACGCCGGTGAAGACGGCGAGCTTGCCGAGGTCCGGCGAGCCCTCGCCGCCGCCGTGGGTGACCAGCTCGTGGAAGCCATGGAACAGGCCGCGGGCCTCCTCGACGGTCAATCCCTTGAGCGCGTCGGTCATCAGCGACGCCGAGGCGGTCGAGATGGCGCAGCCCGCGCCCTGGAAGGAGACGCCCCGGATGCGGCCGTCCGCGAGGTCCAGGAAGACGGTGACCCGGTCGCCGCAGAGCGGGTTGTGCCCCTCGGCCCGGCGGGTGGCGCCGGGGAGCGGCCCGAAGTTGCGGGGCCGGCGGTTGTGATCGAGGATCACCTCCTGGTAGAGGTCGCGCAGGTCGCTCATCCGAACAGCTCCCGCGCCCGCCGGAGGGCGGCGGCCAGGGCGTCGACCTCTTCGGGCGTGTTGTAGAGGGCGAAGGAGGCGCGCGCCGTCGCCGGCACGCCGAAGCGCTCCATCACCGGCTGGGCGCAGTGGTGGCCGGCGCGGATGGCGATCCCCTCGCGGTCGAGGATCGTCCCCACGTCGTGCGGATGGATCCCCTCCATGGTGAAGGAGAGCACCGCCGCCTTGTGGCGCGCCGTGCCGACGAGCCGTAGACCGGGGATCTCCGCCAGCCGTGCAGTCGCCCGGGCGAGCAACTCGCTCTCCCAGGCGGCGACGGCAGGCAGACCCAGCGCCGTCAGGTAGTCGATCGCCGCCGCGAGGCCGGCCGCCCCCTCGATGAACGGCGTCCCCGCCTCGAAGCGGTGGTGGGGCGGGGCGTAGGTCGTACCCTCGAAGCGGACCGTGTGGACCATGCCGCCGCCGCTCTGCCAGGGGGGCATCGCCGCCAGCAACTCCGCCCGGCCCCAGAGCGCGCCGATGCCGCTCGGGCCGTAGACCTTGTGACCGGAGAAGGCATAGAAATCGCAGCCCAGGGTCTGGACGTCCACCGTCAGATGGGGGACCGCCTGCGCGCCATCCACCAGCACGACCGCGCCGGCGCGGCGGGCCATCGCGGCCATCTCGCGGACGGGATTGATCGTGCCCAGGGCATTGGAGACGTGGGCGAAGGCCGCCAGGCGGGTGCGGGGGGAGAGCAGCCGCTCGAACTCGTCGAGGCGGACCTCGCCCCGGTCGTCGAGCGGCGCCACCCTGAGGACCGCCCCGCGCTCCTCGCACAGCCGCTGCCAGGGAACCAGGTTCGAGTGGTGCTCGAGGCCGGTGATCAGCACCTCGTCACCGGGTCCGACGTTGCCGCGCCCCCAGGCCGCGGCCACCAGGTTGATCGCCTCGGTGGTGCCGCGCACGAAGACGATCTCCTCGGCGCTCGGGGCGTTGAGGAACCGTTGCACGGTCTCGCGCGCCCGCTCGCGGGCCGCGGTCGCGAGCTGCGAGAGGGTGTGAACCCCGCGCTCGACGTTGGCGTACCACCCCTCGTAGCAGTCGGTGATCGCCGCCGCCACGGCCCGCGGCTTCTGGGAGGAGGCGGCGTTGTCGAGATAGACCAGCGGGCGGCCGTGGATTTCGCGCCCGAGGATGGGGAAATCCGCCCGCACCCGCGCGAGGTCGTAGGCGGGCGCGAGAGCGGTTGCGGGAGGTGCCGGTGCCAGAGTCGGATTCATTCGAGGCGTCCTTTACACCTACACCGCCTGACGAACGACCTCACCCATCGGCAGCCGGGCGAACAGGAACTCCTCGAGATCCCGGCGCACCGGCTCGACCTTGATGCGCTCGACGATGTCGCTCGCGAAGGCGTAGGTCAGCAGGCTGCGCGCCGCCTCGGCGCCGATGCCGCGCGAGCGCAGGTAGAAGACCGCATCCTCGTCGAGCTGGCCGACCGTCGAGCCGTGGGTGCACTTGACGTCGTCGGCGTAGATCTCGAGCTGCGGGTTGGAGTTGGCGATGGCGTCGCGCGACAGCAGCAGGTTGCGGTTCGACTGCTTGGCGTCGGTCTTCTGCGCGCCCTTGTGGACGTGGATCAGGCCGTTGAACACCGCCCGCGACTTGCCGTCGAGCACCCCCTTGTACAGCTCGTGGCTGGCGCAGTGGGCCTTGGCGTGCTCGACCCGCATGTGGTTGTCCACCACCTGCCGGCCGTCGGCGAAGTAGAGGCCGTTCAGGATGCAGTCGATCCCCTCGCCGTCGAGCACCGCGACGACGTCGTTGCGCACCAGGGCGCCGCCGATCGAGATCGAGTGCGAGCTGGGCACCGAGGCGCGCTCCGCCTGGACCTGGAAGGTCGCCATGTGGAAGGCTCCCAGGCTCTCGCGCTGCACCTTGTAGTGATCGATGACGGCGCCGGGCTCCGCGACCAGCTCGGTGACGGGGGCGGTGAAGTAGGCGCCCTCGCCGGCGTAGGTCTCGACGATCTTGGTCTGGCTGCTCTCGCCGACGATGAACAGGTTGCGCGGGAACGACAGCGTCGCCCTCCCCTCGTCGCCCGAGGAGAGGAACAGCAGGTGGATCGTGCCCGTCACCGCGCCGCGCGGCACGTGGACGAAGGCGCCGTCGCGCAGGAACGCCGTGTTGAGCGCCACGAACGGGTGATGGTCGAAGCTGGCGAACCGGCCGAGCCAGGGCTCCACCCGCTCCGGGGAGCGCGCCAGCACCTCGGCGAGGCTGGTGACGATCGTCCCCGCGGGCAGCTCGCCGAGGACCGACAGCCGGGCCGAGAAGCGCCCGTCCACGAACACCAGCCGGGCCGCGGCGTCGAAGATGTGGGGGGCCAGCCGCGCGGGATCCACCCCGTCCGGATCGCTCTCCGGCGGGTGGAAGGTCCCCTGGACGATCGGGGCCACGTTGGTCAGCCGCCACTCCTCCTGGCGGAGGGTGGGGAACCCCAGCTCGGCGAAGCGTTCGATCGCCGCGCGGCGCATCGCCGAAAGGCCGGCGGGCTCAGGCGGCAGCAGGCGCCGGAAGCGCTCGAACTCGGCGAGGTAGCGGTCGACGCCCGCCGGGGTCCGGGTCTCTTCCTGAATCTGGGTCACCGCCATGGCCTTCAGGCTCCCACCGGCTGGGTCGCCATCTGCTCCGGGGTCAGCCCCTCGAGCCAGGAATATCCCTTCTCCTCCAGCTCCAGGGCCAGCTCCTTGCCGCCGGAGCGGACGATGCGGCCATCCACCAGCACGTGGATGTGGTCCGGCACGATGTAGTTGAGCAGCCGCTGGTAGTGGGTGATCAGCAGGAACGAGCGGTCCCGCGAGCGCAGGGCGTTGACGCCGTCGGCGACCACCCGCAGGGCGTCGATGTCGAGGCCGGAGTCGGTCTCGTCCAGGATGCACAGGCTGGGCTCGAGCACCGCCATGTGGAAGATCTCGTTGCGCTTCTTCTCGCCGCCCGAGAAGCCCTCGTTGACCGGGCGGTTGAGGAGGCTCTCCTCCATCTGCACCAGCTTCATCTTGCCGCGCACCATCTTGAGGAACTCGAGGGCGTCCATCTCCGGCAGGCCCCGGTGCTTGCGCACGGCGTTGAGCGCCGCCTTGAGGAAGTAGGTGTTGCCCACCCCCGGGATCTCGACCGGGTACTGGAAGGCCATGAACACCCCCTCGCGGGCCCGCTCCTCGGGCTCCATCTCCAGGAGGTCCGCGCCGTTGAACAGCACCTGGCCGGCGGTGACCTCGTAAGCGTCCTGGCCGGCCAGCACCCGGGCGAGCGTGCTCTTGCCCGAGCCGTTCGGCCCCATGATCGCGTGCACCTCGCCCGGCTGCAGCGCCAGGTCGATCCCCTTCAGGATCTCGTTGCCCTCCACCGACGCGTGGAGATTCCTGATCTCGAGCATCGCCGTCTCCCTCTCCATGATCGATCCGGAGCTCATCCCACGCTCCCCTCGAGATTCACCGCCAGCAGCTTCTGGGCCTCCACCGCGAACTCCATCGGCAGCTCGCGGAAGACCTCCTTGCAGAAACCGTTGACGATCATCGACACCGCGTCCTCCGTGGCGATGCCGCGCTGGTTGCAGTAGAAGATCTGGTCCTCGCCGATCTTCGAGGTCGTCGCCTCGTGCTCCATGCGGGCCGTCGGGTTCTGCACGTCGATGTAGGGGAACGTGTGCGCCCCGCACTGATCGCCGATCAGCATCGAGTCGCACTGCGAGAAGTTGCGGGCGCCGTCCGCGCCCTTGAGGATGCGGACCGAGCCACGGTAGGTGTTCTGGCCGTGCCCGGCCGAGATCCCCTTCGACACGATGGTGCTCTTGGTGTGCTTGCCGATGTGGATCATCTTGGTGCCGGTGTCCGCCTGCTGGTAGCCCTTGGTCAGGGCGACCGAGTAGAACTCGCCGACCGAGTGGTCCCCCTTGAGGATCACGCTCGGGTACTTCCAGGTGATCGCCGAGCCGGTCTCCACCTGCGTCCAGGAGATCTTCGCGTTCGCCCCGTCGCACTTGCCGCGCTTGGTGACGAAGTTGTAGATGCCCCCCTTGCCGTTCTCATCGCCCGGGTACCAGTTCTGCACCGTCGAGTACTTGATCGTGGCGTCCTTGCGCGCCACCAGCTCGACCACCGCGGCGTGGAGCTGGTTCTCGTCGCGCATCGGCGCCGTGCACCCCTCCAGGTAGGAGACGTAGGCCCCCTCGTCCGCGATGATCAGCGTGCGCTCGAACTGCCCCGAGTTCTTGGCGTTGATGCGGAAGTAGGTCGACAGCTCCATCGGGCAGCGCACCCCCTTCGGCACGTAGACGAACGAGCCGTCCGAGAACACGGCCGAGTTGAGCGTGGCGAAGAAGTTGTCCGTGTAGGGCACCACCGAGCCGAGATACTCCTGCACCAGCTCGGGATGGTTGCGCACCGCCTCGGAGAAGGAGCAGAAGATGATGCCCACCTCGGCGAGCTTCTCCTTGAAGGTGGTCGCCACCGAGACGCTGTCGAACACCGCGTCCACCGCGACGCCGGCGAGGATCGCCCGCTCGTGCAGCGGGATGCCCAGCTTCTCGTAGGTCTTGAGGATCTCGGGATCGACCTCGTCCAGGCTCTTCGGCCCCGAGCCCTTGGCCTTCGGGCCGGCGTAGTAGGAGATCGACTGATAGTCGATCGGCGTGTAGTGGACGTTGGCCCAGGTCGGCTCTTCCATGGTCAGCCAGTGCCGGTAGGCCTTGAGCCGCCACTCGAGCATCCACTCCGGCTCCCGCTTCTTGGCCGAGAGCTGGCGGACGGTGTCCTCGCTCAGGCCCGGCGGGAAGGTATCCTGCTCGACGTCGGTGACGAAGCCGAACTTGTAGTCCTGCGTCGCGAAATCCTCGATGGTGTTGGTCGGAGTCTGCATGGTTTCCTCGATCGTCCCCAGGGACTGGATTCAAGCCTCTTGGAGCTGGACCCCGCCGAACGCGCCGCGCCCCAGGGTGACCAGCTTCTGCGCCTTGGGATGGGCCATCTCGGCGAGCGAGATCCCTTCCAGGGCGGCCCGGACCGCCTCGTTGATGCGGCGCCAGTTGCTGCGCACGGGGCAGAGGGCCTCGTGCGAGCAGTCGCTCTCGACGCTGACGCACTCGGTGATGGCGATCGGCCCCTCCAGGGCCGCGATGATCTCCGCCATCGAGATCTCCTCCGCCG
>DASWRX010000301.1:0-41522 GCA_036402955.1 Thermoanaerobaculia bacterium
CTAGGAGCCTGTCGGCTTACCCGAGCTGCGTAGGAAAATTTCCTGGGGGGGGTGACCCTGACATCTCTCGGGCCTTTCATCTTTAGCGAGAATCGCAGAGGCTAGGAGGCCTGCGAGTGCCTGAGCGTCTCCTCCCGGGGCGCTTTGGAGCCTTATGAGGCGCTCGAGGGCTCGATTGCTGCCTTACTTATGCTGCCTGCGGGCTCCACCCGCTCCGGAACAGCTTCAAGAGGTTGTGGGTAGCACAGATCAGGCTCCACTCGGCTTGGACAGCGCCCAGCCCTCGGAAAAGAAACCTGCGGAGGCCACGAGCCTCCTTGATTTGCCCGAAGACCGGCTCCACAGTCTCCTTGCGTTTGGAGTACACCCTCTTGCCGGCTGGTGTTTGTAGCTTGGCTGCCATCCTCTCCCGAGGCCTTGCACAGGCGGGAGCCGCCAAGGCCTTACCTGGCTTCGCGCCAGGCTTCTGGCGGCCTGTGGCAACATAAGGATCAATCGTCTGACCTTCCAGATAGCTCACATTGTCTTCACTGAAGTACCCAGCATCCGCGCTCAACTCGCTGGGTGTCCGGCCCTCCAGATTCGCCTTCATCTGCTCGATCAGAGGTCTGACTTGCTGTTTGTCATTGGCCTGCTGGGTGACCTGCGCGGCCACAATCACCTGCGCTTCGTTATCAACGACCGCTTGGCAGTTATAGGACTGCTCGAACGATTTCGTGGCACCATCTCGCATGATCCGGGAGTCTGGATCGGTAAAGTTTCTCTGTGCCTTGTCCGCAGGCCGCACGGCCTCTGGGGAAGCAGGAGGCTCACTGTCGCCCGCCTTAGCCTCCTTCTCGTCGAGCTGTCTCTGCGCCGCAGCCCGAGCCTCAGCCTCCAAGGCTGCCTTGGCTTGCCGGATCTTCTCCAGGCGCTGCCGGCGGAAGCGCAATTCCTCCGGCAACTCATCCCCGCGCCGAGATCCATGCTCGGCATCTTCGGCTTGATCTATCGCTTCTGCCGCAGCCAGCAAATCCGCCACCTGCGCCTCCAACTCGCGAACCTTCTCCTCCATGCGGCCGTAGCTCATCGCTTTGTGCTTCGAGGCGTTGGCCCGCAACTTCGTGCCATCCAGAGCCACATGCCCCAGACGCACCAAGCCCGCTTTCTCGCACAGGCGAAGGACCTGCACGAAAAGACGCGCCAAGGCCTCCAGGTGCCGCCGCCGGAACTCTGCGACCGTGGCGTGGTCTGGGTGCTGATTGGCGGCGAGCACTCGGAACGGCACCGACTCGTACGTCGCCTTCTCGATCTTGCGCGAGCTCGTCAGACCAACGCAGTAGCCATAGACCAAAAGACCGACCAGCAGGCGAGGATCGAATCCGGGCCGCCCGCCACGGGAGCCATCATAGGAGGCATAGATCTCGGACAGATCCAACGTCTCCACCACATCCAAGATGAAATAGGCCAGGTGCCCCTCTTCCAGCCACTCCCGAAGGTCCGGAGGAAGCAACAGCAACTGCCCAGGCTCGTAGCTGAGAAACCGAGTCGTCTCCATGACGACCATTTTACCTCAATCGCGAACTTCTAGCGGTTTCCCGACAGGCTCCTAGAACGCGAGTTCCCTCGCCTTCTCGCGCAACGCCTCCCGCTCCCGCCGCCACCTGTCGGCCTGCGCTTCGCTGCGGGCGCCGGCCGCCAGCCGGCTCAGCACCTCGATCGCCTGGTCGCAGTAGCGCCGGGCGGCGTCCACCGCCCGCACCGCGAGCGCCCGCTCGACCGACCGCTCCAGGAAGGGGAGCGACCGCTCCCACTGGGCCGCGGCGGTGAAGTGATGGGCGAGGGCCTCGCAGTCGCCACCGCGCAGACTCTCCAGCGCCTCCGCCACCTGGGCGTGCATGGCCTGGCGGCGCAGGGGGTTGATCTCGTTGTAGATCGCCTCCCCGATGCGCGGATGGGCGAACTCGAAGCTGCCGCGGCGCGCCCCGCCGGCCCACAGCAGGATGTCCTCCTCGTGCCCGGCGTTGGTCCAGAAGTAGGCGAACTGCCGGATGAGCCAGCGCCTGAGCAGGACCTCGAGCCCGATCTCGACCACCAGGGCGTGCTCGTCGGCCGCCTCCTGCAGGAGCTGCACGTCGAAGCTCTGCCCGATCATCACCGCCAGCGTAGCCAGGCGCCGGGTCGAGTTGGGCAGGCGGCGGATGCGGAGACGGATCAGCTCGTTGAGGTCCGCCGGCACGTCGACCTCGCGCAGCGCGCGGTTGAGCGCCCACCGCGCCGTGCCCTGAGCGGCCAGGATGCCCTCGTCCCAGAGATAGTTGACCAGCTCGCTCACGCCGAGCGGCAGGCCGGCGCTCTTCTCCTCCAGGAATCCGGCGAGCTCGGCGGCCTGCGATTCGCCGACCAGCGACTCGGCGATCTCGTGCAGGGCCGAGGTCTCCAGGCGATCGAGTTCCAGCCGCGTCGCCCGCCCCTCCTTCTCGCCACGGCGGACGATCTGGTTCAGCGGGTGCTCCCAGTCCATCTCGTCCGGCCGGCAGGCCGCGACGATCCAGACCGGCCCCTCGAGCCTGGCAAAGAGGAACGCCAGCAGGTCCAGGGTGTCGCGGTCGGCGAGATGGAGGTCGTCGAGGAACACGGCCAGCGGCTCGCCGCCCCGGCATAGCCCCTCGAGGAAGCGCCCCACCGATCCGAAGAGCCGCCGGCGCTCCTCGGGAGTCGACAGCGGCGCGGGCGCCGGGAGGTCCGGCCGCAGGTCGCGCAGCTCGGGCACCAGGAGGGCGAGATCGGCGAGCACCTCGTCCGGCACGAGCCCCAGGGCCTGCCCCGGGGTTTCGGCCTCCTCGGCCAGCGCGCCGCGGAGGACCTCGAGGAACGGACGGTAGGGCAGCAGGGGGCACAGCCGGTAGCACCGCCCCTTGACCACGGCGGACCGCCGCTTGGAAGTGATGACGTCGAGAAACGACTTGATCAGCCGGCTCTTGCCGATCCCCGCCTCCCCGGCGACCAGGGTCAGGTGGACGCCGCCGCCGAGCGCCTGCGTCCAGCCCTCCTCCAGGCGGAGGTAGGCACCGGCGCGACCGATCAGCGGGATCAGCGGGCCCATCGGCTCCACGGACGCCGACGCGACCTCCTCCCGCACCGCCTCGGAGACGATCGACTCGTAGAGCGCCCGGGTCTCGGCGAGCGGCTCCACCCCCAGCTCGTCGCGCAGCAGGACGAGCAGCTCCTCGTACTGGGCGAGCGCCCGGCTGCGCTGGCCGGCCAGCGAGCAGAGGCGCATCAGCTCGCGGTGCGCCTCCTCCGAGAGCGGCTCGATCGCCACCAGCCGGCGGGCGAAGTGAACGCCGAAACGGTATTCGCCGCGCCGCCGGTAGCTGTCGATCAGCCGCCGCAGCACCTCGACCGCCGCATCGCGCAGCCGCGCCTGCTCGGCGATCAGCCAGTCCTCGAACGCCGGGCTCTCCTTGACGAAGAAGCCCGCCAGGAACTCCCCCCGGTAGAGCTGAGCGGCGGCGGACAGGAGCTGGGGATCGACCGACCGCTCCGTCCCCCGGCGCAGGGACTCCTCGAATGCCTCGACGTCGACCCAGCAGTCCGCCTCGGGGTGGAAGCCGATCTCCAGATGGCTGCTCAGCAGGAAGGGGACGCCGGCCGGCAGCTTCGCGCGCAGGTTGTAGACCGCCTGGCGCAGGGCGTGCCGGGCGCCGTCACCCTCGCGCTCCGGCCACAGCAGGCCGGCCAGGTGATCGCGGCTGAACGCCCGCCGCCGGTGGCAGACCAGGTAGGACAGAAGGGCGCGGACCTTCTGCGACTCGAAACCGTTCACCGGCCGGTCTCCCACCCAGACTTCGAAGCCCCCCAGAAGGCGCACTCGAATCTTGTTCAAGGTGTATCTGCCTCGCGGTACGCCGCCTTCGCTGAAGTCGAGCCTCAGCCTTACTACGTAATACTGCGCAATGCCCTGGATGCCAGATCTGTCCAATTGTACCCCAATGCCCGGCGAGTCCTGACGCCTTCCTGACGCCCGGGGTGGAAACTGCCGCCAACCGAGTCCCGTTTTTCTCGAACGCCCTACGAGCGGAGAGGTGCGAAGCCTGTGAGCCAAGGAAGAGCCAACGCAGGAAGCTCGACGATGTCCTGGCTGGTCCGCTGCTGGGAAGAGCCGCGCGATCAGCCCCAGGGTGACCCGGTGCTCCGCTGCTTCATCCGCGACCTGAAGACCGGGGAGGAGCGCTACCTGAGCGATCCGCGCGAGTTGGGCGACCTGGTGACCGGCGGGCGCGGGCGGCAGGGAACCGCGGAAACCGAACCGGAAAAACTCCGGACCGGCGGCTGACGATCTCCTGACGCCGGTCCGCCAGACTATCTCCTAAGTACCGATACGTACCGACAGATCACGTCAATCCCCCCGTCCCTCTGTGGGATGGGTTGGAGGATGAGAGGAGGTCTCTTTTTTATGCTTTCCTTGAAATGGAAGTTTGGTGCGCTACTCGCCTTCCTGCTGGCAGGAACGGCGTGGGGGCAGACAACCTACAACTGCCTGCCGACCTGCAGCTCGACCGACGCGCGGTTCCTGGTGATCGCCAATGGAGCGAGCTTCTTCACTCTCAGCCAGCCCACGCTGGACCTGGAGATAGGAGTCCCCAAGGGGACGACGAGCTTCACCGTCGGCGTCTTCGACGGCGACGCGAAGGGCACCGACGCAGGAGGGGTCGCCCACTGGGATACCGGCAGCTCGGCCGTCTTCACCTACACGCTCTACGCCGATCCGAACCGCGATCACGCGGCGGCGGTCGTCGCCCCTCTCTCCGGGCTGCCCGCGCAGCTTTCGACCACGATGCCGGACAACGCCTGGATCGATTACTCGGTCACCACCAATCCGTCGGCCCAGGCGCCGAGCGGCAACTATTTCTATCTTCTGCGGATTCAGCTGACGACGCCGGTGACGATCGCCAATGCGTTCAAGATTCGCACGGGCGGCGCCATCGTGGGGGGCTCCTCGCTCTTCCCCTCACCCTCGCCGTTCTCCTATATCGCCAACATCGCCGGGAACGCGGACATCGCCATCGTCTACCCCGCCTTCCCGTCACTGACTCCGACGACCTACGACGGTTATTTCAATTTCTACTTCGAGCAGCCGGTGAGCTCGCGCGACATCACCGTCTGGGACGGTGACTTCGACCATGGCAAGTTCGACGGCACCGACAAGGACACGGATGATCCGGATACGCCCAACGCGCCCTTCCGGCCGTCCTGGGCGACCGCCGATACCGTGTCGGAGGGAGTCGCCACGGGCCTGTCCGGCAGCACCGGCAATCCGCCGGACGATCGCAACCCCGCCGGCCAGGGAATCTATCTCCTGAAGCCGCCGTCCATCCGTTATGACCTGATCTTCCCGGATGGCCAGACGTTCGCGAACGACAACCCTTCGGGCAACCAGGAATGGGAGCAGTTCAAGATTTCGACCGATCCGTTCGATCGAAGTCAGATGGACTATCACACCAATGTGATTCCTCCCGGCACCTATCAGGTTCGCATCCAGGGTGTCGACATGCAGAACGTCAACGCCCTGCTACTGCCGGGCCGGGCGCTCTGCGTGAGCCAGTCGGGAATCCCCTGCACGCCTCTGCACCCCTTCCTCCTCGGCGATACGGTCTTCGTCGACGTCAACGGCAACGGCGTCCAGGATCCGGGCGAGCCCGGCATCGGCAACGTCGAGATGCAGTTGCTGGACGGTAACGGGTTCCTGGTCGCGACGACCCACACGGACGCCGACGGCCACTACTCGTTCGGGGTCGAGGCCTATCCCTACACCGTCGTCATCGCCGCCTCGAACTACTCGGGTGAGGGCGGCGGCACGCTCGTTGGCTATACGCCGACGACCCCCGAGCAGTGCCAGGCCACGGTCACCGACGACAACGTGCTCACCTGCGACTTCGGCTACCGCAAGCCGGGAGCCGTCGGCAATCGGGTGTGGAACGACTATAACGGCAACGGCGTCCAGGACCCGGGCGAGCCGGGCATCAACGGCGTCACCGTCGAGCTGATCGATTCCGGCGGCTCGATCGTCGCGTCCGACACCACGAACACCGACGGCAACTACTCGATCACCAACATTCCCGCCGGCAATTACACGGTGCGCGTCGACGACACCTCGCTGCCGGGCGGCCTGACGCCGACCTATGACCTCGACGGCATCGCGACGCCCAACGAAACCGCCATCACCATCGTGGGTGGCGAGACACGCACGGACGTCGACTTCGGCTACCAGGGCAACGTCTCGATCGGCGACCGGGTCTGGAACGACGCCAACGGCAACGGCATTCAGGATCCGGGCGAGCCCGGCATCACCGGCGTCAAGGTCCAGTTGCTGGACGATTCCGGCAACCCGATCACCACGACCGTGACCGGCGCGGACGGCCACTACTCCTTCGACCATCTGTACGAGGGCACATACACCGTCCAGATCGACACCACGACGCTGCCGGCCGGATCGACGGAGACCTACGATCTCGACGGCATCGACACCCCGGACGCGGCCACCGTCTTCGTGCCCGGCGGCACCGCCGAGACCGACGTCGACTTCGGCTATCAGACGCCGGTGACGGCGACCGCCTCGATCGGCGACCGCGTCTGGAACGACGTCAACGGCGACGGGGTGCAGGACGCCAACGAGACCGGCATCAACGGCGTGACGGTGCAGTTGCTCGACGTCGCCAACAACGTCGTGGCCACCGCCACGACCAGCGGCGACGGCAACTACACCTTCAGCAGCCTGGCGGCCGGCACCTACACGGTGCGCATCGTCGCCGCCAGCCTACCGCCCGGCGTGGCCCCGACCTTCGACGCCGACGGCGTGGGAACGCCCAACGCCGCGACCCTCACCCTGACCACGGGTGAGAGCCGGACCGACGTCGACTTCGGCTACCAGGGCACCGCCTCGGTGGGCGACCGCGTCTGGCTCGACGCCAACGGCAACGGCGCCCAGGACCTCGGCGAGACCGGCCTCAACGGCGTCACGGTGCAGTTGCTCGACGCCGCCAACAACGTCCTGGCCACCACCACGACCAGCGGCGACGGCAACTACGCCTTCTCCAACCTGAACGGCGGCAACTACTCGGTCCGCGTCGTCGCGGCCTCGCTGCCCCCGGGGGTGGCGGAGACCTACGACCTCGACGGCGTCATCACTCCCAACGTGGCCGCCTTCTCGCTGACCCCCGGCGACTCGCGCACCGACCTCGACTTCGGGTACCGCGGCACCGCCTCGGTCGGCGACCGGGTCTGGCTCGACGCCAACGGCAACGGCGTTCAGGATGCCGGCGAGAGCGGCATCAACGGCGTCACCGTCCAACTGCTCGACGCCGCCAACAACGTCGTCGCCACCGCCACGACCAGCGGCGACGGCAACTACACATTCTCCAACCTGACCGCCGGCAACTACTCCGTGCGGGTGGCTCCGCCCGCGGGGTTCACGCCGACCTACGATCTCGACGGCGTCGCGACTCCCAACGTGGCCGCCTTCACGCTCGCCGCCGGCGCCAGCCGCACCGACGTCGACTTCGGCTACCGGGGCACCGCTTCCGTGGGTGACCGGGTCTGGCTCGACTCCAACGGCAACGGCGCTCAGGATGCCGGCGAGGCCGGTATCAACGGCGTGACGGTCCAACTGCTCGACGCCGCCAACAACGTCGTCGCCACCACGACGACCAGCGGCGACGGCAATTACACCTTCAACAACCTGGCCGGCGGCAACTACACGGTCCGCGTCTCCTCGCTCCCCGCCGGGGTCGCCGAGACCTACGACCTCGACGGCATCGCCACCGCCAACCAGGCCAGCTTCACCCTCGCCGCCGGCGCCAGCCGCACCGACGTCGACTTCGGCTATCGCGGCACCGCCTCCGTGGGCGACCGCGTCTGGCTCGATACCAACGCCAACGGCGCGCAGGATGCCGGTGAGGCCGGCATCAACGGCGTCACCGTCGAGCTCCTCGACTCCTCCAACAACGTCGTCGCCTCCACCACCACCAGCGGCGACGGCAACTACGCCTTCAACAACCTGGCCGGTGGCACCTACACCGTCCGGATCGTCGCCTCCTCGCTCCCCCCGGGAGTCGCGGAGACCTACGACCTCGACGGCGTCGCCACTCTCAATACGGCCACCTTCACCCTGGCAGCCGGCGCCAACCGCACCGACGTCGACTTCGGATACCGGTACACCGGCTCCGTCGGCGACCGCGTCTGGCTCGACGCCAACGGCAACGGCATCCAGGATGCCGGCGAGAACGGCATCAACGGCGTGACCGTCCAGCTCCTCGACGGCAGCTCCAACGTCGTCGGCACCACCACCACCAGCGGTGACGGCAACTACGCCTTCAACAACCTGGCCGCCGGCACCTACACGGTCCGCGTCTCCTCGCTCCCCGCCGGAGTGGCCGAGACCTACGACCTCGACGGCATCGCCACCGCCAACCAGGCGACCTTCACCCTCGCCGCCGGCGCCGACCGCACCGACGTCGACTTCGGATACCGGTACACCGGCTCCGTCGGCGACCACGTCTGGCTCGACGCCAACGCCAACGGCATTCAGGACGCCGGCGAGACCGGCATCAATGGAGTGACCGTCCAACTGCTCGACGGCAGCTCCAACGTCGTCGGCACCACCACCACCAGCGGTGACGGCAACTACTCCTTCAACAACCTGGCCGGTGGCACCTACACCGTCCGCGTCTCCTCGCTCCCCGCCGGAGTTACGGAGACCTACGACCTCGACGGCGTCGCCACCGCCAACCAGGCGACCTTCACCCTGGCCGCCGGCGCCAGCCGCACCGATGTCGACTTCGGATACCGGTACACCGGCTCCGTCGGCGACCGCGTCTGGCTCGACACCAATGCCAACGGGGCTCAGGACTCGGGTGAGCCCGGCCTCAACGGCGTCACCGTCCAGCTCCTCGACGGCAGCTCCAACGTCGTCGGCACCACCACCACCAGCGGTGACGGCAACTACGCCTTCGGCAATCTCGCCGCCGGCACCTACACCGTCAACGTCGTCGCCGCCTCGCTCCCGCCGGGAGTCGCGGAGACCTACGACCTCGACGGCGCCGGCACCCCCAATACGGCCACCTTCAACCTGGCCGTGGGCGCCAGCCGCACCGACGTCGACTTCGGCTACCGGAACACCGGCTCTGTCGGCGACCGCGTCTGGATCGACCTCAACGGCAACGGCGTCCAGGATGCCGGTGAGACCGGCCTCAACGGCGTCACCGTGCAACTGCTCGACGCCGGCTCCAACGTCATCGCCTCGACGACCACCAGCGGCGACGGCAACTACGCCTTCGGCAATCTCGCCGCCGGCACCTACACCGTCCGCGTCGTCTCCTCTACGCTGCCCACCGGGCTCACGGAGACCTACGACCTCGACGGCGTCGCCACCGCCAATACCGCCACCTTCGGTCTCGCCGCCGGCGACAACCGCACCGACGTCGACTTCGGCTACCAGCCGCCGCCGCCGCCGGTCCTCGACGACTGCGCCACTCCGGCCCAGGGCGATCCGGCGTACAACCAGTTCCCCTCCGGCCATGCCCTCTATCTGCCGGGCATCGGCACGGACTTCATCTTCACGCCGAATCCGGGCGGCTTCGTGACCCACAGCGACGGCACCGGCAGTCTCCAGGGCACGGCGCGCAGCGTCTCGAACCCGAACAACGCGTTCACCGTCGACATCCAGTTCAGCGGCTACCAGGGGCTCCCGCCTGCGGGCAGCCCGAAGAAGGAGCTCCTCCCCAACGCCTACGTCGAGAACGGCGGCCCGGTGGATCCGTCCACCTGGTGGTACTACACCGCGTTCACCGGCACCCTGACGGGGATCGGCAACTACGCGGGCGCCGTCATCGATGTCACGCAGACGGGTCCGGCCTTCCAGGTGGGCGCCGGCGCCAACGGCAAGAACACCCATTTCGGCGCGTCGGGCTGGTTCAACTGGAACGTCACCAGCCAGCCGGCGTCGGGCAACCTGCAGACCACCGGGATGGGCGATGTCAACGTCGATCTCGGCAACTGCCCGCCCGCCACGGCCTCCGTCGGCGATCGGATCTGGTTCGACTCCAACGGCAACGGCGTCCAGGACGCGGGCGAGGCCGGCATCAACGGCGTCACCGTCCAGCTCCTCGATGTCTACGGCAGCCTGGTCGCGACCACCACGACCAGCGGTGACGGCAACTACACCTTCTCCGCGCTCACGGCCGGCACCTACTCGGTCCACGTCGTCGCCTCCTCGCTCCCCGCGGGGCTGTCGCCGACCTACGACCTCGACGGCGTCGCCACTCCCAACGCCGCCACCTTCAGCCTGAGCGCCGGCGACACCCGCACCGACGTCGACTTCGGCTACCGGGGCACCGGCTCCGTCGGCGACCGCCTCTGGAACGACGCCAACGGCAACGGTGTCCAGGACGCCGGCGAGACCGGCATCAACGGCGTCACCGTCCAACTGGTCGACGGCTCCAACAACGTCGTGGCCACGGCCACGACCAGCGGTGACGGCAACTACTCGTTCTCGAATCTCAACGCCGGCACCTACACCGTCCGCGTCGTCGCCGCCTCGCTCCCCGCCGGGCTCGCGCCGACCTACGACCTCGACGGCGTCGCCACTCCCAACGTGGCCACCTTCACCCTGGCCGCCAGCGCCAACCGCACCGACGTCGACTTCGGATACCGGGGCACCGGTTCCATCGGCGATCGCGTCTGGCTCGACGCCAACGGCAACGGCATCCAGGACGCGGGCGAGAACGGCATCAACGGCGTCACCGTCCAACTCCTCGACTCCAGCGCCAACGTCGTGGCCACGGCCACGACCAGTGGTGACGGCAACTACACCTTCAGCAACCTGGCCGGTGGCACCTACACCGTCCGCGTCGTGGCCGCCTCGCTCCCCGCCGGAGTCGCGGCGACCTACGACCTCGACGGTATCGCCACCGCCAACCAGGCCAGCTTCACCCTCGCCGCCGGCGCCAACCGCACCGACGTCGACTTCGGATACCGGTACACCGGCTCCGTCGGCGACCGCGTCTGGCTCGACGCCAACGGCAACGGCACCCAGGACGCGGGCGAGAACGGCATCAACGGCGTTACCGTCCAGCTCCTCGACAGCAGCTCCAACGTCGTGGCCACCACCACGACCAGCGGTGACGGCAACTACGCGTTCAACAACCTGGCCGCCGGCACCTACACCGTCCGCGTCGTCGCCGCCTCGCTTCCCGCCGGAGTCGCGGCGACCTACGACCTCGACGGTATCGCCACCCTCAACACGGCCACCTTCTCCCTCGCCGCGGGCGCCAACCGCACCGACGTCGACTTCGGATACCGGAACACCGGCTCCGTCGGCGACCGTGTCTGGCTCGACGCCAACGGCAACGGAGTCCAGGATGCGGGCGAGACGGGCCTCAACGGCGTCACCGTCCAGCTCCTCGACAGCTCCAACAACGTCGTGGCCACCACCACGACCAGCGGTGACGGCAACTACTCGTTCAACAACCTCGCCGCCGGCACCTACACCGTCAAGATCGTGGCCGCCTCGCTCCCCGCCGGAGTCACGGCGACCTACGACCTCGACGGCATCGCCACTCTCAACACGGCCACCTTCACCCTCGCCGCCGGCGCCAACCGGACGGACGTCGACTTCGGATACCGGAACACCGGCTCCGTCGGCGACCGCGTCTGGCTCGACGCCAACGGCAACGGCACCCAGGACGCGGGCGAGACGGGCCTCAACGGCGTCACCGTCCAGCTCCTCGACAGCAGCTCCAACGTCGTGGCCACCACCACGACCAGCGGTGACGGCAACTACTCGTTCAACAACCTCACCGCCGGCACCTACACCGTCCGCGTCGTGGCCGCCTCGCTCCCCGCCGGAGTGACGGAGACCTACGACCTCGACGGCGTCGCCACTCTCAACACGGCCACCTTCACCCTCGCCGCCGGCGCCAACCGGACCGACGTCGACTTCGGATACCGGAACACCGGCTCCGTCGGCGACCGCGTCTGGCTCGACGCCAACGGCAACGGCACTCAGGACGCGGGCGAGACCGGCATCAACGGCGTCACCGTCCAGCTCGTCAACAGCGGCGGCACCGTGATCGCCACCACCACCACCAGCGGTGACGGCAACTACTCGTTCAACAACCTCGCCGCCGGCACCTACACCGTCCGGATCGTCGCCTCCTCGCTCCCAGCCGGAGTCGCGGAGACCTACGACCTCGACGGCATTGCCACCCTGAACACGGCCACCTTCACCCTGGCCGCCGGCGCCAACCGCACCGACGTCGACTTCGGATACCGGAACACCGGCTCCGTCGGCGACCGCGTCTGGCTCGACGCCAACGGCAACGGCATCCAGGACGCGGGCGAGACCGGCATCAACGGCGTCACCGTCCAGCTCCTCGACAGCGGCTCCAACGTCGTGGCCACCGCCACGACCACCGGTGACGGCAACTACACGTTCGGCAACCTCGCCGCCGGCACTTACACCGTCCGCGTCGTGGCCGCCTCGCTCCCCGCCGGAGTCGCGGCGACCTATGACCTCGACGGCATCGCCACCGCCAACCAGGCGACCTTCACCCTCGCCGCCGGCGCCAACCGGACGGACGTCGACTTCGGATACCGGAACACCGGCTCCGTCGGCGACCGCGTCTGGCTCGACGCCAACGGCAACGGCACCCAGGACGCGGGCGAGACCGGCATCAACGGCGTCACCGTCCAGCTCGTCAACAGCGGCGGCACCGTGATCGCCACCTCCACCACCAGCGGTGACGGCAACTACACCTTCGCCAACCTGGCCGCCGGCACCTACACCGTCCGCGTCGTCGCCTCCTCGCTCCCCGCCGGGGTCGCGGAGACCTACGACCTCGACGGCGTGGCCACCCTCAACTCGGCCGCCTTCACCCTTGCCGCCGGCGCCAACCGGACCGACGTCGACTTCGGGTACCGGAACACCGGCTCCGTCGGCGACCGCGTCTGGCTCGACACCAACGGCAACGGCACCCAGGACACGGGTGAGGCGGGCCTCAACGGCGTCACCGTCCAGCTCGTCAACAGCGGCGGCACGGTGATCGCCTCCACCACCACCGGCGGTGACGGCAACTACACCTTCAGCAACCTGGCCGCCGGCACCTACACCGTCCGCGTCGTGGCCTCCTCGCTCCCCGCCGGAGCCGCGGAGACCTACGACCTCGACGGCGTGGCCACGGCCAATGCCGCCACCTTCACCCTCGCCGCCGGCGCCAACCGCACCGACGTCGACTTCGGCTACCGCAGCGTCGGCTCCGTCGGCGACCGCGTCTGGCTCGACAGCAACGGCAACGGCATCCAGGACGCGGGCGAGGTCGGTCTCAACGGCCTCACCGTCCAACTGCTCGACGCCGGCGGCAACGTGCTCGCCACCGCCACCACGGCCGGCGACGGCAACTACACCTTCCCCAACCTCGCCGGCGGCAACTACTCCGTCCGCGTGGTCAACCTGCCGGCCGGCCTGATGCCGACCTACGACCTCGACGGCGTCGCCACGCCGAGCTTCGCCACCTTCACCCTGGCCACCGGGCAGGTTCGCACCGACGTCGACTTCGGCTACAAGATCAACGGCTGCGCCATCCCGGCGGCCCTCGATTCGGTCTACGGTCCGTCCTCGGGTGGCCAGGCCTTCTGGTTCCCCGGCATCGTCACGGATCTCGTCTTCACGCCGAACCCGGGAGGCTTCGTCATCAACGGTGACGGCACCGCCCACCTGACCGGCTCGGTGAGGAGCGTTTCCGATCCGACCAAGGGCTTCACGGTGGACGTCCAGTTCAGCGGCTTCACAACCACCGCGCCGTCCGGCAGCCCGAAGAAGGAGCTCCAGTCTTCGGCCTACTCCGAGAACGGCGGCCCGGTCAACACCGCCACCTTCGCGTACTTCACGGCCTACACCGGCACCCTGACCGGCACCGGCAGCTACGCGGGAGCGGTGATCACCATCAGCCGCACCGGCCCGGCCTTCCAGATCGGGGTCGGCGCCAACGGCAAGAACATCAACTTCGGCGGCTCCGGCTGGTTCCTCTGGACGGTGACGAGCCAGCCCACCTCCGGCAACAACCTGCAGACCACCGGTCAGGGCGACATCAACATCGACCTGGACGACTGCGGGACCCTCGGCTCGGTGGGTGACCGGGTCTGGTACGACACCAACGGCAACGGCGTTCAGGACTCCGGCGAGACCGGCATGAACGGCGTCACCGTGCAGCTCCTCGACAGCAACGGCAACGCCCTCGCCTCCGCCATCACGGCCGGCGACGGCAACTACACCTTCGGCGGCCGCCCGGCCGGCACCTACTCGGTCAAGGTCGTCACCACGACCCTGCCCGCCGGTGTCGCTCCGACCTACGACCTCGACGGTGTCGCCACGGCCAGCAAGGCCACCTTCACTCTCGCCGCCGGCGCCAACCGCACCGACGTCGACTTCGGCTACCGCGGCAGCCTCTCGATCGGCGACCGGGTGTGGAACGACGCCAACGCCAACGGCGTGCAGGATTCCGGTGAGGCCGGCACCAACGGCGTCACCGTCCAACTGCTCAACAGCAGCGGCACCGTCATCGCCACCACGACGACGAGCGGCAACGGCAACTACACCTTCGCGAACCTGACGGCCGGCACCTACACCGTGAAGATCGTCACCAGCACCCTGCCGGCCGGCTCCGCCGAGACCTTCGACCTCGACGGCCTCTCCTCGGCCAACCAGGCGACGGTCAACCTCACGGCCAGCCGCACCGACGTCGACTTCGGCTATCGGGCGGTCGGCAGCCTCTCGATCGGCGACCGGGTCTGGAACGACGCCAACGCCAACGGCCTGCAGGATGCCAGTGAGGTCGGCGTCAACGGTGTGACCGTCCAACTGCTCAACAGCGGCGGTACCGTCGTGGCGACCACCACGACCAGTGGGAACGGCACCTATAGCTTCGGCAGCCTCTTCGCCGGAACCTACACGGTGCGCATCGTCACCACGACGCTGCCGGGCACCTTCACCGAGACCTGGGACCTCGACGGCCTCTCGACGGCCAACCAGGCGACGGTCAGCCTCACGGCCAGCCGTACGGACGTGGACTTCGGATACCACTTCCCGGTCGCCAGTTGCGGCGGCACGGGGACTCTCGGCTACTGGAAGAATCACTCGGACGCCTGGCCGGTCCAGTCGATCACCATCGGTGGGGTGACCTACACGAAGGCCCAGGCCATCACCTGGCTGAGCACCCCGCCGCGGGGCGACGAGACGATCAACCTGTTCCAGCAGCTCGTCCCCGCGGAGCTCAACGCTCTCATCGGCAACAACGTGAGCTGCATCACCACGATCATCCAGGCCGCCGACGCCTGGCTCAGGCAGAATCCGCTGGGCAGCGGGGTCTCCTCCAGCAGCACCGCCGGACAGGCGGGGACCGCCCTACAGACGCAGCTCGACAGCTACAACAACGGCAACCTGTCCTGCGCGACGCATCGCAACTGACCATGGTCGCCCGCGAGGGCGACGTCGGGAGGGCCGGATTCCGGCCCTCCCCTCTTTTTTTACCCGCTTCCCGCAAAGCCTCGCTATAATTGGCCCAACTCGTGTCTTCAACGATATCTATGACCGACCTCGCGACGCGTGTCACCGTGCCGGACTCCGTCCTGTTCCGGGATCTCGACGGGGAAGCCGTTCTCCTCGAGACCGCGACCGGCCGGTACTACGGGCTCGACGAGGTCGGCACCCGCATGTGGTCTCTGCTCCACCTCCACGGGGAGATCGAGGCGGTCTGCCGCGCTCTCCTCACGGAGTACGACGTGCCGGAGGAGCGCCTGCGCGAGGATCTCGCGCGGCTCGTCGAAGCCCTGGCGGCGCGCGGGCTCGTCAAGCTCGACGGACGGGTGAGCGGATGAGCGGTCTCTGTGGCCTGGTGGATTTCGGGGCTCCCCGCGTCGAGCCGGCGGCCCTGCGGGCCCTGGCGGAGTCCGCGGCCTACCGGGCCCCCGCCGGGATCGGCTACCGCTTCCTGGGCGAGGCGGGGCTCGCCCACCTGGCCCTCCACAGCGGACACGCTGAAAAGACCGGCTTGGAGCAGCCGCTCCTCGATCCACGACGTCAGGTCTGCGCCGTGTTCGACGGCCGGCTCGACAACCGGTCCGAGCTCATCGCCCGGCTCGAGCCGGCGGCGGGGGCCGACGCCTCGGACGTGGGGCTGCTCCTGGCGGCCTACCTCGAATGGGGAGAGGCCTGCACCGACCATTTGCTCGGCGACTTCGCCTTCGCGGTGTGGGACGCCGGCCGGCGTCGGCTCCTCTGCGCCGTCGACCCCCTGGGGATCAAGCCGCTCCACTACGCGCGCGCCGGCTCGCTGATCTGCTTCGCCTCGGACGCCGTGCAGGTGCTCGGGCATCCGGCGGTCCCCGACGGTTATAACGAAGTGGAGATCGCGGCGTATCTGGCCGGCCGGTGCGAGGACCCGGAGCGGAGCTTCTTCGCGGCCGTTCACAAGCTCGCTCCCGGCCGGCGGCTGATCGCCACCGACGAGGGACTGCGCGTGGAGCGCTACTGGTCTCCTCCCGCGCGAGAGATCCGGTACGGGCGCGACGATGACTACGCGGCCCACTTCCTGGAGATCCTCCAGCGCGCGGTGACCGACCGCCTCCGCGGCGCAGGAAAGTTCGTCGGGATCGCGATGAGCGGCGGCCTCGACTCGACCTCGGTGGCGGCGCTGGCGCACCGCGCTCCCGGCCCTGGGGCCCGCGGCTACACCTTCGCTTTCGACCGCCTCACCGAATGCGATGAGCGGAGCTACAGCCGGGCGATGACCGGGGAGCTCGGCCTGGACGTGGAGCCCATCGCGGCCGAGCGCCTCTGGCGCCTGGAATCGCCGGCCCTCCCACCCTTCAGCCCCGACACGCCCTTCACCGGTTGGCGCACCTGCTACCAGGAGATCTTCCGCCGGATGGTGGCGCGAGGATCGCGGGTGCTGCTCATGGGTCACGGGGGAGACGACCTGCTGCGCGGGAGCTCGCTCATCTACGCGGAACGCCTGCGGCGAGGCGACTTGGCGGCGGTCCAGGAGATCGTGCGCCACGCTCGCGGGCGAAAGGATCCGGTCCTCCGATCCCTCTATCAATATTTCGCCCGCCCACACCTCCCGGCCGGCGCGGACCGGCTCCTGCGATCGACCCTGGGGAGACGCGAGGGCCTGCCGCCCGCCTGGATCCATCCGGATTTCGCCCGCCGGACCCGGCTTGCCGGGCGCCTGAAGGGCATCCGTAAGATTTCAGCGAGCCCGGCGCGGCAGGATGTCCATGCCAATCTCGTGGGGGTTCCCTGGTACTGGCGGCTCGCCAACTGGCACGACCGGAACGCTGCCTCCTTCGGTATCGAAGTACGTCATCCCTTCCTGGATCGCCGGCTCTGCGAGTACGTGCTAGCGATTCCCGGCGAGCAGCTCTTCCGGTTGGATTCCCACAAGAACCTCCTGCGGCGCTCGATGACGGGGATTCTTCCGGAGGTCGTTCGCGTCCGGCCGGGCAAGACGAAGTTCGCAAGGTTTCTTGATCTGATGTTACGGGAACGGGCCGGGGGCGAAATCGCGAAAATGCTGAAGGCTCCGCTCGCCGTTGAAATGGGCATTGTTAACGGGGACGAGTTGCGGTCGGCCTTCTCTGACTTTCTCAATGGGAAAATGGGTGGTGCGATGGGTGCCTTGTGGCACACGATTCTGCTCGAGATCTGGTTGCGGCGTTGTGAGACGGTCCGCGGAGGCCGCCGGCCTGAAGCTGCGGCCTCTTCACCGGTAGCGGCATGATCGGGCCGGAGAAACTCCCAGGAGAAGCCATGACGACCAGCGAAAACGAAACGCTCCCGGAAGGGACAGGTCCCGCCGCCAGGAAACCCTACGAGAGCCCTGTCTTGCGGGAGTGGGGCTCGATCCTCGAGCTGACGGCGGGCGGCGGCTTTGACGTCAATGATGGAGACTTCACCGGTAGTGGCGCCACGTGATGTCGAGAGTTTCCAAGCGGGACAGTGCAGTGTCGGACTTTTTGGCTGCACGGTAACCACGAGCTTTCCCTTTACAGTCCGGCTCATTCCCTCCGAGGGACCGAGCGACCTGACCTTCGAAAATTCACCCGAGCCTGTGCTGGCCGTGATGCCACGGCGGCAAGCTCTCCTTTACGAGAGTCCTTTCAAGGCCCCGGATGGAGCGAGCCTCACCTGTCTCTACAGAGCGGACGACCGCGAGGTCCTCCGGTTTCACGAGGCCGGGGACTTCCTGGTGAAAACTGATCGAATCGAAGGCTGTGTGCCGGAGGCCGCTCGCGACCTGGCCGAGCTCCGCTTCCTCGGGCCCGTCCTCTCCTACTGGTTCGAGCGCCGGGGCCTGCCGACCATCCATGCCTCCGCGGTCGCGGTGGACGGTCAGGGCATCGCCTTCATCTCCCGTCACGGCGGCGGCAAGAGCGGTCTCGCGGCGGCGATGGTGCGGGCCGGCGCCTCGCTGCTGACGGATGACCTGCTGGTGGTGGATGAGGTGGACGGCCGCTGGGAAGCCCGGCCGGCCTATCCCGAGATGCGGATGTGGCCGGACGAGGCCGCGCACTTCGCGGGCCCACCCGAGCGCCTGCCGCGCGTCCAGAGAGATTCCGCGAAGAGGCGGGTCACGGTCGGCGGCGAGGGCTTCGGCTCCTTCCGCGACGCCTCCACTCCCCTCGCCTGTATCTATCTGGCGTCGCGGCGGCAGGAAACGGCGGGCGGTATCGAGGTGCAGCCGGTCTCCCGGAGCGAGGCGCTCATCGAGTTGGTGCGCCACTCGTTCTCGGCGCGCCTCGTGGAAGCGGCCGGTCTTCAGCCTGCCCGTCTGGACCGCCTGGCCCGGCTGGTGCGGCGCGTGCCGGTGCGGCACCTCAGCTATCCCTCCGGTTTCGATCGCCTGCCCGAAGTCGTCGCGATTCTTTCCTAGGAATTCAGGTTCCCGACCCGCGGGTCCAGTGTTTCGACCTCCGGGTCCAGCTTTCGGACCCCCGGGTCCAACTTCCCGACCCTCCAGCTCTGTGACCCGGGGGTCCACTTCAGCGACCCGGGGGTCCGCTTCGGCGACCCACGGGTCCGCTTCCGTGACCCGCGGGTCCGCTTCTGTGACCCGCGGGTCCGGCTCTCCGACCCGCGGGTCCGGAAAGCCACGACGGCAAGGCGCCGGAGCGCTGAATTCCACGGATGGCCCGGAGCCCGGCCATGGTAGCATCCGTCCACAACTCGAGAGAAGAATTCACTTGGCCCCGGAGAGGATAGCGCACGCGCGTCCTTCCTGGAAGGAGAGGAAACGGAATGAAACGTTGGACGATGGTTTGTCTTCTGACGGCGGCGGCTCTGCTTCCCGCCGGCCGGGCGCAGGCCCAGAGCTCGAACGACCGGGACGACGACGGGGGCCGGCACCGCGACCGCTTCGCCCTCGGAGCGGGCATCGGGCTGGTGGAGCCGCTGAACAAGGTGGAGAACTACTACACGGCCTCCCTGCGCATCCGCGTCAGCGGGCGGGGGGACGACGACGCCCGGAGGACCACGGGCGACGAGGGGATCATCGGTTATGTCGAGCCCGAGGTCGGATACTGGAGCCCGAGCAGCGGGCACCCGGGGAAAGGGAACGACCTGCTGCTGGGGATCAATCTGGTGGGCGTCATTCCGCTCGGGCCGGTCGACACCTTCCTGGGCGTGGGGGCCGGCGCCCACATCATCGACGCCACGCTGCTCACCAGCAATCCGGGTCCCGGCGTGTCCGGGAGCCAGACGAAGCTCGGGGCCAACGCCCAGTTCGGCCTCGACATCTACATCACCCGCAAGCTGAGCGCCTTCGGGGTGGGACGCTTCGATCTCGTCCAGGGCTCCGAGGACCGCGTCCAGAGCAAGGTGTACCTCGGGCTGCGCGCCCGCTTCTAAGCCTGCCTGCCCAAAAAACAAAACGGCCGGCCCGCGCTCACGCGGACCGGCCTCGTATCACACACCGGCGGCGGCTGAGCCGCCGGGACGTCCGTCTTAGTACATGCCGCCGCCCATGCCGCCCATGCCACCGCCGCCCGGCATGCCGCCGCCCTTCTCGTCCTTCTCCTTGATCTCGGAGACCATGGCCTCGGTGGTGAGCATCAGGCCGGCGATCGACGACGCGTTGAGCAGCGCCGTCTTGGTGACCTTGGCGGGGTCGATGACGCCGGCCGCGACCAGGTCCTCGAACTTGCCGGTGGCCGCGTTGTAGCCGCTGGTGCCGTTGTCGGCCAGGAGCTGCTTGACGACCACCGAGCCCTCCTCGCCGGCGTTGGCCGCGATCTGGCGGGCCGGCTCCTCGAGCGCGCGGCGGACGATGTTGATGCCGACGCGGACGTCGCCCTCGGCCTGGAGAGCGTCGACGGCCTTGACGGCGCGCAGCAGGGCCACGCCGCCGCCGGGGACGATCCCCTCCTCGACGGCCGCCTTGGTGGCGTGCATGGCGTCCTCGACGCGCGCCTTCTTCTCCTTCATCTCGGTCTCGGTCGCGGCGCCGACCTTGATCACCGCCACGCCGCCCACCAGCTTGGCCAGGCGCTCCTGGAGCTTCTCGCGGTCGTAGTCGGAGGTGGTCTCCTCGACCTGGTTGCGGATCTGCTTGACCCGGCCGGCGATCGCCTCGTGCCGCTTGGTGTCGTCGGAGTCGGTGACGATGGTGGTCTCGTCCTTGGTGATGACGACCTTCTTGGCGTCGCCGAGGTCCTCCCAGCGGACGTTCTCGAGCTTGATGCCGAGGTCGTCGGTGATCACCCGGCCGCCGGTGAGGACCGCGATGTCCTCCAGCATGGCCTTGCGGCGGTCGCCGAAGCCCGGGGCCTTGACGGCGGCGACGTGCAGCGTGCCGCGCAGCTTGTTGACCACCAGGGTGGCCAGCGCCTCGCCCTCGACGTCCTCGGCGATGATCAGCAGCGGCCGGCCCTGCTTGGCGACCTGCTCGAGCACGGGGAGGAGGTCCTTCATCGAGCTGATCTTCTTCTCGTGGAGGAGGATCCTGGCGTTCTCGAGCACCGTCTCCATGCGCTCGGCGTCGGTGACGAAGTAGGGGGAGAGATAGCCGCGGTCGAACTGCATGCCCTCGACCACCTCGAGGGTGGTCTCGAGGCCGCGGGCCTCCTCGACGGTGATCACGCCGTCCTTGCCGACCTTCTCCATCGCCTCGGCGATGATGCGGCCGATCTCGACGTCGTTGTTCGCCGAGATGGTGCCGACGTGGGCGATGTCCTTGCCCTCGACCGGGCGGGACATCTTGTCGATCGCCTCGACGGCGGCCTTGACGGCCATCTCGATGCCGCGCTTGACCTCCATCGGGTTGGCGCCGGCGGTGACGTTCTTGGAGCCCTCGCGGTAGATCGCCTGGGCGAGAACGGTCGCGGTGGTGGTGCCGTCGCCCGCCACGTCGGAGGTCTTCGAGGCGACCTCGCGCACCATCTGGGCGCCCATGTTCTCGAGCGGATCGGAGAGCTCGATCTCCTTGGCGACGGTGACGCCGTCCTTGGTGATGGTCGGCGAGCCGAACTTCTTCTCGATGACCACGTTGCGGCCCTTGGGACCGAGGGTCACCTTGACCGCGTCGGCGAGCTTGTTGACGCCCCGCAGGATCGCGGCGCGCGCGTCCCCGGAGTAAGTGATCTGTTTAGCCATGTCTGATCTGCCTCCTGATACCTGGGATATCGAAAATTGGATGTCGGTCTCGGGGGTCGGGGAGAAGCCTTTACTTGCTGCCGTTCGAGCTGACGATGGCCAGGATCTCTTCCTCGCGGAGGATCACGTAGTCATTGCCGTCGAGCTTGATCTCGCTCCCGGAGTATTTGCCCATGAGGACGCGGTCGCCCTCCTTGACGTCCATGGGAGCGCGCTTGCCCTCTTCGTTGAGCTTGCCGGGGCCGACGGCGATCACCTCGGCCTCCTGCGGCTTCTCCTTGGCGGTGTCCGGAATGATGATGCCTCCCCGGACCTGCTCCTCCTGCTCAATGCGCTTCACCAGGACCCGATCGTGCAGTGGACGGATATTCACAGCGGTTACCTCCTTGTAGTCGAGAGTGGAGACTGGAGATTGGGTTCATCGGGGCCGGCTGTTAGCACTCGCCCCCGATGACTGCTAACAGCATAGGAGGATGGAAAATGCCTGTCAAGGGGTCAAAAGAGAGGAGAAGCGCTCTTCCACCCCCGGCGGCTCGCCCACCGGCCGCCCCCGACGCTCGACCCAGGCGTGAGCCGCGAGCCCGTCCCCCTCGCGGGTGACGCCGATCCGCAGCTCCGCGGCGACGCCCTGCCGGGCGAGCAGCCAGCGCAGGGCCAGCGCCCGGGGGAGGCAGCGCATGGGATAGAGATGATGGCGCGCCGCCGCCGCCGTCGCCCAGACGAGGCGGTCCACTACCTTTTCCCCCGCCACCTTCTTCCCCGGCGCTGGGGAGAGCCAGCGGTCCACGCGCGGGAAGGGGAGCGCCCGCAGCCCGAGATCGGCGGCGAGGAGGAGGGCCCAGGCGCGGGCGAACGCCCAGAGGTCCGCCGGCGCCCGGCGGCGGGGACCTCGCGGCGCGCTCTCCGGCCTCTCCGGCACCTCGTTCGTAGGCATCGACACGATTATCCCCCTCCGTCCCTACCTTTGTAAAAGTAGCCTTCTTGATTCTGCGCAAGGCCGGAGCGCCGGGTGCTCACGGAGTGCGCAGCCGTGGGCACCCACGACCCGCGAAAACCTTCATTCCGGCTCGATCCAGAGTTGAGCCCGCCCGTCCGGGCGCGATTGGGCGCTCCAGCACGGTCCCATTCCGGAAATACGTGTCCGTTGAACGAATTTCCCCCTCGAACCGTTGACTTCTCCCTCTTTTACTCTATAGCGTCACATGCATAAATCACGGCGGGCTTCAGCCCGCAAGACAGCAGTCGCCGACGGACCGACCGCCCGGCCGGCTCGTCACCCCACGGTGGGCAAGTCCACTTCCCCGCCCATGGGGGATCTCTATCAACCGGGTGTGGGTGCAGTGTGGTGGACCGTTTCAAAAGGGAGCTGTCAGATGTCTGTGGAGGGCTCGCGCCGTTTCGTTCTCCTCGTCCTCGCAATCCTGATCTTCGGTTTCGCGGGCCCTTTCGACGCTGGCGCGTCGGCGGCCACGGTACCGGTCCCCTCGCAACTCCGCTTCAACGTCCGTGAGACGGCGGGTGTGGCGCGCAGCGCCGAGGTCGTGCGCTCGGGCGTGCCGCTGCCGCGCAGCCTCAACGTCCTCGGCACCGGTCAGCTCGCCGTCGTCGACGCCTCCGGCGCGCCGGTGCCGGCCGAATTCGAGGTGACGGCGCGCTGGAACGCCGGCAAGAGCGATCCGACGGCGCCCGTCCAGTGGCTGCTCGTCACCTTCCCGGCCACGGTGGGCGCCAATCAGACGGCCGCCTACCGGCTGGTCGCCGACGGCTCGGTGGCCAACCCGGCGCCGGCCAATCCGCTCACCCTGACCCAGAGCGGCAACGCGGTCACGGTGGACACGGGCGTCGCGACCTTCCGCCTGGGCGCCGGCGCCGGCGCGCTGTTCGACGCGGTGGATCTCGACAGCGGCCAGCGGCTGATCGGCGGCGGCGCCCTCACGCTCCAGACCGGGGGCTCCACCTACGGTCACTCGACGACCCGCCGGGTGTGGATCGAGCACCAGGGGCCGCTCACCGCGATCGTCGTGGTGCAGGGGGCCTACGACGTGCCGCCGGTCGGCGGCGGCCAGGTGAGCACGCGGCGGCGCTACGTCTTCACCGCCGGCTCTCCGACCGCCATCGTCCGCCACGTCACCAACTGGGAGGGGAACCTCAGTTGCGAGGGCTGCGTCTCGAACCCGGACGGCACGCCGAACGGCGTGCGCATCGACAAGCTGCGCGATGACCTGGCGATCACGGTGGGCGGCACCACGCCCACGGTCACCGCCGCCGGCGGCTTCTCGGCCCCCGCGGTCTCCGGCGCGGTCGACGCCACCCAGAGCGCCTGGGTGCGCCAGCAGCTCCGGCCGACCCGCACCTCGCCGCTGCAGTTCGACGTCAACGTCGCCGGCGCCGCCGCGACCGGCGCCAAGGCCGACGGCGCCCTGCTCGCCGCCAGCGGCCCGGCCGGCACGGTGGCGATCGCCCTCAATCACATGCATCGCTACGAGCCGCAGGCCCTCCGCCTGCTGCCGGGCGGCCACCTGGCGATCGACGCGGTGGACGACAAGGCCTGGCTCGCCAATCACCAGGGGGTCTTCGCCACCCTGGCGGTGACGGCGACCGCCGGCACGCCGTCGCGCGACGACCTGAACCGCACCACCTGGGCGCCGCTCAACCGGCCGCTCCGCGCCTGGCCGGAAGCCCAGTGGTTCGCCTCCACCGACGCCCTGGACGACTTCCCCGTCGGCGCGCTGCCGCCCGACCTCGCCGCCTACGACACGGTGATCACCAGCGTGCTCGCGCGCACGGTGAGCAAGATCGACCAGGTCGGCACCAACGGCCTGATGACCTTCGGCGTCTTCCCCCGCTACTGGGGCCTGGACGGCGAGGACGGCGAGGTCACCTGCGGCCCCAACGGCGAGGGCGACCCGACGCCGAACGAGCCGTGGGACGACACGTTCTGGTGCGGCTCCTGGACGGACTACCACAACACCTCCAGCACGGCCCAGGTCTGGGCGATGCGGACGGGCGCCGTCGAGTGGCTGGACGAGATCGCCAACCCCGCGGCCCTGCGCACGCTCCACACCCAGATCATGCAGTGCGGCCCGAACGACCCGTGGTTCTACTGCGGCCAGTCGCCCACCGGCTACGGCGCCTACCGCACCGACTTCAACAGCTCGCACGCCTACTTCGAGAATCTCTTCCTCTATTACTGGCTGACCGGCGACCAGACGGTGCTCGACATCGTCCAGCGGGGCGCCGACAACTTCCGCCGCTGGGAATGCCCGACGCGCGGCGGCACGGTGACCCAGCCGCACGGCCCCGACGGCCCGCCCTGCGCGGCGGACTACCCGGTCAACATCAACGCCACGCTGACCGGCCGCGTCGGCCAGCAGTGGCAGAACGTCTTCCGCTTCATGGGCCTGGCGAGCAACGACGCCAGCTTCCTGGACGACTTCCGCCTGAACTTCGCGCGCTCGATCACCCAGCAGTACGCGGCGCCGGTCCAGAACGGCGTCACCTACGGCTTCTGGGGCGGCCCGGACCTGATGCCGGCGACGGGCAGCAACAACACCGACCTCACCGACTCGCAGTGGACGATCGGCATGTACGACATGCACTACCTGAACCGCTACCAGCGGGACAGCGGCGACGCCCCGCTCGGCATCCCGGCCCTGAAGCCGAGCCAGGTGATCTCGTCGATCGCCCATACCTACAAGGACATCGAGCCGATGGTGATGGGCGACGGCACGGTCGGCGGCTTCTGGGCGCGCCTCCTCCAGTACACCTGGTCGGGACCCCGCCTGGGCGGCACGCTCGGCACCGTGGTGGAGTCCGACCGCGAGCTCTACGCCCCGGAGAAGACCGGCGCCGCCGAGGTGCTGATCCGCGCCGGCCAGCAGGAGGGGGACGCCGCGATGGTCGCCTACGGCCGGGCGCTGACCGTCTACATGCTCGGCGACGCGATCCGGGAGGGCGCGCCGCTCGGCAAGCTGATGGGGCAGGACCTGACCCGCATCCACCCGGCCGTGGCGCTGCTCGCCAACCAGGGCGGCGGCGTCACCCCGCCGCCCCCCCCGCCACCGCCGGGCCCGTCCGCTCCCAACGCGCCGGGCGCGCTCGCGGCGCAGGCGGCCTCGAGCTCCGCGATCAATCTCTCCTGGCAGGACAACTCGAGCGACGAGACCTCCTTCCGCGTCGAGCAGCTCGTGAACGGCGCCTTCCAGGAGGTCCAGGCGCTCGCCGCCGGCGCCACCCAGGTCCAGATCTCCGGCCTCGCCCCGTCGACGGCCTACGTTTTCCGGGTCCGCGCGGCCAACGCCGCCGGCAACTCGGCCTACAGCAACACGGCGGGCGCCACCACGCAGGCCACGCCGCCGCCACCGCCGCCGGCCACGCCGGCCGCTCCCGCGGCCCTGATGGCGCAGGCGGTCTCGGGCACCGAGATCGCGCTCTCCTGGCAGGACAACTCGAACAACGAGACGCTCTTCCGCGTCGAGACCCAGGTCAGCGGCGCCTTCCAGGAGGTGCTGACGGTGGGCGCCAACGTCGCCTCCGTCCACGTCACCGGCCTCACCCCGGGGACGGTCTACACCTTCCGCGTGCGGGCCAGCAACGCCGCCGGCTTCTCCGGCTACAGCAACGCCGCCAGCACCATCACGCCGGCGCCCCCGACATCGTCCGTCCCCGCCGCGCCCAGCGGTCTCAGCGGCCAGGCGATCGGCGCCGGCGAGGTGGTGCTCACCTGGCAGGACAACTCGAGCAACGAGACCTCCTTCCGCGTCGAGCGGTCGGTCAACGGCGCCTTCCAGGAGATCCTGTCGGTGGGCGCCGGCGTCACCTCCGTCCACGTCACCGGTCTCGCGGCCGCCTCGACCCATCTCTTCCGGGTGCGCGCCGCCAATGCCGCCGGCTTCTCCGGCTACAGCAACACGGCGGCCGTGATCACCCTCAATCCGCCGCCGCCGGCGCCGAAGGTCCCGGCGGCGCCCACCGGTCTCTCGGCCAGGGGGGTCTCCTCCACCGCGATCCTGCTCACCTGGATCGACGCCTCGAACAACGAGACCTCCTTCCGCGTCGAGAGGCTGGTCGGCGGCTCCTACCAGGAGATCCTCGCGGTGGGGGCGAACGTCACCTCGGCGCAGATCGGCGGCCTCGCGGCCGGCACCAGCTATACCTTCCGCGTGCGGGCGGCCAACGCGGCCGGCGCGTCCGGCTACAGCAACGTCGCCACCGCCGCCACGGCGAGCGCGCCGCCGCCCCCGAGCCTCACCGCGCCGGCGATCTCGTCGATCCGCTGGCTCGGCGGCGGCAACGTCCAGGTCACCTGGCAGGACACCACGTCGACCGAGACCCAGTTCGTGGTCGAGCGGATGGTCAACGGCGTCTATCAGCCGGCGGTGACCGTGGGAGCCAACGTCACCACGGCCCAGGTGCCGGGCCTGAAGCCAAAGGCCTCTTACACCTTCCGCGTCAAGGTGGCCGACGCGGCGGGGCACGTGGCCTACAGCTCCCCGGCCAACGTGAACACGTTCTGAGCTGACCGACCCCGCGATCGGGGTTCAAGCGGCCGGTGGGGGGCCCCACCGGCCGCTCTTTTTTTCCTCCCGGCACGCGTCTCGCAGTCGTCTCCGCCCATGCCCCACTTCCCGATCCTGGCGGTCCTCGGCCTCGCCGTCCTCGCCGGGGCCTGCTCCCGGGCGGAGCCCTCATTACCCGCAGCCGGACCCTCCGACCGGACCTACCTCGACTACGTCCGCCAGGCGCCCGAATTCCGCTCCGTCTCCAAAACCACGGCCCGGCGCTGGAGCACCTGGCTCTACATGCCCTGGCGCTACCGCTGGACGATCGGCACCGGCGAGGCGGGGGGAAAGCTCTGCCGCGACCTCGGGATCAACGGCGGCATGACCGATCACGGCGAGGGGCCGCTCCCCTGGCTGGAGCGCTGGAACCTCCGCTTCTACAACGACCACACCGCGGGCAAGGGGGACCTCTACCTGGAGCCCGGCGGCCTCGACGCGCGCCTGCGGGATCCGCGGACGGTGCGCCCGCGGCCGCTCGACGCCGCCCTCAGCGAGCGGCTGAAAGAGCTCGTCACCACTCGGGTGCGGCAAATCCGGCAGAGCCCGGTGCGCGTCGCCTACGCTTTGGACGACGAGGCCTCCTGGGGCTCGTTCTCCCGGCCCGCCGTCTGGCGGGTGAACGGCGACGACGCGGCCTACGGACGCTGGCTCCGGAGCTATTATGGAGGCGCCGCTCCCCCGGCCCGCTGGGTCTCGCCCGGGGACGTCTTCCCCCAGCTCGGGAAGCCCCTGCGGGAGATCGACCTCTCGCCGCTGCTGGACAGGATGAGCTGGAACGACTCCGTGTGGGCGAACCTGCTGGGCGAGCTCGTCGGGCGCTGCAACGGCGAGGACCCGGAGACCCCCTGCGGCATCGTCGGCGCCCAGGGCCCCAATCTCTGGGGGGGCTTCGACTACGCCAAGCTGGCGAAGAAGGTCCAGTTCATCGAGGCCTACGATCTCGGGTCGTCCCACGAGATCCTGCGCTCGTTCGACCGCGGCAACCAGATGCCGCGGGTGACCACCCATTTTCACGACGACCGCCGCGGCCCGGGGCACGACGCCTGGCTCGCCTGGCACTACTTCGCCCACGGCGACCGCGGCATGATCGGCTGGGTCGACGAGAGCTGGTTCGCGGGGACGAGCCCGCGCCCGTGGCTGGCGCGGTTCCGGCCGGCGCTCCGGGAACTCGGCGAGGTGCAGGGCCCCAAGCTGGCGGGCGCCCGCTCGCTCCACGACGGGATCGCGATCTATTACTCGCACCCCTCGATCCAGGTCTCCTGGGTGCTCGACGCGGAGGCCCACGGCAAGACCTGGCCCAACCGCAACGACGACTTCCGGCTCGGCACCTCCCACGACGTGCGGCAGGCCTGGGAAACGATGCTGGCCGACGCCGGGCTGCGCTACGACTTTCTCGCCTACGACGAGGTCGTCCTCCACGGCGTGCCGCCGGAATACCGGGTGCTGATCCTCCCCGCCTGCTATGCCCTCTCGGACGTCGAGGCCCGGCGGATCGCCGTCTTCGCCCGCGCGGGGGGCACGGTGATCGCCGACTTCGCCTGCGGCCTCTTCGATCCCCATGGCCATGGGCGGCGGCGCGGGGCTCTCGACGACCTCTTCGGCGTCGCGCACGACGGCGGCGAGACGCGGTCCGACCTCTTCGCCGGCCGCCTGTGGGTGGAGACCGACCAGGACGCCGGCTACGCCTTCCGCCGCTGGCGCGACCTGTTCGCCACCCTCTCGTCCCCCCTCCACCAGGGGTATGCCGTCGCCGAACGCAGGCTCCCCGTGGGCACCGAGCGGCCCGCGGGCAGGGGACGGGCGGTCTATCTCAACCTGTCGCCGCAGCGCTACCTGATGGAGCGCGAGGAGGGCCGGGGGGACGCGGCGCGCCGGCGGCCGTTCCTTGACCCCATCCGCCGGGCGGGGGTCTCACCCTGGATCGAGATCCACGGCGCCGGCCGCCCGATCCCCCTGGAGGCGACGTATTGGTCGAAAGGGGGACGCACCTTCGTCTTCGTGCTGCAAAACGTGCCCGTCGCCAGCCGCTCGACGGGCGGCGGCGGGGCGGTGGGGCTGGCCGAGGGGGACCTCCAGATCGAGGTCCTGCTGGCGGCGCCCGTCGCCGGGGTCCGCGACGAGCGCACCGGCCGCGCGCTCCCCGACGGACGCAGCTTCTCCTTCCGGATCGCCGCCACGGAGGCGGTGCTGCTCAGCTTCGCGGGCACCCCTCCACGGGCCGGTGGCATGCCTCCTGCAGATCGTCGCCCGACGGAAGAGCTGCATCCGTAGTGGTGGGAGTTCCCCGCAGATGTGCGGGGTCTTGATCCGGGGGAGAGATCGTCGATGGCATCTTCGATGACAAAGGTCGTCTACATCATGGGTCACGGCTATTCCGGCTCGACCCTGTTGACGTTCCTGCTGAGCACGCACCCGCAGATCGGCTCGATCGGCGAGCTGGGCATCGCCCCGCGCGCCAAGGAGGATCTGCGGCCGGAGGAGTACCTCTGCTCGTGCGGCACGCCGGTGCGCGACTGCGGCTTCTGGCAGCGCGTCTCGCGGGAGATGGCCGCTCGCGGGCACCGCTTCGACATCTGGGAGGCCGACCTCGAATTCCGCGCCCTCGACGGCGGGCTCGCCGACCTGCTCCTGCGCGCCGTGCAGCGGGGACCGGTCCTGGAGACCGCCCGGCACGCCGGCCTCCACCTGATCCCCGGCGCGCGGCGCCGGCGGGACGGCATTCTCTCCCGCATCGAGTCGCTGATCGACATCGTCTCCACCCTCAAGGGCTGCGAGGTGTTTCTCGACAGCTCGAAGCGCCCCGAGCGCGCCACCTTCATGCAGCGCTCGGGAAAGTTCGACCTGCGGGTGATCCACCTGGTGCGCGACGGCCGGGCCGTCTCCTGGTCGTCGATGAAGCACCTGAAGATCGGGCCCGCCGACGCGGCGCGCTCCTGGCTCGCCGACAACCGGGGCTCCGAGCACGCCCGCCGCTACTTCCCGGCCGACCGCTGGATGACGCTGCGCTACGAGGATCTCTGCGCGAACCCGGACGCCACGCTCGCCCGCATCCACGCCTTCGCCGGCATCCCCTCCCGCAACGGCTTTCACAACTTCCGGGCGATCGACCACCACATCATCGGCAACCAGATGCGCCTCTCCTCCACCTCCGAGATCCGGCTCGACGAGCGGTGGAAGCAGGCGCTCACTGCGGAGCAGATGACCACCATCGAACGTCTGGTCGATCCCCTGAACCGGAGATATGGTTATGGAGCTCACTGAGACCGAAACGATGCCCCCCATCCTGCGGAGCGCCGAGCCCGCCGTTCCCCCGCTCTCCTCCCGCTCCGCCGAGAAGGCGCAGCCCGGAGTCGCCGGGAGCCGTGAGCTCCGGGTCGCCCTGGTCGGCGCCGGCTATGTGGCGCAGTTCCATCGCGACATCCTGGCCGAGACGCCGGGGGTGAAGCTGGTGGCGCTGTGCGACGCGGACCTCGAGCGGGCCCGCGCCGCCGCCCGGCAGTGGGGGGTGCCGATCGCCGTCGGCTCGGTCGGAGAGCTCGCCGGCCTGCAGATCGACGTCGCCCACGTCCTGGTGCCGCCGGACCTCCACGTCCAGGTCACCCGCTCGCTGCTGGAGATGGGGATCGGCGTCCTGGTCGAGAAGCCCCTGGCGCTCGCGAGCTCCGACGCGCGGGAGCTCCAGGCGCTCGCCGACGGCCTCGGCCTCCCTCTGGGGGTGAACCACAACAACGTCTGGCACCCCGCCTTCGCCCGCCTGCTCGAGCACGTGCGGTCCGGAAGATTGGGGAAGATTGAGCACGTGCGGGTCTGTCTCTCGGTGCCGCTGGCGCAGCTCGACGCCGGAGACTTCTCGCACTGGATGTTCCGCGCCCCCGAGAACATCGTGTTCGAGGCCGCGCCGCACCCGCTCTCCCAGCTCCACGCCCTGATCGGCGCCGTGCGGGAAGCGAAGACCACCATCCTCGGCACCCGCGAGCTCCACCCCGGGCAGACCTTCCACGACCGCTGGCTGGTGGCCGCCGAAGCCGAGCGCGGGACGGCCGAGATCTACATGGCCTTCGGCCAGGGGTTCAACCGCTGGACCCTGGAGGTGCTCGGCTCGGACGGCTCGGCGGAGGCCGACCTCGGGCACAACCTCTTCTCCTACGAGGAGAAGACCCCGTGGCTGGAGTTCTGGAACAGCTTCCTGGCGGGATGGCGCCGCTCGCGCGCGCTCTCCCGGGGAGCGGCGGCCGGCGTGGTGCGCTACGCCCGCTTCACCCTGGGGATGGGAGCGCGCATGGACAGCTACTATGCCGGCATGCGCGGCTCGGTGCAGGCATTCTATGCGGCCCTGCGGGCGGGCGAGCCCCTGCCGGTCGACGGCGTTCAAGGCTCCGAGGTGCTCGGCTGGTGCGAGGCGATCGCTGGCGAGGCCCTGCGCGGACGTGCCACGGCGGCGGCTCCGGCGCGCCTCCCCGCGCCGGGACCGGCGCGGGGAGGCGAGGTGGTGGTGCTCGGCGGCACCGGCTTCATCGGCCGGCGGGTGGTGACCAAGCTGATCGAGCGCGGTCTGCCGGTGACCGCCGTGGTGCGCCGCGCCCACAGCCTCCCCGCCGCCGTCACCGAGGCGGCGCGGGACGGCCGGCTGCGGCTGGTGCCCGGCCGTCTGGAGGATGGCGAGGCGCTCGCCGCGGCGCTCGCGGGGACGAAGACCGTCATCCATCTGGCGACGGGGAACGGCGACTCCTGGGAGAAGATCGAGCGCTCGATGATCCAGGGCTCGCTCGGCGTGGCCGAGGCCGCGCTCGCCGCCGGCGTCGAGCGCTTCGTCTACGTCTCCTCGATCGCCGCGCTCTACGCCGGCGCCGACTCCGGCGCGCCGGTGATCGAGGACTCGATCCAGACCGATCCCTTGCCCGAGGGGCGCGAGCTCTACAGCCGCGGCAAGATGGAAGCCGAGCGCCGCCTGCTCGCCCTCCATCGCGAGAAGGGGCTGCCGCTCGTCATCGTCCGCCCCGGCGTGGTGCTCGGCGAGGGCACGGCGCTCCAGCACAGCGGTCTGGGGTTCTGGGCGCGCGACAACCACTGCATCGGCTGGGGGTCGGGTGAGCACCCGCTGCCGGTGGTGGACGTGGACGACGTCGCCGAGGCCCTCGTCCTCCTCGCCGCCCACGAGGGCCACGACCTCGACGGCCAGGCGCTCAACCTCTGCTCGCGGGCCCCGCTCTCCGCCCGCGAGATCGTCGAGGAGATGCGCCGGGCCACCGGACGGGACTTCCATTTTCATCCGCGTCCCCTCTGGCTCAGCCAGACGATGGAGGTCGGCAAGTGGGCCGTCAAGAAGGCCGGCCGCCGGCCCGGCGTGACCTTCCCCTCCTACCGCGACCTGAAGACCCGTTCGCTGGCGACCCCGTTCACCTCCCGCATCGCCCGCGAGGTCCTGGGCTGGCGGCCGGTCGAGGACCGGGAGGAGTTTCTGAACCGCACGGTGCGGATTCATGGCAGATAGAAAGGGAGAGGTGGGGGCCAAACCCCACCTCCTCCACGTCTTCTCCAACTTCGTCCCCACCGGGCCGGAGCTGCGCACGGTCGCCCTCATCGCCGCCTTCGGCGGCGAATTCCGCCATTCGATCCTCTCCATGGACGGCCGCACCAGCGCCGCCGAGCGGCTGCCTTCCGGCGTCGAGGTGAGCCTGCTGCCCAGCCCGCCCCGGGCCGGCTCTCTCGCCACCGCCCTGCGGCTCCGGCGGCTGCTCGCGGCGGAGCGGCCCGACCTCGTGCTCACCTACAACTGGGGAGCGTTCGACATGCTGCTCGCCGCCCGCAGCGCCGGGTTCCGGCGGCTGGTCCATCACGAGGAGGGGTTCAACGAGGACGAGGCGGAGAGCTTCAAGCGCCGTCGCGTCCTGGCCCGCCGCCTCGCCTTGCCGGGCGCCCACCGGGTGATCGTGCCGTCGCGGCGCCTGCGATCGATCGCGGCCGGCCTGTGGAAGGTCCCCGAGGAGAAGATCCGGCTGATCCCCAACGGCATCCCCCTCGACCGCTTCATCCCCGGCGGCGACCCGGAGCTGCGCACCCGGCTCGGCATTCCGGCCGGCGCGACGGTGGTGGGGACGGTGGGGAGCCTGCGGCCGGTGAAGAACTTCTCCCGCCTGCTCGAGGCCTGCGCCGCCGCGGGGGACGTCCATCTCTTGGTGGTGGGGGACGGCGAGGAGCGGGCCGCCCTGGAACGCCGGGCCGCGGCGCCGGACCTCGCCGGGCGCGTCCACTTCGCCGGCTACCAGGCGGACCCCGCCCCCTGCTACCGGGCGATGGACCTCTTCGCCCTCTCCTCGGACAGCGAGCAGATGCCGCTCTGCCTGGTCGAGGCCATGGCCTCCGGGCTCCCCGTGGCCGCGACCGACGTGGGGGACGTCCGCTCCATGCTCCCCGCCGAGCAGGCCCCGTTCCTGGTGCCGGTGAACGGGGCGGGCACGGCGGCGGCGCTCGCGGGCCCGGTCCTGGCCGCTCCAATCATGGCGCTCGCCGGCGATCCCGGGCTCCGCCATCGCCTGGGGCTCCTCAACCGCCGCCGGGCCGAGGACCACTTCGCTTTCGAGACCATGCGCGACGCCTACCGGGAGGTCTACGCGTCCGCGCTGGGGATCTGAGCCTGTCCGGCTCACAAGACGCTCTGTGCTAAAATCGATCGGCATTGAAAGACGACCCCCCTAGTCGACCCGCCGCCCAGCGCCCTTCCGGCCTCCCGCCTCTCCGTTCCACAGGCCCCCGGGGAAAGCTGTGTCCGCGGCACCGCCCGGAGGGCCGGGGATGAACCTCTTCCCGATCACTCTGATCGTCGCCGCCGTTCCCGCGCCGCAGGTCCAGGCCCTCTCTCCCGGCTGGGGGATGGCCCTCGGGCTGCTGCTGGTGGCGCTCAACGGCTTCTTCGTCGCCGCCGAGTTCGCCCTGGTCAAGGTGCGGCCGACCCAGCTCGAGCCGCTGGTGGACGACGGGCTCCGCCGGGCCCGGCTGGCGCGGCACATGCTCCGCCACCTCGACGCCTATCTCTCCGCCACCCAGCTCGGCATCACCCTGGCGAGCCTCGCCCTGGGCTGGATCGGCGAGCCGGCGTTCGCCTGGATCATCCACCCGCTGCTCTCCCCCCTGGTGGGGAGCAACCCGGCGCTCCTGCACACGATCAGCGTGTCGGTGTCCTTCCTGGTCATCACCATCCTGCACATCGTGCTCGGCGAGCAGGCCCCCAAGACCTTCGCCATCCGCAAGGCCGAGAGCACCGCCCTGCTGGTGGCCTTTCCCCTCTTCTTCTTCTACAAGGTCACCTACCCGGCGATCTGGGTGCTCAACCACGCCTCCAACCGGCTGCTCAAGCTGATCGGCATCCCGCCGGCAGGCGAAGGCGAGCTGGCGCACGACGAGGAGGAGCTGCGGCTGCTGCTCTCCTCCTCGAAGGAGAGCCAGCTCTCGACCCAGAAGCGCGAGCTGCTCGACAACATCTTCGAGCTGTCCCACCGGGTGGCGCGGCAGATCATGATCCCCCGCCAGGACGTGGTCTACCTCGCGGCCGACCGCTCGCTGCCCGAGAACCTGCGCCTGGCCCGCCGCAGCGGCCACACCCGCTTCCCGCTCTGCGAGGGGGATCTCGACCACGTCATCGGCCTGATCCACATCAAGGACATCTTCCACCGCGAACGCCCCCTGACCTCGCTCACCGAGGTGGCGCGCGAGATCTCCTTCGTTCCCGAGACCCTGGAGCTCGACCGCCTGCTCAAGCGCATGCGCACCGAGCGGTTCCACCTCGCCGCGGTGATCGACGAGTACGGCGGCGTCTCCGGCATCGTCACCCTGGAGGACGTCATCGAGGAGATCGTCGGCTCGATCCAGGACGAGTTCGACGTCGAGCGCCCCGAGCTGGTGGAGAAGGGGGAGGGGGTCTACCAGGTCTCCGGCGGCATGCTGGTGGAGGACCTCGAGGAGGCGCTCGGCGTGGAGCTCTCCGAGCGCGACGAGGACACGATCGGCGGCGTCGTGCTCTCCGAGCTGGGACGGAACCCGGCCGTCGGCGACCGCGTCGAGCTGGGGCCGGTGACGATCGAGGTCCTGGAGGTCCAGCACAACCGGGTCGCCACCGTCCGCATCATCGTCCACCAGCCCGAGACGGTGCCGCGGGACGAGGAATGATTCACCTCGCCCGCATCGCCCGGAACCCGAACCGCGCCACGGCCTGGCCCCCCTCCCCTTCCACCCGCAGCGCGTAATCCCCCGGCTTCAGCAGCGTCGAGGGGACGGTCAGGACCAGCGAGTCGTTCTCGTTCGGCTGCAGACCGCCGCTCCGCCAGACCTCCGCCCCTCCCCTCTGCTGGAGGACCACCCGGTAGCGCGGCAGCTCCGGGTGGTCGAGGTCGAGCGACAGCACGATCCAGCCCGGGCTCTTCGGCAGGTGGACCTTGTGGGTGGGCTCCGCCTCCGCGCCGCCCCGCTCGGCGCTGAGGGCGAGGATCGGCGTGTTGGTCTGCGGCCGGTACGCCGCCGCGAGCTGGCGCTCCAGGCCGGCCCGAGTGTCGCCGGCGGCCGCGAGCTCGGCCGCCAGCCGCCGGCGCTCCGCGTCGAGCGCCGCGCGGGCCGAGGCGGCATCGTGGTCGTGGCCGGCCGCCGCCTCGCGGCCCGCGGTATCGCTCGCGGCGCGCGCGGCGAGCGCCGCGTTCGCCCGGTCGAGCTCGCGGCCGAGCCGGCCGACCTCCCGGTAGGCGAGCATGGAGGGGAGCACCAGCACGACGAGCAGCGCCGCCAGCGCGATCCCGAGTTGGCGCGAGCGGCTCCAGCGCGCCAGCGCGGCCAGGAGGCCCGCCTGCCGCGCCACCGCGAGACGGGCGGCGTCCTCGGCGGCGGCGCGCTTGAAGCCGCGCTGGAGCGCCTCGGCCCGCTCCATGGCGTCGAGACACTCCTGGCAGGAGAGGTAGTGCTCCTCGAAGCGGTCCGCTTCCTCGGGAGAGAGCTTCCCCATCAGATAGCGGTCGGCGACTTGGTTCTGCTCGATCTCTACGTGGTCCATCTCAACCCCCGCCTCCAGTCCCCCAGGAGGCCTCCAGCCCCCTTCCTGAGCTGCCGTGTCCGGGAGGATCATCTCACCCGGAATCCATCCTTCCACCACCCCACTGCCTCAATCCCTCGCGCTTCTCGTGCCCTTCCAGGAGCTCCTTGAACCGCTGGCGGGCGCGGAAGAGAACGCGGTTGAAATGGAGGCTGGAGAGGCCGAGGGCGGCGCAGATGCCCTCCTTGTCCTCCTCGGCGATGTAGAAGCGGTAGAGGATCTGCCGGTCGCGGTCGGTGTCGAGCTCGCCGATCAGCCGGCGGACGAGGGCGGCCTCCTCGTCGCGGAGGGTCTCCTGGAGCGGTCCGGCAGCGGGATCGGCCACCGCCTCCATCCCCTCGGCCTCGCCGCCGGTCTTGCGCCGGACGCCTTTGCGGTAGCCGGCCACGAACAGGTTCTTCGCCGTGCGGTGGAGGAAGCCCGCGAGCCGCTCGGGCTCGCCGAGCCCCTTCTCGCGCAGCCGCTCGAGAACGATCCGGAAGGTCTCCTGGTGCAGGTCGTCCGCCAGCGCGGGATCGCCGGCCGTGCGGCGCAGCATGTAGAGCAGACCGCGGCTGTAGCGCTCGACCAGCGCCGTCTCGGCCGTAGCGTCGCCGGAGTGGATCCGGCGCACCAGCTCCACGGCGATCTCGGCCTCGGTTCGCTCCGGCAAGGCGTCAGGCATGGGGGCGCTACGATGATACCGCGAACGCTCCCCGGATCTCCTCCCGAATCTCTTCTCTGACCGCGGCCGGTCTCAGGTCGCCGGCCGCTTCGTCCCCAGGAAGCGCAGGGCGTTCATGATCCGCAGCGCGGTCGCCTGGTAGCGGAGCCAGGAGTCGGCGGGGCCGATGGCGGAAAGGAAAAAGAAATCCGCGTCCCGGGCCAGCGTCCGCAGCGCTCCCCTCACCTGCTGCCCCTTGCTGAGCGCCACGAAAGAGATGTCGCGGATGGTGAGCGTCGCCTGGCTGTGCTCGATGTCCTCCAGCCGGTGGAACTCGGTCAGGGTGCTCTGGAGACCCCGCTCCACCATCCGGCTCATCGTCGCGGGCGAGGTGTCGGCCGGCAGGAGCTGGTAGCCGACGCCGACGTGGATCGCCCCGTTCGGGCTGGAGATCATCACCAGGATCTGCGGGCTGGAGGGGTCGCGCTCGAGCTTCCAGCCCCGGAGCGAGTCCGGGAGCTGGATGGCGACCCCCAGCGCCTGGTTGGTGTAGATCTGGCCGTCCGCGCTCACTTCTCCGGACGGCGCCCCCTTGGGGAGCACCTTGGTGTTCTCCGCCAGCAGCTTGATCCGGCCCCGGAACTTCCGGAACGCCCGCTCGTCAGCCTCGGGGGCCGTGGCGCCGAGGGCCACGAAATCGACCCGCTTGTTGACCGGCCGGTCCACCCCCACGTCCGCCAGGCGCTGCCGCACCCTCGCCCACCGCTCGTCCGGCAGGTTGCCCAGGAGGGCCAGCACGCGGAGCGGACCCGCCGGCGCCAGCCGCCAGCCCCCCACGGCCGACAGGGCGCCGCGGAACTGACCCGCTTCGAACGCGTTGTCCCACTCGGTGACCCAGACGACCAGCCGCTCGCCGTTTTTTTCGGTGTTCTTCTCATAAACGGCGAACCGGTCGCCCCCCCAGCCCTCCGCCGCGTTGGCCGCCCAGTCCGCGTCCTGGAGGTTCTCGCGCAGGAAGATCCGCAGGGTCAGCTCTCCCAGCGTGCCCTCGGCGGTCTTGTGGTAGCCCGGCAGCTCCTTGGCCAGATCCGGGAGATGGAGGACGACGGGATCGTCGCGCCGGGCGTACCACTTCTCCGGGTGCAGGATCTGCTCGGTCGAGCGCGGCGGGTCCTCCCGGAAGGAGTAGTCGAGCAGCTTCTGGCCGCCCTGGCCCCGCACGTCCATGCAGAAGGCGGCTCCCTCGAGATAGCTGAACAGGAGGGTGTCCCGGATCCAGGCCGGCGCCGCCATCATCTCCTTCGCGCCCGGAAGATCCGGCGTCTCCTCGATCATCTTCCTGGGATCCTTCATCAGCCCGGCCAGGACGGCGTCCAGGCCCGGCAGCGACTCGAGCCCCATCCGGTAGTTGTAGTTGAGCATGGTCAGCGTGGCATCCCCCTCCACCAGGGCGCTGCGCGCCATGCCGCCGTCGGACATCAGGTTGCGGTCCTCGAACCGGTGCAGGTCGAAGTTCTGGTCCTGCAGCGCGTGCGTCAGCTCGTGGACCATGACCATGTCCTCTTCGATCTTCTTCTTCCCGTCCTCCTCGTCATCCGGCACGGGGGCTCCCCCGGGGTTGGGCGAGGCGGACGGAGTCACCAGGGCCAGGTATTTCTTGTTCGGATCGTAGTACCCGGCCACCTGGCTGCTCAGCAGCTCCGGGAGGTAGCGGCCGAGGTCCATGGTCTCCGGGATCAGGCCGAACGCCTTGAGGCTGGTCTCGAGCACCTTCAGCGACTTCGGCGTGGTGCTCTTGCCGGTCTCCTCCGTCATCCTCGCCTTCAGCGCCGGCACGTCGAGGGAACCGGCGGCGACCGGCTGCTTGGCCTTCAGGCCGCGGTACTGCTCGGCGGCACGCAGCAGCTCCTCGAAACGCCGTTCGTTCTCCGGCGTGAGAGGGGTGATACCCCGCGGCGGCTTCGGGGGCGGCGCCGGCGCCGCCCCACCGCCGGCAGCCGGGACGAGGAGCGCGAGGACGAGAGCGGCGGACCGGGGCCAGCGAGCGGGCATCGGGGGTCTCCTGCCAGGAAAACGGCGCAAGCGAAACCAGGTTGATTCGAGTATCGACATTATAGAGGTGAACTTGAGGCAGAATGCGTTTCATGTCGAATCCATGGCACCCCCTGCTCGCAGGTTCCCTGGCCGACCAGGCCTCCCGGGCCCTGCGCGAGATCGCCGGCTCCCTGACCACTCCCGAGCGCGGCGAGCACGGCCGGTCGGCCTCGCTCGCCGGCGGCCTGGCCGGCCAGGCCCTGTTCTACGCCTACCTGGCCCTCCATACCTCGGAGGAAGCCGCGGCCGACCGCGCGGCCGAGCTCCTCGATCAGGCCGCCGAGGAGCTGGCCAATACCCCCATGCCGCCGTCTCTCTACGCCGGGTTCGCGGGCGTCGCCTGGACGATGGAGCACCTGCGCGGACGCCTGTTCGAAGCGGCCGGCGAGGAGGACGATGATCCCATCCTGGAGATCGACGAGGCGCTCCTCTCTCCCTTGAGCCGCTCGCCATGGCCGGGCGAATACGACCTGATCGGCGGCCTCTCCGGCCTCGGCGTCTATGCCCTCGAACGGCTCCCCCGCCCCACGGCCGCGGCCCTCCTCGAGCGCATCGTGGACCGCCTCGCCGAGACCTCCGAGCCCATCGCGGGAGGCACGGCCTGGTTCACCCCGCCGGAACGCCTCCCGGAGTGGCAGCGCGAGTTCCACGGCCGCGGCGTCTACAACCTCGGCGTGGCGCACGGGCTGCCGGGCGTGGTGCCCGTCCTCGCCGGCGCCGTCGCCGCCGGCGTGGCGGTCGACCGGGCCCGGCCGTTGCTCGACAATTCGGTGCGCTTCCTGCTCTCCCAGCGCTACGACCCGGTGCTCGGCCTGAGCTCCTGCTTCGGCAGCACCTACGCTCCGTGGGAGGGCCCCTCTCCCTCGCGCCTCGCCTGGTGCTACGGCGATCCCGGCATCGCCGCCGCGCTGCTCGCCACCGCGCGCGCCGCAGGGGAGCCCGAGTGGGAGCGTCAGGCGATCGACATCGGCCTGGCCGCCGTGTCCCGCGACCCGTCGCACTCGCTCATCCGCGACGCCGGCCTCTGTCATGGCGCCGCCGGCCTCGGCCACCTGTTCAACCGGATGTTTCAGGAGACCGGGGAGGAACGGCTCGCCGAGGCGGCGCGGTTCTGGTTCGAGCGGGCGCTCGAGCTGCGCGTCGAAGGGGAGGGGATCGCGGGCTTCCGCGCCTGGGAGGTCAATCCTTCCGGCGAGGCCGGCTGGCGATCGGACGCCGGCCTCCTCGAAGGGGCCGCGGGCGTCGGCCTCGCCCTGCTGGGCGCCCTCTCCACCGTCGAGCCCGCCTGGGACCGCACGCTGCTCGTCTCGCTGCCGCCTGTGGCCGAGACCTCAACCCGAAGGGAGACCTGAGATGAAGAAACAGATGCAGAAGCTGTCGCTCCACCGCGAGACCGTCCGCAACCTCGATGCCCTGGAATTGCTCCAGGCCGGCGGCGCCGTGCTTCGCCAGAACCCGTCCTACAACAGCGGGGACAGTTGGTGCTGGTGCTCGAACCCCTGCAACATCCCGACTACCCAGCGGTCGGCCTGATCCAGACGGCGGGGCGGGGCCGCGTGGCCCCTCCCTGCTCCACCGTCAGGACGCGGAGGGTTCATGGACGCCGAGCTCAAACCCCGACACCGCACCCTCACCACCAACGGCGTCCGCCTCCACGCCGTCGAGGCGGGTCCCGAGGACGGGCCGCCGCTGATCCTGCTCCACGGCTTTCCCGAGCTCTGGTACGGCTGGCGCCGCCAGATCGAGCCGCTCGCCGCCGCCGGCTTTCACGTCATCGTCCCCGACCAGCGGGGCTACAACCTCAGCGACAAGCCGAAGAAGATCTCGGCCTACAACCTCGACACCCTGGCGCGCGACGTCGTAGGGCTGATCGACGAGTCCGGCGCCGCCAGGGCCTGTGTCGCCGGACACGACTGGGGAGGTGCCATCGGCTGGTGGCTGGGGGTGAAGCACCCGGAGCGGATCGAGAAGCTGGCCCTGCTCAACATCCCCCATCCAGCGGTGATGCGGCGGACCCTCCGCAAGAGCTTCCGGCAGCTCGGGAAGAGCTCCTACATGGTCTGCTTCCAGCTCCCGTGGCTCCCGGAGCGGACCTTCCGCGCCCACAACTTCGCCTACGCGGTCAAGGCCCTCCAGGCCACCAGCCGTCCCGGCACTTTCAGCGACGAGGACGTCGAGCGCTACCGCGCGGCCTGGTCCCAGCCGGGAGCGGTCCACTCGATGCTCAACTGGTACCGCGCCGCCCTGCGCGTCCAGCCGGAGCCGGCCGCCTCCCTGCGCGTCCGCGTGCCCACCCTGCTGCTCTGGGGGACGCAGGACCGTTTCCTCGGCCGCGAGATGGCCCAGCCCAGCATCGATCTCTGCGACGACGGCCGCCTCGTGCTCGTCGAGGAGGCGAGCCACTGGATTCAGCACGAGGAGCCGGAACGGGTGAGCCGCGAGCTGATTGATTTCTTTGCGTGAGCC
>DASWRX010000302.1:0-1514 GCA_036402955.1 Thermoanaerobaculia bacterium
ACCGGGTGGGCATAGCCGCACGCCTTTCGCCTGCCAATCCGGCGCGAGCACCGCTTCTTCTACCCCATCGACTGGCCGCAGCTCCCGGCCGTGATCCGCTTCCGGCGCGCTGGCGGGCGCTGTGAGGGCTGCGGGCGGCCGCAAGGGCAGCGCATGTTCCACCTGGGCGACGGCCGCTAGAGCGGGGTTCGTCCGATCGGAAGCTGCGCTGGGCGGCTGGGGGTTGGCGGGGCAAGGAGGAGAGACCATGCCGACAACCTTGTCCGTCGATCTGCGCCAGCGCGTGGCGTCCGCGGTTTCGTCCGGGGCGACCTGCCGGCAAGCCGCCGAGCGCTTCGGCGTGAGCCGGGCTAGCGCCAGCCGTTGGTCGCAGCAGAAGCGGCGCGTGGGCCACGTCGCGCCCAAGCCGCTGGGCGGCGACCAGCGCTCCCGCCACATCGAGGCTCATGCCGACCTCATCCGGCAGACCTACCAGGCCCGCCCGCAGGTCCTCCTGCGCGAGTTGCGTGAGGCTCTTCAGGAACGCGGGGTCGCGGTCAGCACCAGCAGTCTGTCGCGCTTCTTCGCCCGGCACCGGATCACGCGCAAAAAGGGGCTCTGCACGCAGCTGAGCAGGAGCGCGAGGACGTAAGAGCGGCGCGTGAGGCTTGGTTCGAGGCGCAGCCCGAGCTCGATCCGGACCGTCTCGTGTTCCTGGACGAGACGGCGGCCTACACCAGCATGGTCCGCCGCTATGGCTGGGCTCCGCGCGGCGAGCGCTGCCGGATCGCGGCGCCCGCTGGTCATTGGAAGACCACCACCGTCATCGCCGGGCTGAGGACGAGCGGGCCCGAGGCGGTTGCGCTGCTGGACGGGCCCGTGACGGGCGAGCGCTTCCGAACCTACGTGGCCGAGACGCTGGTCCCGACCCTGAGGCCGGGCGACACGCTCATCCTGGACAACCTCGGCGTCCACAAGGTGGCAGGCGTGCGCGAGGCGATCGAGGCAGCCGGAGCCCGGCTCTTGTACCTCCCGCCGTACTCCCCTGAGTTCAACCCGATCGAACAAGCCTTCGCAAAACTCAAAGCGCTCCTGCGCAGCGCGGCGGCGCGCACGGTCAGCGATCTCTGGGCGGCGATCCACAAAGCCTTCACGCGCTTCTCGCCCGAAGAATGCCGCAACTACTTCACAGCTGCCGGCTACGAGGACGACGCTTGTGCTTCAAACTGATTGGGCCGCGCTCTAGGCGTGCCGCCCCACGTGGTCGAAGCCGTGCTGAACCACATCACTGGCCACCGGGCGGGCGTCGCAGGAATTTACAACCGCCACGCTTACGCCGCTGAGAAGCGCGCCGCGCTGGAGATCTGGGCCTCGCGGTTCCGCTGAACCTGTCGCCATCGAGGGAACAAGATGCGGCATCGGACCGCGCCGCATAAGCACTAATGCAAATGTCTCTGACCATCTCCCCTCTGATGAGTATGTGCCGTCACTGGTGCATTCAGGCTACAGGCCAGTCCGAAGATTCCTTCTACCAC
>DASWRX010000303.1:0-55873 GCA_036402955.1 Thermoanaerobaculia bacterium
GCAGGCGGTCGATGAACCAGAGCCGCTCCTGGGCGAAGGAGAGCGGCAGCGGGTGCAGCGACGACGGCCGGCGCGGGATGCGGTCCGCCGGCGCGACCGCGCGCTCCTTCTCCTTGCGCCGGCGGAGCTGCTCGAACAGGAACGCCCGCTGCTCGCGCGACAGCCCCGCGAGACGGTCCTGGGAGGACGCCGGATCGGTCATGGGGTCTCTCCCTCGGCCGCCTGCGCGAGCAGGGCCTGGAGCTCTTCGGGGGACATTCCCTCCATCCCTTCCATCTCCATCTCTCCGATATCGCGCAGCGCCTCCGCGAGCAGCCCGTCGTCGGCACTCTCGAGCTCCCGCGCCATCACCTGGTCCGCCAGCTCCCCGAGGTCGCCCGCGTCGAACACCATCTGCAGCGTCACCGGCAACCCGTGCTCCTGGCTGAGGCGCGAGACGAGCTGGGTGGCGAGCAGCGAGTGGCCGCCGAGGTCGAAGAAATTGTCCCGCATGCCGACTTGGTCGAGCCCCAGCACCTCGGCGACGACCCGGGCCAGCAACTCCTCCAGCGGCGTGGCCGGCGGCACCCAGGCCTCGGCGGCCCCCCCCGTCCGCTCCGGCGCGGGGAGCGCCGCCCGGTCCAGCTTGCCGCTGGCGTTCAGCGGCAGCGCGTCGAGCAGGACGAAGGAGGACGGGACCATGTAGTCCGGCAGCTCCGCTTCCAGGAAGCGTCGCAGCTCGGGCACCAGCCGCCGGGTCTGCTCGACGCGCAGCGGATCGTTCGCGTAAACGCTCCAGGGGAGATCCTCCGTCTCCCCCGCCATGGCCGCGGTGGCGACGCCGGCCGGAATTCCCGCCCCGCGCCGCCGCAGGAGAGCGTCGAAGCGGCCGTCCGCCCCGTCGGCCGGCCCGGTCAGGTCGGCGTCGTAGCCCAAGCGGTCCGCCAGGGCCCACAGTTCCTCGGGGTCCACGGACTCTCCAGCCCGGACAAGCCGGCCGATCCCGGCGCGCAGCTCCTCGACGGTCCTCACCTCGTCGGCGGCCAGCAGCTCCAGGGCTGCCGCCTCTTCGGCGAGGCGGGCGTTGGGGACGCCGGAGATGGCCACCGCGGCCGGGCGCTCCGCCAGCAGCCGCTCCAGACCGCCGAGACCCTCCGCGCCCCAGGCGTAGGAGCGAGGCTCCTCCCCGGGGTCCCCGCCCCGCGGGTCCGCGCCGCCGACGTGCAGGACCACGTCGTAGCGGAAACGGGTCAGCTCGTTGGCGTGGCGCCCCCGCTTGAGCAGCACCTGGACGCGGCGCACCGCCGGCAGCCGCCGGGCCAGGGCCAGGAACAGGCCGGGATCGACGACCAGCTCCTCCTCGTCCGCGACGTGGCGCTCCACCCGCCGCGCCAGCTCGGGCAGCGGCATCGAGCCCTCGGCGCGGTGGAGCTGCACCGAGGCATGGAAGGCCTCCAGCAGCGGCAGGCTGCGCACGTCCCCCACGAAGACGGCACCGCCGCCGGGAGCCGTCACCACCGTCGCCACCGCCCCCTCCAGCACCTTCACCAGGTAGTCGACGCCGGGGAAGTACTGGACCACCGAGTTGAGGACCACGAGGTCGAAATCGCCCGGCTGGACCCCCGTCCAGTCGTCGGCGAGCCGCTGCGACAGCTCGACCTGCGGCAGGGGGAGCCGGTCGAGACCGGCGCGGATCTGCGCCAGCGCGACCCCCGAGAAGTCGGTGCCGCGGTAGCGCTCGGCGTGGGGGGCCACCCGGAACAGCAGCAGCCCGGTGCCGCAGCCCACCTCCAGCACGCAGCGGGGCTCCAGGGCGAGCAGCCTCGCGACCGTGCCGTCCACCCACTCGCGCATCTCCGCGGCCGGGATCGGCTCGCCGGTGTAGCTGCTGTCCCAGCCCTGGATGTTGAAGGTCGGGGCCTCGCCGCCCGCCGCCGCGCCCGGCGACGGGCTGCGGCCGTAGGTCTCGTCGTAGAGGGTCTGCCACTGGGCGACGTGCTCCTCCAGCTCCCCGGCGGACGCCGGCGCGTCCGGCCGCCGTGGCACGACGTAGGCGACCAGCCGGCCTCCCGCGGCACCCGCCTCCTCGCGCAGGGCGACCGCCGACTCGTCCACCTCCGGATGGCGCGCCAGCACCCCCTCGATCTCGCCGAGCTCGATGCGGAAGCCGCGCACCTTGACTTGGTGGTCGAGCCGCCCCAGGAACTCCAGCGCGCCGTCCGGCGCCTGGCGCGCCAGGTCGCCCGTCCGGTACATCCGCTCGCCCGCGGACGCGAAGGGATCGGGCACGAACCGCTCCGCTGTCAGGTCCGGCCGCCCGAGGTAGCCGCGCGCCAGCCCGGCGCCGGCGATGGCGAGCTCGCCCGGCACCCCGGCGGGCGCGGGGTCGAGGCCGCGGTCGAGCACGTAGGTCCGCGTGCCGTCCACCGGCCGGCCGATCGCCGGCGGCCTGCCGCCGGCCGGGACCGCCACCGGGGCCCAGGTGGCAACGACGCTGCTCTCGGTCGGCCCGTAATGGTTGACCAGCGCGAAGGGGAGCGGCCGGCGCGGCACGCGGACCAGCCGGTCGCCGCCGACGAGCAGGGCGCGCAGGCAGAGACCCGGCGGCAGGCCACGCTCGGCGGCGTCGAGGAGCTGCTCGGCGAGCGGCGTCGGCAGGAAGCAGAGGGTGATCCCCTCGGCGGCCAGCCCGGCGAGGAGCCGCTCGGGGAGGAGCCGGGTCTCCTCGTCCGGAACGTGGAGCGCGGCCCCCGCCGCGAGATAGGGCCAGACCTCCCAGACCGCGGCGTCGAACGAGGGGGAGGCCACCTGGGTGGCCCGGTCCCGCTCGGTCACGCCGTAGGTAGCCAGGTGCCAGCGCACCAGATTGGCGAGCCCCGCGCGCGAGATCTCGACCCCCTTCGGCCGGCCGGTCGAGCCCGAGGTGTAGATCACGTACGCCAGGCTCTCCGGCGGCGCGGCCACCGTCTCCGCCAACGGCTCGCCCGTCCCGGCCGCGGCGATCGGAACGATCCGCACTCCCTCCCACGCCTCGTCGAGGCCGGCCGCCGCGGCTAGCACCACGGGCATGCGGCTCTCGCGGACGACGAAGGCCAGGCGGTCCGCCGGGTGCGCGGGATCGAGGGGCACGTAGGCCGCGCCGGCCTTCAGCGCCGCCAGGGCGCCGATCACCATCTCCGGCGAGCGCGGCGCGTAGAGGCCCACCGGCACGTCCGGCCCTACCCCGAGGGCGCGCAGGCGACGGGCGAGCCGCCCGGCCCGCAGATCGAGCTCACCGTAGGTCAGGGTCCCCTCCACCCAGACCACTGCCGGCGCCTCGGGGGCCTGGACCGCCCGGCGCTCAAAGAGGGCGACCACGTCCGACGCCGGCTCCCCGCAGGCGGTGTCGTTCCACTCCCGGAGGAGCTGGTGCCGCTCGGGACCGGCGAGGAGCGGCAGGCGCGAGAGCGGCAGGCCGGGGTCCGCCAGCGCCGCGCCGATCAGGGTTTCCAAGTGGCGGGCCAACCGGCGCACGGTCGCGGGGTCGAACAGGTCGGAGCTGTAGGTGATCTGCCCCACCAGGCCATCCCCCACCTCCCAGAACATCAGCTCGAGGTCGAAGCGGGTGGTGGTGCAGTCGTAATCGACCGGGGCGAGCGACAGCCCCGGCAGGTCGATCCGTCCCAGGGGGGCGTTCTGGAGCGCGCAGACCACCTGAAAGAGGGGGTTCTGCGCCAGTCGCCGCTCGGGCCGCAGCTCCTCGACCAGCCGCTCGAAGGGGAGGTCCTGGTGCCCGTAGGCCTCGAGGGCCATCCGCAGCGTGCGCGCCAGCAGGCCGCGGAACGCGGGATCGCCCCGCAGATCGCCGCGCAGCACCAGGCTGTTGACGAAGAAGCCGATCAGGCCCTCGCTCTCGGCCCGGTTGCGGTTGGCGATCGGCGAGCCCACTACCACGTCGTCCTGGGCGGTGGTGCGCCCGAGGAGGGCCTCGAAGGCGGCCAGCAGCGCCATGAAGAGGGTGGCGCCGTGCCGGCGCGCGAGGGCGGCGAGGGCCGCGGTCCGCTCGGCGCCCAGCGAGAACCGCTCGATGGCGCCCGCGAAGCTCCGGGCCGGGCGCGGCCGGTCGGTCGGCAGGGCGAGCGCCGGAGCGTCGGCGAGCCGCTCGCGCCAGTAGGCGAGCTGCCGCTCCAGAACCTCGCCCGAGAGCCACCGCCGCTGCCAGACGGCGAAGTCCGCGTACTGGACCGGCAGCTCGGGCAGCGGCGAGGGAGCACCCGCCAGCGCCGCGCCGTAGAGGGCCGCGATCTCGGCGATCAGCACGCCCATCGACCACCCGTCGGCGGCGATATGGTGGATGTCGAGCAGGAGGGCGTGCTCGCCCGCCGCAATCTCCAGGAGCGTCGCGCGCAGCACCGGCCCGCGCTCGAGGTCGAAGGGGCGCGCCGCCTCCTCGCCGGCCAGCCGCCGGGTCGCGGCGGCGCGGCTCCCCGCCGGCAGGCCCGAGAGGTCCACCCGCGGCAGGCGCGCGGCGGTGCCCGCGGCCGCAGGCGCGATCACCTGGACGGGCCGGCCCTCCCGCTCCCGGAAGGTGGTGCGCAGGGTCTCGTGGCGCCGCACGGCCTCGCCCAGCGCCGCCGCCAGGGCGGGCACCGAGAGGTCGCCGCGGACCGCCAGGGCGAGGGCGATGTTGTAGGCCGTCCGCCCCGGCGTCATCCGGTCGATCAGCCAGAGCCGCTCCTGGGCGAAGGAGAGGGGGAGATCTCCCTGCCGCGGCACGGGGAGGATGGGCGGCGCCGCCGCGAAGTCCCCCGCCGCCAGGGCCGCCGCCACCGCCGCCGCCAGCTCCGCCACGGTGGCGGCCTGGAAGAGCGTGCGCACCGGAATCTCGATGCCGAGCGCCTCGCGCAGGCGGGTCGCCACCTGGGTGGCGAGCAGCGAGTGCCCCCCCAGGTCGAAGAAGTGGGCGGTCCGCGACACTCGTGGCAGGCCGAGGACCTCACTCCAGATCCCCGCCACCAGCTCCTCGGCCGGCGTGCGCGGCGGCGCGCCGGCGTCCTCCGGCTCCGCGGCGAGCTCCGGCGCCGGCAGGCGCGGGCGGTCCAGCTTGCCGTGCGCCGTCACTGGCAGATCGGGAAGAAAGACGAACGCCGAGGGCACCATGTAGGCAGGCAGGCGGGCGCCGAGGAAGTCCCGCAGGACGGCGGTCGAAGGGGAGCCTTCCTCCTCCGCCGGCACGCAGAACGCGACCAGCCGCTTCTCGCCCCTGGCGTCGTCGAGCGCCACGACCGCCGCCTCCCGCACCGCTGGATGGACCGCGAGCTGCGCCTCGATCTCGCCGGGCTCGACACGGAAGCCGCGGATCTTGACCTGGAGGTCCGCGCGGCCGAGGAATTCCAGCGTGCCGTCCGCGAGATGGCGGACGAGGTCGCCGGTCCGGTAGTAGCGCCGACCGTCCCGCTCGGCGAACCGCTCGGCCGTCAGCTCGGGTCGGCGGAAGTAGCCGCGCGTCACGCCCGGGCCGCCGATCCACAGCTCGCCCGGCGCCCCCAGGGGGGCGTCGCCCCAACGGTCGATCACCCGCGTCTCGGCGTTGGCGAACGGCCGGCCGATCAGCGTTCTCTCCGGCTTCGCGTCCGGCGGGACGGAGTGGTACGTGCAGACGATCGTCCCCTCGGTGGGGCCGTAGAGGACGACGACCGCCGCCGCCGGGAAGACTTCCCGCAGCTCGGCGAGCAGAGCGGGCGGCACCAGGTCGCCGCCGGTGAACAGCGTCCGCAACCCGGCGAAGCGCTCCGCTCCGGCCAGCCGCGCCGCGGCTGCGACCTGGCGCATCAGGCTGGGCACGGCGTGGAAGCGGGTCGCCCGCGCCAGGGCGGCGAGCACGGCGGCCGGCTCCAGGATCTCCTCCTGGCGCAGGATCTCGCAGGCGCCGCCGCCGAGCAGCGGCGCGAACAGCTCGAGCAGCGAGATATCGAAGGAGAAGCGCGCCAGGTGCGGCATGCGGTCGCCGGGGCCGAAGCCGAAGCGCTCGACCATGGCGGCGAGCACCGCGGCGAGGCTGCCGTGCTCCACCTCGACGGCCTTTGGCAGGCCGGTGGTCCCCGAGGTGTAGATCATGTAGGCGAGGCGCCCGGAACGGGGCGCCGGCAGCGGCTCCCCGCCCGGCTGCGAAAGACCTGGAGACGCCGGAGACGCGAGGTCCAACCATGGCAGGGTCGCGGCGAACGGCGCCGGCAGCGGCCCGCGGTGGATCACGAGCGCCGGCGCGGCGTCTTCCAGCAGGGCGGCCAGGCGCCCGGCGGGCGATGCGGGATCGAGCGGCACGCAGACGCCCCCCGCCTTCCAGACGGCGAGGAGGGCGGCCGGCAAGTCCCCGGTGCGGTCGAGCAGCAGGGCCACCCGCGACTCCGGCCTCACCCCCGCGGCGCTCAGCCGGCGGGCCAGCTCCTCGGCGCGGCGGTCGAGCTCGCCGAAGGTGAGCACTGCGGCGCCGCCATCGGCGATCAACGCGATGGCCCCCGGAGTGGACGCGGCCTGAGCGGCGAAGCGCTCCGGCACGGTCCAGCCGGGCAGGGGCCGGGCGGTGTCGCTCCACTCGGCGAGCACCTGGTGGTGGGCTTCCGGGGTGAGCGCCGGCAGCGCCGAGAGGCGCCGGTCCGGATCGACCGTCACCGCCGCCGCCTGGAGCAGGAGCAGCTCGCACAGGCGTTCGGCCGTGGCGGGGTCGAAGAGGTCGGCGTCGTACTCTAGCGAGCCGGAGAGCCCCTCGGGGTGATCGAACAGCGTCAGCATCAGGTCATAGCGGGCGTTGCCGTCGTGGGAGTCGATCGCCTCGAAGGTGACGCCGGCGAGGTCCGTTCGTGAGAACTGGCCGTCGAGCACCTGGACGAGGGTCTGGATGACCGGCTGGCGGCTGGTATCGCGCCGCGGCTGGATCGCCTCCACCAGCTTGCCGAACGGCAGGTCCTGGTGGGCGTAGGCGCCGAGGGCCGACTGGCGGACCCGCGCCAGCAACTCGCGGACGGACGGATCGCCCGCGAGGTCGAGCGGGAAGGGGACCTGGGTCAGGAAGGTGCCGAGCGCCGGCTGGAGCTCGGGCCGGTTCCGGTTCGCATTGTTCGCCCCCAGGATCAGCCTCTCCTGGCCGGATTCGCGGTGGAGCAGGGCCGCGGCGGCGGCGAGCACGGCCATGAAGAGGGTGGCCCCCTCCTGCCGGGCGAGGGTCCGCAGCGCCTCCGACAGTTCGCGCGAGGCGCGCACGAGCCGCCGGCCCCCCCGCATGCGCATCACGGCCGGGCGCGGCCGGTCGGTCGGCAGGTCGAACACCAGCGGGAAGCCCTCCAGCCGCTCGCGCCACCACGACTCCAGGTCTTCCAGCACCTCCCCCCGCAGCCACTGGCGCTGCCAGACCGCGAAATCCGGGTACTGGACTGGCGGCTCCGGCAGCCCGGGCGGCCGCCCCGCCGCGAGGGAGGCATAGAGCGCGGCCAGCTCGGTCCAGGCGATCTGGAAGGAGAGGAAGTCGACGACCAGGTGGTGGGCCGTCAACAGGCAGACGTGATCCCGCGGGCTCAGGCGGATCAGGCTCGCCCGCACCAGCGGGCCCCGCTCAAGGTCGAACGGCGCGGCAGCGTCCGCGCCCACCAGGCGGAGGGCCTCAGCCTCGCGCCGCTCCTCCGGCAGGGCGGAGAGGTCGATCCGCGCCAGCCGCTGCCGCCCCGCCGCGGCCACCCGCTGCACGGGGCCGCCGCCGGTCAGGGGGAAGGTGGTGCGCCAGGCGGCGTGGCGGCGGACGATCTCGTCGAGCGCCGCCACCACTGCCGGAACCTCGAGGGGGCCGCGCATGCGGGTCGCCGCCGCGATGTTGAGCCCCGCCCCGCTCGGCTGGAGCTGCTCCATGAACCAGTAGCGCTCCTGGTCGAATGAGAGGGGCCAGTCCCCCTCGCCCGCCGGGCCGCTCACCCGGGAGACGGGCGGCGGCTGATGGGTGTGGGCGGCCTTGCGCTGCCTTTCCCGCAGCTTCTCGAAGAGAGCCCGTTGCTCGGGAGTGAGGGCGGAGATCCGGTCGACGACGCTCAACGGATACCCTCCACATCCATCTCGAGCAGGGCCTCGCCGAGGAGCCCGGCGTCGGCGCTCGCGAGCTCCGCCTCGACGACGCGGTCGGCGAGCTCGCCCAAGTCGCCGGTGTCGAACACCATCTGCAGCGTCACCGGGACACCGTGCCCCTGGACCAGGCGCGAGACGAGCTGGGTGGCCAGCAGCGAATGGCCACCGAGGTCGAAGAAGTTGTCCCGCATGCCGGCCCGGTCGAGCCCCAGCACCTCGGCCGCGACCTGGGCGACCAGTTCCTCGAGCGGCGTGGCCGGAGGGACGAACTCCTCCTCGGGCTCGGCGGCACGACCGGGCGCCGGGAGCGACCCCCGGTCGACCTTGCCGTTGGCGGTGAGCGGCAGCGCGTCGAGCAGCACGAAGGCGGACGGCACCATGGGCTCCGGCATCTCCGCTGCCAGGAAGCGCCGCAGGTCCGGGACCAGCCGCCGCTCCTGGTCAGCGCGCAGCGGGTCGTTGGCCCAGGCGCTCCAGGGGAGATCCTCGATCGCGACCGACGCGGGGACGATGCCGGCCGGAACCCTCGCCCCGCGCCGCCGCAGGATGGCGTCGAAGCGGCCGTCCACACCGCCGCCGGGCGACCAGGTCAGGTCGCCGTCGTAGCCCAGGCGATCCGCCAGGGCCCAGAGAGCCTCCGGGTCCACGGCCGCGCCACTACGAGCCCGCCGCTCGATTTCCCCGCGCAGCTCGTCGACGGTCTCCATCCCGCGACCGCCGAGCAGGTCGAGGGCCGCGGCCTCCCCGGCGAGGCGGGCGTTGGGAATCCCGGAGACCGCCAGGGCGGCGGGCCGCTCCTCCAGGAGCCGCTCCAGGGCGCTGAAGGATTCCCAGACGGAGCGGCGGAGACCCTCCTCGCCTTGCCCGATCTCGCTCGTCCCGACGTGAAGCACCACGTCGTAGCGGAAACGGGTCAGCTCGTTGGCGTGGCCTCCCCGCTTCAGCAGCACCTGGACGCGGCGCACCGCCGGCAGCCGCCGGGCCAGGGCCAGAAACAGATTGGGATCGACGACCAGCTCCTCCTCGTCCGCGACGTGGCGCCCCACCCGCCGCGCCAGCTCGGCCGCCGGCAGAGAGCCCGACGCGCGGTGGAGCTCCACCGAGGCGTGGAAGGCTTCCAGCAGCGGCAGGCTGCGCACGTCCCCCACGAAGACGGAGCCCCCGGGAGCCACAGTGGCCACCGCCCCTTCCAACACCCTCACCAGGTAGTCGACGCCGGGGAAGTACTGCACGACCGAGTTGAGGACCACGAGGTCGAACTCGCCCGGCCGGACGCCCGTCCAGTCGTCGGCCAGCCCCTGGGCCAGCTCCACCCCCGGCAGGCCGTGCCGGTCGAGCTCGGAGTGGACCTGGGCCAGCGCCACGGCCGAGAAGTCGGTGCCGCGGTAGCGCTCCGCCTCGGGCGCGACGCGGAACAGCAGCAGACCGGTGCCGCAGCCCACCTCCAGCACGCGGCGGTGCGGCAGGGCGAGCAGGCGCCCGACGGTGCCGTCCAGCCACTCGCGCATCTCCCCGACCGGGATCGGCCCGCCGGTGTAGCTGCTGTTCCATCCTTGAAAGTTGAAGGCGGCGTCCCCCGGCGCCTCGGGACCCGGTCCCTGGGCATAGGTCTGATCGTACAGCTCGCGCCACTGCTCAACGTGCTGGAGGCCCTCGCCGTCGCCGGGCGCGGCGGCCGCCACCTGACGCGGCACCACGTAGGCGACCAGCCGGCGTCCGGCCGGCCCGCCGTCGTCGCGCAGGGCCACCGCCGCCGCGCGCACCGCCGGGTGGCGGGCGAGCGCGCTCTCGATCTCGCCCAGCTCGACGCGGAAGCCGCGCAGCTTCACCTGGCCGTCGCGCCGGCCGAGGAACTCGATCCGGCCGCCGGGCCGGAAGCGGACGACGTCCCCCGTCCGGTAGAGCCGCTTGCCGCCACCGGCGAACGGATCGGGCACGAAGCGCTCGGCGGTCAGGTCCGGGCGGCCGAGATAACCGCGGGAGAGCCCCTCTCCCCCGATGCAGAGCTCTCCCCAGACACCGGTGGGCACCGGCCGCAGGCCCGCGTCGACGACGTGGACCCGGGTGTTGCCGATCGGCCGCCCGAGCAGCACGGTCGATCCCACCTGCTCCGGCCCGGTCATCGGGAAGCAGCAGGTGAAGGTCGTCCCCTCGGTGGGGCCGTAGCCGTTGATCAGCGTGAGACCCGGCAGGCCGCCCAGCGCCCGCCGAACGTGCGGCGGCGAGAGCACGTCGCCGCCGGCCAGGAGCTGGCGTAGCGGCCGCAGGGCTTCGAGGCGGCCGTCCACCATCTGGTGGAAGAGGCCCGCCGTCAGCCACAGCGAGGTGACGCCGAAGCGCGCGATCGCCTCTCCCAGCTCCTCCAGCGACGGCCGGCGCGGCGGGAAGACGGCGATCCGCCCGCCGTTGAGCAGCGGCGCCCACAGCTCCATGGTCGAGGCGTCGAAGGAGATCGGCGCGAGCTGGAGGAAAACTTGATCCGAGCCGAGATCGGCGAAGCCGCTCTCCCGCACCAGCCGCACGACGTTGCGGTGGGTGACGCCCACCCCCTTGGGGCGGCCGGTGGAGCCGGAGGTGTACATCACGTAGGCGAGGCCGCCCGGCAGCGGTCCGGCGGGCTCCGGCCCCGCCGGACCGGCGGGGTCGGCCGTCAGCTCGACGACGGCCGTGCCGTCCACCTCCGCCGGCAACTCGGCGAGCAGCTCCGGCTGGCCGAGGAGCAGGCGCGAGCCGGAGTCGGCGAGCATCCAGGCCAGCCGCTCGGCCGGGTACGCCGGGTCGAGCGGGACGTAGGCGCCGCCGGCCTTGAGGATGGCGAGCAGACCCACGATCATCGCCGGCGAGCGCTGTGCGAGGAGCGCCACACGGACCTCCGGGCCGACGCCGGCCGCGGCGAGCCGGCGCGCCAGCCGCGAGGAGCGGCGGTCGAGCTCGGCGTAGGTGAGCTCCCCCTCCCCGGAGGAAACGGCCACGGCGTCCGGGCGCAGCCGCGCCTGCTCCGCGAACAGGGCGGCCACGTCGTCCCGGGGAATCGCCGCCGCCGTGTCGCTCCACTCGAACACGAGCTGGTGGCGCTCGGGCTCCGGCAGCAGCGGCAGCTCCGACAGACGCCGCGACGGATCGGCGACCACCGCCGCGAGCAGCGCGTCCAGATGGCCCTCCAGGCGCGCGATCGTCGTGGCGTCGAAGAGGTCCGTGGCATAGGTGAGCTGGACCGCGAGCCCGCCCGCCGTCTCGGTGAAGAAGACCTCCAGGTCGAAGCGGGTGGCCGGGAAACCGAACTCGACCGGCGCGAAGGTGAGGCCGGGCAGGTCGATGGCGCGCAGGGGGGTGTTCTGGACCGCGAACATGACCTGGAAGATGGGGTTTTGCGACAGCCGCCGCTCGGGCCGCAGCTCCTCCACCAGCCGCTCGAAGGGGAGGTCCTGGTGCGAGTAGGCTTCCAGGGCTGAGCGCCGGGCGCGGGCCACCAGAGAGGTGAAAGCGGGGTCCCCCGACAGATCGCCGCGCAGGGCCAGGCTGTTGACGAAGAAGCCGACCAGCGGCTCGATCTCGGCGCGGGTGCGGTTGGCGATCGGCGAGCCGAGCACCACGTCCTCCTGGCCGGCGTAGCGGCCGAGCAGGGTCTGCATCGCGGCGAGCAGCACCATGAACAGGGTGGCGTCCTGCCGCCGCGCCAGGGCCTCCAGGGCACGGGTGGCCGCCGGCCCCACCGCATGCATCCGGGTGGCGCCATGGAAGCTCTGCGCCGGCGGCCGCGGCCGGTCGGTCGGCAGGTCGAGGACCGGCGCCCCCGCGAGCCGCTCCCGCCAGTAGGCGAGCTGGCGCTCCAGCACCTCGCCGGAGAGCCATCCGCGCTGCCAGACGGCGAAATCCGCGTACTGGACCGGGAGGTCCGCGAGCGCCCCCGATCCCAATGATCTCGAAGATCCCGCCGCCGGATACAGGGCGACGATCTCCTCCACCATCACGCCGAGCGACCAGCCGTCGGCCGCGATGTGGTGGACGACCAGCAGCAGCGCGTGCTCGCGAGGTCCCAGGCGGACAGCGCTGGCGCGCAGCACGGGATCGCGCTCGAGGTCGAACGGCCGCGCCATCTCCCCGTCGGCCAGGAGCCGCGCCTCGGCGCGCCGGGGCGCCTCCGGCAGCCCCGCGAGGTCGATCAGCGGCAGCGTCCAGGAGCCGGGCGGCGCGATCCGCTGGACCGGCCGGTCGCCGCGCGCCTCGTAGGTGGTGCGCAGCGCCTCGTGGCGGCGCACCATGGCGCCGAGCGCCGCCTCCATCGCCGGCAGGGAGAGCTCGCCGTGCGCGGCGAGCGCGAGCGGGATGTGATAGCCGGCGTTGCCTGGCGCCAGCCGGTCCAGAAACCAGAGGCGCTCCTGGGCGAAGGAGAGCGGCAGGTCGCGATCGTGGGGCACCGGCCGGAGCGGCGGCGGTGCGGCGGCGATGCCCGCCGAGAGCGACGCCTCGACGACCGCCGCCAGCGCCGCCACGGTCGGGGCCTGGAACATCTCGCGCAGGGCCAACTCGGCGCCGGTCGCGGCGCGCAGGCGGCTCACGGCCTGGGTGGCGAGCAGCGAGTGGCCACCGAGGTCGAAGAAGTTGGCGGAGCGGGAGACCGCGGGCAGGTCCAGGAGCTCGCGCCAGACGCCCGCCACGATCTCCTCGGCCGCCGTGCGGGGCGCTTCCCCCGCATCGCCGGAGGAGAGCTCGGGCGCCGGCAGGCGCCCGCGGTCCACCTTGCCGGAGGCGCCGACCGGCAGCTCGGGCAGAACCACGAAGGCCGCTGGCACCATGTAGACGGGCAGGCGCGCGGTCAGCCGCTCGCGCAGGCCGGGCGCCGCGCAAGACTCGGCGGCACCGGCCGGCACGCAATAGGCGACGAGGCTCCTGCCGCCGTCGGCAGCCGCCCGCGCGAGGACCACGGCCTGGGCGACCTCCGGAAGGCTCCGCAGCGTCGCCTCGACCTCCCCCGGCTCGACGCGAAAGCCGCGGACCTTGACCTGATCATCGACGCGACCGAGGAACTCCAGGTCGCCGTCCGGCCGTCGCCGCGCCAGGTCGCCGGTGCGGTAGAGGCGGGCGCCGGGCTCGGCGCCGAACGGATCGGGGACGAACCGCTCGGCGGTGAGGTCGGGCCGGCCCAGATAGCCGCGGGCGAGCAGGCCGCCCAGGCAGAGCTCGCCGGGCACGCCGAACGGCTGGCGGCTGCCCCACCGGCCGAGCACCCGGGCGACGCGACCGGGCAGCGGCCGGCCGATGGGCACCGTTCCCGTCTCGCCGTCGCCCGGCCGCACCGCGTGCAGGGTGGCGGAGATCACCGCCTCGGTCGGGCCGTAGGCGTTGAGCAGCGGCACGCGTGAGAGCGGCGCGCGGCTCCACCGGCGGACGCTCCCGGCGCGCATCTCCTCGCCGCCGGCGATCACTCTGCGGAGCCGCGGCGGCGGCTCGGACCGGCCGGCCTCCGCTTCGGCAGCCCAGAGCGCCCAGTAGGCGGTGGGCAGGTCGACGACCGTCAGCTCCAGCGCGGCGATCCGCGACGCCAGCTCGCGCGGCGCCCACAGCTCGGGCCCGCGCACGACCAGGGTGGCGCCGGAGATCAGGGCGCAGAGGGCCTGCTCGATAGCGGGATCGAAGCTGGCGGAGTTGAGCTGGAGCACCCGGTCCTCCTCCCCGATCCCATGAACCCGGATGCAGGCGAGGGCGTGCCCGGCCACGGCGGCGTGGGTCACGGCCACGCCCTTGGGCCTGCCCGTTGAGCCCGAGGTGTAAATCGCGTACGCCAGGTTGTCCGGCAGGACGGCCGGGAGAGATCCGGGCTCGTCCGGCTCGCCGTCCAAGTCGTCCAGATCGTCCAGCAGCACGCGGGGAACGTCCAGGTCCGCCGGCAGGCTCCCGCCGAGCGACGCCTGCGTCACCAGCGCCGCCGCGCCGGAGTCCGCGAGGACGAACGCCAGCCGCGCCGCCGAGTCCTCCGGCTCGAGAGGGACGTAGATGCCGCCGGCCCTGAGGATGCCGAGCAGGCCGGCGATCATCCCGGCCGAGCGCTCGGCGTAGAGGGCGACCGGCATCTCGGGGCCGACGCCCAGGCGCCGCAGCCGGCGCGCCAGGGCCGCGGCGCGCCGGTCGAGCTGGCGGCGGGTCAACCGCTCCCCGCCGCAGACGACCGCCAGGGCATTGGGCCGGAGACGCGCCCGCTCGGCGATCAGCTCCTGCACGCAGCGCCCCGCCACAGCGCCGGAGTCGGCCGCCGGGGCGCTCTCCGCGCGCAGGAGATGGTCGCGCTCGGCGGCGGTCAGCAGCGGGATCGCATCGAGCCGCAGGCCAGGCGCGGCGACCACGGCTTCGAGCAGGTTCCGCAGGCGGCCGAGCAGGCGCTCGATCGTGACGCCTTCGAACAGGTCGGTATCGAACTCCAGATTGCCGGCGAGCCCCTCGGGGAGGTCGAACAGCGTCAGCATGAGGTCATAGCGGGCGTTGCCGTCGTAGGCGTCGAGCGCCTCGAAGGTGACGCCGGCGAGCGAGGCGCCCGCGGCCTGGCCGTCGAGCACCTGGACCAGCGCCTGGACCAGCGGCTGGCGGCCGGCGTCGCGCTCCGGCTGCACCGCCTCGACCAGCTTGCCGAACGGCAGGTCCTGGTGGGCGTAGGCGCCGAGCGCCGACTGCCGGACGCGCGCCAGCAGCTCGCGGAAGGGCGGGTCTCCCGTCAGGTCGATCGGGAACGGCACCTGGGTGAGGAAGCAGCCGAGCACCGCCTCGATCTCGGGCTGGTTGCGGTTGGCGTTGTTGGCCCCCAGGATCATCCGTTCCTGGCCCGAGTCGCGGCAGAGCAGCGCGGCGGCGGCGGCGAGCACGGCCATGAAGAGGGTGGCCCCCTCGCCCCGGGCGAGAGCGCGCAACGCCGCTGACAGCTCGCGCGGCACCCGCGCGGGCCGCTGGTCGCCGCGCAGGCGCGCCACGGCCGGCCGTGGCCGGTCGGCCGGCAGGTCCAGCGCCAGCGGGAAGCCTTCCAGCCGCTCGCGCCACCAGCCGGCCAGGTCCTCCAGCACCTCCCCCTGGAGCCATTCACGCTGCCAGACCGCGAAGTCCGGGTACTGGACGGGCGGCTCCGGCAGCGCGGCCGGGCGGGCCGCCGCCAGCGCGTCGTAGAGCGCGGCCAGCTCGGCCCAGACGATCTGGAAGGAGAGGAAGTCGGTCACCAGATGGTGGATGGTCAGCAGGCAGACGTGGTCCTCCGCGCCCAGGCGGAGCAGGGCCGAGCGGACGAGCGGCCCCGCCTCCAGGTCGAAGGGGGTGGCCGAATCGGCGCCGACCCGGCGCGCCGCCTCGGCCTCGCGCCGGTCCGCCGGCAGCGCCGAGAGGTCGATCAGCGCGAGCCGCTGGCGGCCGAAGGCCGCCACCCGCTGCACCGGCGAGCCGCCGAGGACCGGGAAGGTAGTGCGCCAAGCGGCGTGGCGGCGGGCGATCTCGTCGAGCGCTGCGGCCACGAACGGAATCGAGAGCCGGCCGCGCATGCGGGTGGCGGCGGCGATGTTGAGACCCGCCCGTCCCGGGTAGAGTTGTTCGACGAACCAGAAGCGCTCCTGGTCGAGCGACAGCGGCCAGTCCCCCTCGCCCCGGGGCCCGCTCACCCGCCGGATCGGCGGCGGCCCGGATGGAGCCCGCGCGGCACGGCGCTGCGTGTCCCGCAGCTTCTCGAACAGGGCCCGCTGCTCGGGAGCGAGGGCGGAAATCCGGCCCGTGAGGTTGTCAGCGAGACTCATGAGGCTCCCTCTCCCGGCCAGGGCTCTCCGGCGAGCAGCCCCTGCAGATCCTCCATGGAGAGATCGCCCGCCTCGGTGAGGAACTGGCCGACGATGCGGTCCGCCAGGTCGAGCAGGTCGGAGGCGTCGAACACCGTCTGGAGAGAAACGTCGAGGCCGTACCGGTCTCGCAGGCGGGTCACCAACTGGGTGGCGAGCAGCGAGTGCCCTCCCAGGTCGAAGAAATTGTCGCGCATGCCCACCCGCTCGAGCCCCAGCAACTCCGCGCAGGCCGCGGCCAGGTTCTCCTCGATCGGGGTGGCTGGGGCCAGGTACTCCCGCGCCTGGCGGTCGGCCGGGTCCGGAGCGGGCAGCGCCCGCCGGTCCACCTTGCCGCTCGGGGTCAACGGCAGGCGGTCCAGGAACACGTAGAGCGCGGGGACCATCGGCTCCGGCAGCGAGGCCCCGAGGTGGCGGCGGAGCTCCGCCGCCACCGGCCTCTCCGGCCGAGGGACGACGTAGGCGACCAGCCGCCGATCCCCCTCCGTCTCCCAGGGCACGACCACGGCCTCGCGAACCCGCGGGTGGCGCGCGAGCGCCGCCTCGATCTCCCCCAGCTCCACGCGGAAGCCGCGGATCTTGACCTGGCCGTCGCGGCGCCCGTGGAACTCCAGCACCCCGTCGGACCGCCAGCGGACGAGGTCCCCCGTCCGGTAGAGCCGGCCGCCGGGATCCCCTCCGAACGGATCGGGGACGAAGCGCTCGGCGGTCAAGGCCGGCCGGCCGAGATAGCCGCGGGCCACCCCGTCGCCCCCCGCGAAGAGCTCCCCCCAGGCCCCCACCGGAGCCGGCCGCAGCGCGGCGTCGAGCACGTAGACCCGCGTCCCGCGGATCGGCCGCCCGATCGGAACCGTGGTCTCCAGCCGGCCGTCCACCAGGTCGGCGGCGGTCATCGGGTGGCAGGTGGTGAAGGTCGTGTTCTCCGTCGGGCCGTAGCCGTTGATCAGCGTACAGCCGGGCAGAGCCTCGAGGGCCCGGCGCACGTGCGCGGGCGACAGCACGTCGCCGCCGGCCAGGAGCCTGCGCAGCGGGCGCAGCGCCTCCGGCCGCTCGTGGACCATCTGATGAAAGAGGCCCGAGGTCAGCCAGAGCGTGGTTACCCCGTGGCGGACGATCGCCGCGGCCAGCTCGTCGAGCGCGGGGCGGCGGCCGGGGAAGACCGCCAGGCGCCCGCCGTTGAGCAGCGGCCCCCAGATCTCGAACGTGGAAACGTCGAAGGCGACGTTGACGAGCTGCAGCAGGGTCTCCGGGGGCCCGAGCCCGGCGTAGTCGGCGCCCATCACCAGGCGCACGACGTTGCCGTGGGTCACCGTCACCCCCTTCGGCGTGCCGGTCGAGCCCGAGGTATAGATCACATACGCGAGCTGGCCGGGGACGATCTCGGGCAGGGCCGGCGGCTCCTCACCCTCTCCGTCCAGGTCGACGCGGGTGGCTCCGGCGTCCGAGAGCAGGAAGCTCTGCCGCTCCTCGGGCAGATCCGGATCGACGGGGACGTAGGCGCAGCCGGCCTGGAGGATGCCCAGCAGCTTGGCGATCAGGGCTGGGGACCGTTCGGCCATCACGGCGATCCGCGACTCGGGAGCCATCCCCAGGCGGAGCAGTCGGCCGGCCACCCGGCGGGCGCGGCGGGCGAGCTCGGCGTAGGTCAACTCCTCGCCATCGCCGATGACGGCCACCGCGTCGGGCGTGCGCGCGGCTTGAGCGGCGAAGAGGCCGTGGACGGTCGCCACGGCCGGGCAGACGGTCCCGGTGTCGTTCCACTCGACCGTCAACTGATGGCGCTCGGCCGCGTTGAGCAACCGCCGGCGAGCCGCAGGCCGCTCGGGGTCGGCGGCGAAATCCACCAGGAGACCCTCCAGGTGGGCCAGCAGGCGCTCGACCGTGGCGGGCTCGAAGCGGCGGTCAGCGGTCAGACGGAGCGAGAGGGCACCGCGCGCCACGACGGTCAGGGTGAGCGGATAGTTGGTGCGCTCGGCGAGGGCGACGCTCCCGACCCGCAGCCCTCCCATCCGGTCCGCGAGGGAGGGATCGAAGGGATAGTTCTCGAACACGAGAAGGCTCGCGAACAGCGGCTCGCCCGCCGGCAGCTCGACGAGCTTCTGGATCTCGGCCAGCGGGGTCCATTCGTGCTGGCGCAGCTCGAACTGATCCTCCTGGAGCCGCGGCAGCCAGGCGGACAGGGCCTCCGCCTCCGGCACCTCGACCCGCACCGGCACGGCGTTGATGAACAGGCCGACCATCGTCTCGACGCCGGGGAGCTCGGCGGGACGGCCGGACACCACCGCGCCGAAGAGGACCTCGGGGAGGTCCGCGTAGCGGGAGAGGAGGAGCGCCCAGGCCCCCTGGACCAGGACGTTGAGCGTCACCCGCAAGCGTTGCGCGAGCGCCTCCAGCTCGACCGTCCACGATGCCGGCAAGAGGAGGGTCCGCTCGAAATAGTCCTCCGGGCGGCCGCCGAGCGTCCGGTTCAGGGACTCGGCGCGATCGAACGGCAGCGGCGTGGGGACGGTGAAGCCGTGAAGTCGTTGTCGCCAGTAGCGCGCGGCCTCCTCCGCGTCGCGCCGGCTGAGCCAGGCGATGTAGTCGCGATAGGGGCGCGGCGGCGGCAGGAACGCCTCGCGGCCGGAGACCGCCGCGTCGTACAGCGCGAAGACCTCGCTCAGCAGGAGCGAGAAGCACCAGCCGTCGAAGAGGATGTGGTGGACGCTCCAGACCAGCCGGCGCTCCTCTTCCCCCGTGCGCACCAGCGTCAGGCGCAGGAGCGGCGGGCGCGCGAGGTCGAAGCCGCGGGAGCGGTCGGCGGCGAGGAGGAGGCGCCAGCGCGCGTCGAGGTCCGCGGGTGGCAGGCCCCGCCAGTCGGCGGACGACCAGGGAACCTCCACCTCGCGGCGGACGAGTTGCAGCGGCCGCTCGCCATCGCGCAGGACAAAGCCGGTGCGCAGCGCAGAATGGCGCTCGACCACCCGCTGCCAGGCGGCGGCGAAGGCGGGCTCGTCGAACGACCCCGCGAGCTCGGCGGTGAGCTGCTCGAAATAGAGATCCGCGCCCTCGCCCGAGTAGAGGCTGTGGAACAGCATCCCCTCCTGCATGGGGGCCAGAGGGTAGAGATCCTCGACGCCGCGAATGGTCTCGGGAGCCGTGCCCAGCAGGCGGTCGAGCTCCTCCTGGCCGAGGCCGGCGAGCGGGACATCGGAAGGGGTGACGCCGCCCGCCCCGGGCGACAGGCAGTGCTCGACCAGCGCCGAGATCTCGGCGCTGAAGCCGCGCGCCAGCCGCTCGGCCGTGGCCGGGAGATGGAGCCCTGGATCGTAGCTCCAGTTGACGCGCAGGCGGTCGCCCAGCACCAGGGCATCGACGGCGAAGAGGGGGCTGCCGGAGACCGCCTCCCCCTCGGTCCCACGGACCGGCTCGGGAGCGAAGCGGAAAGGCCCGCCTTCCACCGCCGGATCGAACCGGCCCAGGTAGTTGAAGGAGACCTGCGGCGTCGGGAGAGCGGCCAGGCGCTCGCCCGGCTCGGGGCCGGCGAGGTAGCGCAGCAAGCCATAGCCTAAGCCCCGGCCGGGCACCGCCCCCAGGGTCTCCTTGACCGCCAGGATCGCCTCCCGGGGTCCGCCCCCCGGCGGCAGGGTGAGCGCCACGGGGAAGAGGGTGGTGAACCAGCCGACCGTGCGCGAGAGGTCGACGCCGGGGAAGATCTCCTCGCGCCCGTGACCTTCGAGAGCGACCCGCAGCGTGCCCTCGCCCGTCCAGGCGGCGAAGGCGCGGGCGAGCGCCGCCAGCAGCAGGTCGTTGACCTGCGTGCGATAGACCTCCGGCACCTCCTGGAGGAGCGCCCGCGTCTCCTCGGGACTCAAGCCGACCGACACGCTCGCCCGGGCGGCGGCCCCCGCGAGATCGCGTGGCAGCGGCGGGACCTCCGGGGGTAGCGCCAGCCAGTACGGGAGCTCCGCCGCCAGCGCGGGCGAGCGGGCGTGCCCGGCCAGCAACTCCGCCCAGCGCTTCCACGAGGTGGTCTTCGCCGGCAGCTCGAGCCCCCGGTAGGAGGCGGTCAGATCCTCCAGCAGCACGCGCCAGGAGACGCCGTCGACCACCAGGTGGTGGGCGGTGAGGAGCAGCCTGTCCCCCTCCCCGCCTCCCAGCCGGAAGAGCGCGGCGGTGAACAGGGGGCCCCGGGCGAGGTCCAGTCCCGACTGGAGTTGCTCAGCGGCCGTCGCGAGCGCCTCTCCCGCGGACACCGCCGTGAGGTCGATCTCGACGAGCGGCACCGCCGCGACCGGAGCATGGACCTGCCGCCACCCCTCCCCGCTCCGCGGGAAGCGCAGCCGCAGGGCATCGTGATGCCCGGCCAGCCTCGCCAGGGCCGCTGCCAGCAGCGGCGGCGCCAGCGGCACGCGGGATTCGAGCAGCACCGCCTGGTTGAAGCGCCAGGGCTCCCGCCGCTCCTCGGCGAAGAAGCGGTGCTGGATCGGCGTCAGCGGCGCCTCCCCCGCGACCTCCCCCTGATCGGCTGCCGGAGCCGTCTCCAGGCTCTCGCCGGCCACGGCGGCGAGCCCGGCGATCGTCTGGCTCTCGAAGAGCTGCCGGGGGGTGATGAGCAGTCCCTCCCGGCGGGCCCGCGCCACCACCTGAATGCTCAGGATCGAATCGCCGCCGAGCTGGAAAAAGTTGTCGTGGATCCCCACCCGCGCGAGGCCGAGCACCTCGCCCCAGATCCTGACCAGCCGCTCCTCGCGGGCGTTGCGGGGTGGGACCCCGCCGGCGAGCTCCTCGCGCACCCCTTGCGGAGCGGGCAGGGCCCTGCGGTCCACCTTGCCGTTGGCATTGAGCGGCAGCGCCGTCAGCCGCACGAAGATCGAGGGGACCAAGGGCTCCGGCAGGCGGGCCTGGAGGAAGGCGCGGAGATCCGCGACCGGCGGCGCCGGACCTTCGGTCCCGACCACGTAGGCCACGAGCTGGTGGTCCCCGCCCGCCCCGGCGCGCGCCACGACCACCGTGTCCCGCACCGCAGGGTGCGCGAGCAGAGCCGCCTCGACCTCCCCCGGCTCGATGCGGAAGCCGCGCACCTTCACCTGCAGGTCGGTGCGGCCGAGAAACTCCAACAGACCGTCCGGCCGCCAGCGGACGAGATCCCCGGTGCGGTAGAGCCGTTCCCCCGGACCGGCCGCGAAAGGATCGGGAACGAAGCGTTCGGCGGTGAGCGCCGGGCGGCCCAGATAGCCCCGGGCGACGCCTTCGCCGCCGGCGAACATCTCCCCCCAGAGGCCCACCGGCACCGGCTGCAAGGCGGTGTCGAGCACGTGGACCCGCGTCCCCTGGACCGGACGGCCGATCGGCACCGTGGCGTCCCAGCCGGTGGCATCCCGCATCGGAAAGCAGGTGGTGAACGTGGTGTTCTCGGTCGGGCCGTAGCCGTTGACGATCGTGCGCCCCGGCAGGGCGGCGAGGACCCGGCGCACGTGCGCGGGAGACAGCACGTCGCCGCCGGCCAGGAGCTGGCGCAGGGGGCGCAACGCCGCCAACCGCTCGCCGGCCATCTGGTGGAAGAGGCCGGCGGTCAGCCAGAGCGTCGTCACCCCGTGACGGGCGATCGCCTCGCCCAGCTCGTCGAGCCCGGGGCGGCGGCCGGGGAAGAGCGCGAGGCGGCCGCCGTTGAGCAGCGGCGCCCAGATCTCCAGCGTCGAGGCGTCGAAGGCGAGGTTGCCGAGCTGCAGGAAGGTCTCTCCCGGCCCGAGGTCGGCCCAGCGGGCACCGCGCACCAGGCGGATCACGTTGCCGTGGGTCACAGCCACCCCCTTGGGCGTACCGGTCGATCCCGAGGTGTACATCACGTAGGCCAACTGGTTGGCGGAGACCTCGGGCGGCACCTGCGCCTCGTCACACTCCTCGTCACCCTCGCCATTCGGATCGAAGAGGGTGGCCCCGGCGTCGGCGAGCAGGAATCTCCGCCGCTCATCGGGCAGCTCGGGATCGAGGGGGAGATAGGCGCAGCCGGCCTGGAGGATGCCGAGGAGCGCGGCGATCAGGGCGGGGGAACGCTCGGCCACGACGGCGATCCGCGACTCGGGCGCCACTCCCAGCCGGAGCAGCCGGCCGGCCACCCGGCGGGCGCGGCGGGCGAGCCCGCCATAGGTGATCTCCTCGTCTCCGCAAACCACGGCGACGGCGCCCGGCGTGCGCGCGGCCTGCTCGGCGAAGAGGCCGTGGATCGTCGCCGCGGCGGCGCCGGTGGCGGTGTCGTTCCACTCGACCGCGAGCTGGTGGCGGGCCGCCGGGGAGAGGACCGGCAGAGCCGACAGGGGGAGGTCCGGATCGGCCACCGCCGCCGCGGCCTGGAGCAGGAAACGCTCGATGCGGCGGGCGGTGGTCGCGGCGTCGAAGAGGTCGGCGTCGTACTCGAGCGCGCCCACCAGGCGGTCGGGGTAGTCGAAAAACGTCAGCATGAGGTCGTAGCGCGCCCGGCCGTCCCAGGCGCTGATCGCCTCGGAGCCGGCGCCGAAGCCGTGGCCGGCCGCGGAGTACTGGGCGTCGAGCACCTGGACGAGCGTCTGGATCAGCGGCTGGCGACTGGGGTCGCGCTCCAGCCGGATCGCCTGGATGAGCTGGCCGAACGGCAGGTCCTGATGGCGGTAGGAGCCGAGCGCCGACTGGCGGACGCGCGCCAGCAGCTCGCGGAAGGTCGGATCGCCGCCGAGGTCGACGGGAAACGGCACCTGGGTGAGGAAGCAGCCGACCACCGGCTCGATCTCGGGACGGTTGCGGTTGGCGTTGTTGGCGCCGAGGACCAGGCGCTCCTGGGCGGAATCGCGGTGGAGCACGGCGGCGGTCAGCGCCAGGACGAGCATGAAGAGGGTGGCCCCCTCCTGGCGGGCGAGGCCGCGCAGGCCGGACGTCAGCTCGCCCTCGGCGGTGAATGCAAGCCTGCCGCCGCGCATGCGCAACTCCGCCGGACGCGGCCGGTCGGTGGGCAGGTCGAGGTCCACCGGGAATCCTGCCAGCCGCTCGCGCCACCAGGAGGTCAGCTCGTCGAGGACCTCCCCCTGGAGCCAACCGCGCTGCCAGAGCGCGAAATCAGGGTATTGCACCGGCGGCTCCGGCAGCGCCGGCCGGCCGCCGGCGGCGAGCACCGGGTGGAGCGCCGCGAGCTCCGCCCAGACGATCTGGAAGGAGATCCAGTCGGTCACCAGGTGGTGGACGGTGAGCAGGCAGATGTGCTCCCCCCCGTCCAGGCGCAGCAGGCTCGCGCGCACCAGCGGACCGCGCTCGAGGTCGAACGGCGCCGCCGAGTCCTCACCGATCAGGCGGCCGGCCTCCGGCTCGCGCCGCGCCGCCGGCAGGCCGGTCAGGTCGATCACCCGCAGCGGCTGGGGATACGGGGCCCGGACCCGCTGCACGGGCCGGCCGTCGACAGCGGGAAAGACGGTGCGCCAGGCGGCGTGGCGCCGCACGATCTCCGTGATCCCCGCGGCCAGCGTCGCGGGCGAGAGCGGCCCGCGCATGCGGGTGGCCGCTGTGATGTTCAATCCCGCGCCGTCGGGGAAGAGCTGCTCCATGAACCAGTAGCGCTCCTGGTCGAACGACAGCGGCCAGTCCCCCTCGGCGGTGGGGCCGGTCACCCGCGGAACCGGCGGCGGCTTCAGGATGTGCGCGGCCTGGCGCCGCTTCTGCCGCAGCGCCTCGAAGAGCGCCCGCTGCTCGGGCGCGAGAGCCGTGAGCCGGTCCGCGACGCTCACGCGGCCTCCGCGAGCTCGGGAAGCTGCGACAACCGCACGTCCGGATCGGCCACTACCCTTTCGAGGATGCGGCGGAACAGGCCGAGCCAGTGCGCGACGGTCGAGCGGTCGAGGATGTCGGCGTTGAACTCGACCGGCCCCGAGAACCCCAGATCGTCGTAGTCGTAGAGGCCGAACATCAGGTCCCAGCGCGAGTTGCCGTCGAACAGCGGCACCGCCTCGGAATCGACCTCTTCACCGCCGCCGTGGCTCTGCCCGGCGAGGACGAGGAGGAGCACCTGCACCACCGGATTGCGTCCCGGATCGGGCGCCGCCTCCAGGACCTCGACCAGCTTGTCGAACGGCATGTTCGGATGGGTGTACGTGGCGAGGGAGGACTTCTTCACCCGCGCGAGCAACTCGCGAAACGTCGGATCGCCCGCCAAGTCGACGGCGAACGGCACCTGGGTCAGGAACAGACCGACCACCGGCTCCAGCTCCGGCCGCGGCCGGTTGGCGCTGTTCGAGCCGACGACCAGCTTGTCGCGGCCGGTGAGCCGGAAGAGCAGGGCGTCGACGGCGGCGAGCAGGGCCATGAACGTCGTCACCCCCTCGCGGCGGGCGAGCGCGCGCAGCCGGTGCGCCGGCTCGGGGCCGGAGGTGAAGGGAATCATGCCGCCGCGCTGGCTCTGCACGGGCGGGCGGGGACGGTCGCCGGGCAGCTCGAGCGTGAGCGGGAAGCCGGCGAGCTCGCGCCGCCAGAACTCGGCGTAGTCGCGCAGCGCCTCGCCGCTCCACCATTCCCGCTCCCAGACGGCATAGTCCGGGAACTGCAGCGCGGGCTCCGGCAAGGGGCTCGGGGCGCCGGTGCGGGCGGCCTCGTAGAGCGCCGTCAGCTCCTGGAAGGCGATCTGGAAGGTGATCCAGTCGGTCGCGATGTGATGCACGGTGAGCAGGCAGAAATGCTCCCGCTTCGCCGTGCGGACGAGGGCGGCGCGCACCAGCGGACCCCGTTCGAGATCGAACACCGCCCGCGTGCGGTCGAACAGGGCGCGGCTCCCCTCGGCCTCGCGGCGCTCCAGGGGCAGGGCCGTCAGGTCGATCACCGCGAAGTCGACCTCGGCACCCTCGACGGGCTCGGCGACCCGCTGCACAGGCCGACCGTCGACCCGGGGGAAGCACGACCGCCAGGCGGCGTGGCGGCGGATGAGCTCGCGCAGCGCCGCCGTCAGCGCCGCCACCTGGACCTCGCCCCGCATGCGGCTGGCGGCGTCGACGTTCCAGGAGACCAGGCCCGGGTTTTCCCGGTGCATGCGCCAGAGCCGTTCCTGGTCGATCGACAGCGGCCAGTCGCCGGCGGCGGTGGGACCGGTGGCCCGGCGGACCGGCGGCGGCAGGAGGGGGCTCGCGGCCGGCTGCCGGCGGCGCAGCGCCTCGAACAGGGCGCGCTGCTCCGGGGTGAGCGCCGAGAGGCGTTCGGCGACGCTCAACCGCCGGCTCCCATCTCGGCCAGCCTGGCGGCGGCCTCGTCGGGGGAGAGCCCCTCGATCAGGGCCAGCAGGGCCTCGATCTCCTCGGGGCTCTCCTCGCCCTTCGCCCGGCGGATCAGCTTCGCCAGCTCGGCGATCGTGGGCGCCTCGAACAGCGCCGTCACCGGCAGATCGGCCTCACACAGGGAGCGGATCTGGGTGACCATCTGGATCGCCAGCAGCGAGTGGCCGCCCAGCTCGAGGAAGCTGTCGTCGCGCCCGATCGGCGCGATGCCGAAGAGGTCCTGCCAGACCGCGGCGAGCCGCTCCTCGAGCTCCTCCCGCGGCGCCTCGAAGGCGGTCGAGAGCCCCGCCGGGCGCTGCGTCTTCTCGCCGTGGTGCGCCGGCGCCATCTGGGCGAGCAGGGTGTCGGCGGTCACGCTGTCCGTCTCGGCGATCAGCCCGGGGAGGTCCCGGCTCGACACGACCACCCGCGGCAGCGGGGCCGCGAGCAGCCGCCGCAGGGCCGCGGCGCTCCGCTCGGCGGCGATGCGGCTGGCCGCGAGATTCGCCTCGACCTCCTCGGCCGTCACGCCCGACATGCCGCCGGCCACCCCGGCCACCAGCCAGGCCTCCCACTGGTAGGGGTCCCAGTGCGCGGCCACGGTGAACGGCCTCCCCTCGGCCGCCCGGCGCGCGGCCACGGCGTCCAGGAAGGACCCCTGGGCGGCGACGTCGAGCTGGCCGAGGCTGCCCGTCATCGCCGTCGTGGTGGACCCCAGCGCCACGAAGGCCGGCGGCCGCGGCTCCGCGTCCACCGCCGCGAGCAGCGCCTCGACGCTCCGCGCCACCGGATCGAGGGCGGCGTGGAGGGTCTCCGCGGTCTTGAGCTGGATCAGCCCGCCGGCGAAGGAGCCGCCGGTGAAGAAGACCCCCCCGACGGGGCCGAAGCGGGCGCCGGTCGCCGCCAGCGCGGCGCGCATTCCCTCCGGATCTCCCGCGTCTCCGGACGCTTCACGCAGGATCAGCACCCGGTCGAGCCCCACCTCGCGCTCCAGGGTGAGCAGGCGGAGGACCGCGTCGCCGATCACGTCCTGGCCCGGCGGCACGCCCGGCAGGCCCCGCCAGGTCTCCCAGCTTCCGCGCTCCGGGAACTGTGGCGGCATCACCAGCCCGACCCGCGCCCCCAGCGAGCGCACCAGGTGACCGGCGATCCGCATCCCCGGACCGTGCGCGGCCCCGGCGATCAGGTAGACGCCCTCCTCGGCGAGGAGCGAGGAAGCGGCGGTCTCGGGGGCGAGGCGCACCGGCTCGAAGCCGCGCACCCAACGCTGCCGGCCGCGCAGGGCGACCGCCGGCTCCGGCGGGCCGGACATCTCGGCCAGGAGCTGGCCGATCAGCCGCTCCTCCTGGGGAGAGCCGGGCGCGGGACGCGCCACGTCGACGCTGCCGCAGACGAGGCGCGGAAACTCCTGACGGACCACCTTCAGGGGACCCAGGATCGTCGACTTGGCGGGATGGATCGGGTCCCCCTCGATCACCTCGTGCAGGCCGTCGGCCACCAGAGCCAGCCGGATCGGCTCGCCCGGGTTCCCGACGGAGCCCGCGACCGCCTGCGCCAGCAGCGTCAGGCTGACCAGCCCCGCCGTCTGCGCCGCCGCGAAGCCGGGCTCGCTGCCGGTGAGCCCCCAGAGGTGGAGCATCCTGCCCGCGCCCGGGACGTGATGGAGCAGCGCGTCGTAGTCCTGCCGCCGGGCGGGATCGATCGCGAACGCCCCTTCGCCGAGATCCTCGAAGCCGCTCCCCATCTTGGCCGTGAAGACCTCGCGCCCTTCTCCCCGCAGGCGCGCGGCGACCCGCTCGCCGAAGCCCCCGCCGTCCACGAAGAGCAGCCAGCGCTCCCCCGCCTCGGCAGGCGCCGCCACCCGCGGCGCCTGCTTCCAGGACGGCACCCAGAACCAGTCCGCGAGGTCCGCCTCGGCGCGGGGAGCGGCCGCCGGAGCCGCCGTGATCGCCGCAGTCGCCGCCGGCGGATCGATCCAGTACCGCTGGCGCTCGAAGGGATAGGTCGGCAGTGCGACACGCAGGCGGCGATCGCCGCCGTGGAAGCCGTCCCAGTCGACCTCGACCCCGGCGATCCACAGGCGGCCCACGGACTCCAGCAGGAGGTCGAGGTCCGATCCTCCCTCGCCGGCGCGGCGCAGGGTGGGGACGGCGAGCCGGTTCGCCGCTGCGGCCGGGTGCTGCTTGACCAGCGTGCCGAGGGTGGCGCCCGGCCCGACCTCCAGGAAGACCCGCTCGGGCTCCTGGAGCAGCTCGCCGATCCCCTCCGCGAAGCGGACGGTGCTCCGCATGTGCCGCGCCCAGTAGGCGGGATCGGCGAGGTCGTCGGCCGTGATCCAGGCGCCGGTGACGTTGGAGAGATAGGGGATTTGCGGCGGGCTTGAGGCCACGCCGCGCGCGATCGCCGTAAAGGCGTCCACGGCCGGGTCCATCATGGCGGAGTGGAAGGCATGCGTGGTCCGCAGCCGGATGCAGCTCACCCTCCTCTCGGCCAGGCTGCGGTCGAGCGCCTCCACAGCCTCGACCGGACCGCCGGCGACGCAGAAGTGCGGACCGTTGGTGGCCGAGAGCGAGAGCCCCTCGCCCAGCAGCGGCCGCACCTCGGCTTCCGCCAGGGGGATGGCGAGCATGGCCCCCTGCGGCAACTCCTCGATCAGCTTCGCCCTCCGGGCGACCAGCTCCAGCGCGTCGTCGAGCGAGAGGACGCCGGCCAGGCAGGCGGCGACGTACTCGCCGAGGCTGTAGCCGATCATCGCCTGCGGCTCGATCCCCCACGACATCAGCAGCCGGGCGAGCGCGTACTCGACGACGAAGCAGGCGGGCTGGGCGAAGACGGTCCGGCGCAGGCGGGCCTCGGCCGGGGTCTCCTCGGGCGCCCCCGGCGCTCCCCCGCGCAGCATGGCGCGCAGGTCGGGACCGGCGGCGCGGCCGGTCTCCGCCCGCCCGCCCGGCGAGAACAGGACCTCGCGCAGATCGGCGCCCAGCCGGGGGACGAGGCGGGCGGCACAGAGGTCGACCTGCTCGCGGAAGACGGCCTCCGTCTCGTAGAGGTCGCGCGCCATGTCCACCCGCTGGTCCCCCAGGCCGGGGAACAGGAAGACGACCGGCCGCGCCGCCCCCTCGCGCCGGCCGGAGATGGCGCGCGGGTCCCGCAGCGCGGCCACGGCCCCCTCGCGGTCGCGCGCCACGGCGATCCGGCGGTGCTCGAACGCCTTGCGCCCCACCTGCAGGGTCCAGGCGGCGTCCGCCAGCTCCAGGCCGAGATCCGCCTCCAGGCGGTCGGCCAGACGGGCCGCCGCGGCGTCCAGCCCCGAGGCGGTGCGGGCCGCGAGGACCAGGAGCTGCGCCGGCCGCGACGGCGGGTCCCCGGGCTCTCTCGCGGGCGCCTCCTCGAGCACCAGGTGGGCGTTCGTCCCGCCCAGGCCGAACGAGCTGACCCCGGCCCGGCGCGGCTCCCCCGCGCTCTCCCAGGGAGCCGCCGCGGTGGGAATGTAGAACGGGCTCCCCGCGAGGTCCATCTGCGGGTTGGGGCTGTGGAAGTTTAGGCTCGGCGGCAGGGTGCGGTGGTCCAGCGCCAGGCTGGTCTTGATCAGCCCGGCGACGCCGGCCGCCGTGTTGCAGTGGCCGAGGGCGGTCTTGACCGAGCCGAGGGCGCAGAAGCCCGCCCCCTCGGCGCCGGCGGCGCGGAAGGCCTGGACGAGCGCCGCGACCTCGATGGGATCGCCGAGCGGCGTGCCGCTGCCGTGCCCCTCGACGTAGCCGATCGTGGCGGCGTCGACCCCGGCCATCATCAGGCTCTCGGAGATCACCTCCGCCTGCCCCTCGACGCTGGGGGCCGTGAAGCCCACCTTGGCCGCGCCGTCGTTGTTCACCGCCGAGCCGCGGATCACGGCGTAGACGCGGTCGCCGTGGGCCAGAGCGTCGGCCAGGCGCTTGAGGACCACCACGCCGCAGCCGTTGCCCTCGACCGCGCCGGCCGCGCCGGCGTCGAAGGCGCGGCAGTGGCCGTCGGGGGACATCACGCTCCCTTCCTGGTAGAGGTAGCCCGTGCGCAGCGGCACGCTGATCGAGACGCCCCCCGCGAGCGCGACGTCGCACTCCCCGCCCAGCAGGCTCTGGCAGGCCATGTGGGCGGCCACCAGCGAGGTCGAGCAGGCGGTCTGCACGGTGGCGCCGGGCCCCTTGAGGTCGAGCTCGTAGGCGACGCGCGTGGCCAGGAAGTCGCGGTCGTTGAGCAGCAGCATCTGCAGCCCGCCCAGGCGCTCCAGCAGCTCCGGGTTGGGCAGCAGGTTGTAGATCAGGTAGGCGCTGGCCCCCGAGCCGGCCCACACCCCGACGCGCCCCGGCGGCCGCTCCGGATCGCAGCCGGCGTCCTCCAGGGCCTCCCAGGCGCACTCCAGGAAGACCCTGTGCTGCGGGTCCATGACCTCGGCCTCGCGCGGCGTGAAGCCGAAGAAGGCGGCGTCGAAGAGGTCCGCGTCCGCCAGCGCTCCCTTGGCCCGCACGTAGCGCGGATCGGCGAGCAGCGCGGGATCGACGCCGGCGGCGGCCAGTTCCTCCATGGTGAAGAAGGAGATGGACTCGACGCCGTCCCGCAGGTTGCGCCAGAGTTCGGCGGCGTCGCGGGCGCCGGGGAAGCGGGCGGCCAGACCGACCACGGCGATCCCCTGCAGGGCCTCGCCGGTCTCGGGGATCGATTCACTCATCTCAGGGCTCCTCAACGTTCTCCCTTGCGGCCGCGGCGCTGGCCGCGCGCCTGCTGAAGCTGCCGCATCGATTCACGGCGGGTCTCGGTGCGGGCCCGCGCGGCCTCGGCCTTCTCCTCCGGCGGCGGCGCCTCTCCTTCCAGGCTCCGCGCCAGACTCTCGATGGTCGGATGCCGGAACATCTCGACGAACGGGACCTCACGCCCGATCGCCTGGCGCAGCCGGCTCTGCAGGCGAGCCAGCAGCAGCGAGCTGCCGCCGACCTCGAAGAAGTTCTCCTGGACGCCGACGCTGTCGAGCTGGAGGACCTCGCACCAGGCGGCGCCGAGGGCCCGCTCCAGGTCATTGCGTGGCGCCACCTGCTCCGCCGTTCCCGAGCGGACCTCCCGCGGCGCGGGCAGGGCCTCCCGGTCGAGCTTGCCGTTGGCCGTCACCGGCAGGGCTTCCAGCTCGACGAAGGACCAGGGGACCATGTACTCGGGGAGGGTCTCCTGCAGGAACGCCCGCAGCTCGGGCGCGGCGGGCGCCGGCCGCCAGGACGGCACCACGTACCCTACCAAACGCCTCTCGCCGGGAACGTCTTCCCGCGCCAGCACGATCGCCTCGCGCACGCCGGAGTGACGGGAGAGGGCCACCTCGATCTCCCCGAGCTCGATGCGGTAGCCGCGCACCTTGACCTGGGAGTCGACGCGGCCCAGGAACTCCAGGTTGCCGTCGGCCCCATACCGCCCGCGGTCGCCGGTGTGGTACATCCGGGCTCCCGGCGAGCCCGCGAACGGGTCGGGGACGAACCGCTCCGCAGTCAGCTCCGGCTGGTAGACGTAGCCCATCGAGAGGACGTCGCCCGCGATGTGGAGATCGCCCGGGACTCCGATCGGGCAGGGCTCAAGGTCGCCGTCCAGCACGTAGTAGCGGTTGTTGGCGAGGGGTCGGCCGTAGGGGATGCTCGGCCAGCTCGGATCGACCTCGCCGATCGGATACCAGTTGGACCACACCGTCCCCTCGGTGGCTCCCCCCAGGCTGATCACCCGGGTCCCGGGAAAAGCCGCGCGCACCTGGTCGGGCAGCCGCACGGGGATCCAGTCACCCGAGAGCAGCGCCAGCCGCAGCGGGCTCCCCTGGCCGGGGGATTCCGGGAACAGCGGCGCGAGCTGCTGCAGGGCGGCCGGCGCCGAATCCCAGATCGTGACCGGCTCCTCCCGCAGCACCGCCGCCAGTCGTCCCGGATCGCGCAGGGCCGCCTCGGGGACGACGTGGATCGTGCCGCCGGCGGCCAGCGTGCCGAACACGTCGTAGACCGAGAGGTCGAAGCCGAGGGAGGTCACGAACAGCAGCCGGTCGTCCGGGCCGACTCCGAAGGTCTCGTTGACCCAGCCGATCAGGTTGACCGCCGGCCGGTGCTGGACACCGATCCCCTTGGGCCGGCCGGTGGAGCCCGAGGTGTGAATGACGTAGGCGAGAGCGGCGGGCGGGACCGCGGCCGGTGGGCGCTCGGCGGGCTGCCGCTCGACGTGCCAGCCGGTCCACACCCGCTTGCGGCGCGGCGCCGCGGGCTTCATTCCCGCCCCGCGGGTCAGCAGGACGTCGTAACGGAAGCGCAGCTCGTTGGAGAAGCTGTCGCGATGGAGAACGGAGACCTCCTCCACCTCCGGCAGGGCGCCGAGATCGCGGAAGAGGTCCTCATCCAGCCACCGCATCCGCGCCGGGGCGGCCTTGGCCGGCGCGCCGGCCGCGGCGAGCGAGTGCCGGAAATCGGCCTGCCGCCGCGCGTCGGGCACGTCGGCGATCAGCAGCGCGCCGCCGGGGGCGAGCCGCCGCAGCGCCTCCTCCACCACCCGCTCCAGGTACTCGGGGCCGGGGAAGAACTGGACGGTGCTCGCCATCACCACGAGATCGAACGCGCCCGCGGGAAGGTCGTCGATCTCGTGGGCGAAGCCGGTGCGCAGCTCGACGTTGGCGAGGCCGAGAGCCACCGCGTGGGCGCGGTTGCGCTCCTGGGTGCCGCCGGAGGGATCGAGGCCGACGGCGCGCGCCACCCGCGGCGCCATCTCCCAGAGGAGCAGGCCGGAGCCGCAGCCGATCTCCAGCACCCGGGCGTCCGGCCGCAGCCAGGGAGCAGCGAGGGCGAGCACGCGGTCGCGGTACTCGTCCACCTCGGCCGCCTCGAACGGCCGCCCGGTGTAGCTGCTGACGAAGCCGCCCGCGGTCACCCGGTCGACCGCCCGCTCGGCGACGAAGTCCCAGAGGGCGCGGACTTCGCCGGCGTCCACGGGCTCGGGCGCCGGCTCGGGGGTGTCGACGTCGAGGCAGACGAGGTCCGCGAGCGGCAGCCGCCACTGGATCTCCCGGAGCTCCGGCAGCGAGGCGGCGCGGGTGACGACCACGGGAGCCCGCGAGGTGGCGAGGATCGCCTCCGCCCGCTCGGCCGGCCAGGAAGCGTCGAGGGGGAGGTAGTGACCGCCCGCCTTGAGGATGCCGAGCGCCGCCACGATCATATCGAGCGAGCGCTCCATCCAGATCCCCACCGGCGCGCCGGGCGCGACGCCGAGGGCGCCCAGCAGGCGGCCGAGCCGGTTCGCCCGCGCCTCCAGCTCGCCGTAGGTCATGGAGCGCCCCTCCCAGACGGCGGCGAGGGCGTCCGGCTGGAGGTCCGCCCGTTCCTCGAAGAGGCCGTGGATCGTCATCCCCCGGGCGAGCGGCGGCGGGAGCTGACGGGTGTCGTTCCACTCGTGGAGGATCTGGTGCCGCTCCTCAGGGGCGAGCAGGGACGCCTCTGACAGCCGGCCGCGGGGCCGCGCGACCAGCTCGGCCAGCAGCACGGCGGAGTGCCGCGCGTAGCGGGCCGCGGTGGGCGCCTCGAACAGATCGGTGGCGTACTGGAGACTGCCGGCGAGCCCCTCGTCCCCCGTCTCGACGAAGACGAAGGAGAGATCGAACTTGGCGACGCCCGCCGGGATCTCCTCGGCGTCCAGGCGAACGCCGCCGAGGTCGGCCTGCGGCAGCGGGGCGTTCTGGAGCGCCACCGCCACCTGGAAGAGCGGCGAGCGGGAGAGGTCGCGCCCCGGCTGGATCTCGTCGACCAGCTTCTCGAAGGGGAGGTCCTGGTGCGCGTAGGCCCCCAGGCTCGCCTCGCGGACCTGGCGCAGCAGATCGCGGAAGCTGGCGGCGCGCGACAGGTCCGCCCGCAGCACGAGGGTGTTGACGAAGAAGCCGATCAGCGCCTCGGTCTCGAGATGGTTGCGGTTGGCGATCGGCGAGCCGAGCGTCAGATCGCGCTGCCCGGTGAGCCGGGAGAGCAGCGCGAACAGGGAGGCGGCGAGGACCATGAACGGCGTCACCCCCTCGCGGCGGGCCAGCCGGGCGATGCCGCGGGAGAGCTCCCCGTCAAGGGCGAAGCGGTGCTCGGCGCCGCGCTGGCTCAACACCGGCGGCCGCGGATGGTCGGCCGGCAACTCCAGCACCGTGGCCGCGCCGCGCAGCCGCTCTCGCCACCAGGCGATCTGGCGCTCCAGGGTCTCGCCGGCCAGCCAGCGGCGCTGCCAGACGGCGAAGTCGGCGTACTGGACCGGCAGCTCCGGCAGGGGGGACTCCGCGTAGAGGGCCTTGACCTCGCGCACCAGCACGCCCATCGACCAGCCGTCGGTGACGATGTGATGGAGGGCGAGCAGCAGCGCCCGCCGGCGCGGGGCGAGCTCCAGCAGCGCGGCGCGCAGCAAGGGTCCGCGGGCGAGGTCGAACGGCCGCGCGGCCTCCGCGGCGGCGATCCGCCGGGCCTCCGCCTCGCGCCGGGCCGGCGGCAGCGCGCCGAGGTCGACGACCGGCAGCGGGACGTCCACGGCGGGGAGCACGATCTGCGCCGGCTCGCCGTCGCGCTCGGCGAAGACCGTGCGCAGGACCTCGTGCCGGCGCACCACCGCCGAGAGCGCCGCCGCCAGCCGCGCGGGGTCGAGGGGACCCTCGGCGTGCAGCGCCAGCGCGATGTTGTAGGCCGAGCTCTCCGGCTGCAGCCGGTGGAGGAACCAGAGCCGCTCCTGGGCGAAGGAGAGGGGCAGGTCCCCCTCCCGCGGCTCGCGGCGGATGGGCGGCGCGGGCGCCGCCACATCTCCGGCCACGGAGGCCGCCGCCATCGCCGCCATGGCGGCGAGCGTGGGGGCCTCGAAGATCCGGCGCAGCGGCAGGCTCGCCCCGAAGGCCTCGCGGATGCGCGACGCCACCTGGGTGGCGAGCAGCGAGTGGCCGCCGAGCTGGAAGAAGTCGTCGTGGGCGCCGACGCGGGAGACGCCGAGCACCTCGCTCCAGATCGCCGCCAGCATCTCCTCGGCGGGGGTGCGCGGCGCCACGAACGCCCCGCCGTCACCCGTCCCCTGCTCGGGCTCGATCCGGGCGAGGGCCCGGCGGTCGAGCTTGCCGGTCGCGGTCAGGGGGAGCGCGCCGAGCCGCGCCCAGGCCGAGGGGACCATGGGGTCGGGCAGGCTCTCGGCGAGGAAGGCCCGCAGCTCGCCGAAGGTGGGCGGCTCGCCCCCCTCGCGCGGCACCACGTAGGCCACCAGCCGGCGCGTTCCCGCGACCTCCCCCCGCACCGCCACCGCCGCCTGCTGGAGGGCTGGATGGCGGGCGAGGGCCGTCTCCACCTCGAACAGCTCGACGCGGTGGCCGCGGATCTTGACCTGGGAGTCGCGGCGGCCGAGGAACTCCAGAATCCCGTCCGGGCGCCGGCGCGCCAGGTCCCCCGTGCGGTAGAGCCGCGCCCCCGGCCGCCACCCCTCCACTTCGTCGAACGGATCGGGGAGGAACCGCTCGGCGGTGAGGTCGGGCCGGCCCAGGTAGCCCCGGCCGAGGCCCGCGCCGCCGGCCCAGACCTCGCCGGCCACGCCCACGGGCACCGGCCGGAGGCCTGCGTCGAGCAGGAAGACCCGCGCGTGGTCCACCGCCCGGCCGATGGCGGGGCGCTCCGGCCAGCCCGCCGGGTCCCCGGTCAGCGCCAGCCAGGTGATCGCGTGTGTCTCCGAGGGGCCGTAGTGGTTGTAGAGCGCCGCGCCGGGCAGGCGCGAGAACAGCTCCGCGACCTGTGGCGTCACGTAGAGCTGCTCGCCGGCGCTCAGCACCTCGCGCAGGCTCGCCGGAAAGGCGCCGAGATCCTCCTCGCTCACGGCCGCCAGGGCGACCTGCTGCAGGGCGACGAAGGGCAGGAACAGCCGCTCGACCCGCTGCTCCGCCATCCGCCGGGCCAGCGCCACCGGGTCGCGCCGCACCTCCTCGGAGACCAGCACCAGGGTGCCTCCCGCCCACCAGGTCGAGAAGATCTCCTGGAAGGAGACGTCGAACGACAGCGCGCTGAACTGCAGCGTGCGGCCGGCCCCCGACGCCGAGGTCCGGAGCTGCCAGAGGAGCATGGCCGAGATGGCGCCGTGGCTCATGGCGACGCCCTTGGGGCCGCCGGTGGAGCCCGAGGTATAGACGACGTAGGCGAGATGGTCCGGCATCACTCCGGAATCCGGCAGCGGGCCCCCGTCCTCCGCCGCGAGATCATCCACCCGGACGGTCCGCATGGCCCCGGAGGGCACGGCGCCGGCGAGGGGGCCATGGGTCACCAGGACCGGCGCGCCGGCGTCCTCCAGCATCCGCCGCAGCCGCTCCGCCGGGTAGCCCGCGTCGAGCGGCAGATAGGCGCCGCCGGCCTCCAGCACGCCGAGCACGGCGACCATCATGTCGAGCGAGCGCTCCAGGAAGAGCCCGACCGGCACGTCCGGCCCGACGCCGAGCGAGCGCAGCCGCCGCGCCAGCCGCCGCGCCCGCGTCATCAGCTCGCCGTAGGTGAGACTCTCGCCGCCGTCGGTCACGGCCACCGCGTCCGGCGTCCGCGCCGCCTGGGCGGCGACCCCGGCGTGGACCAGGAGGGCCGGCGGCTCGGGAGCGAGGGGACGGGTCCAGGCGAGCAGCTCCTCCCGCTCGGCGCCGGTCAGCAGCGGCAGCTCCGAAAGGCGGCGGCCGGGGTCCCGCACCGCCCCCGCGAGCAGGGTCCGCAGGTGGCCGAGCAGGCGGTCCACGGTCGCCTCGTCGAACAGGTCGCGGGCGTACTCCATGACGCCGGCGACGCCGCCAATGCCGGCACCGCCGCCGCCCTGCTCCACCAGCAGCAGGGCGAGGTCGAACTTGGCGGTGCCGGTGTCCAGGTCCAGCAGCTCGGCCTCGACGCCCGGCAGCGCGGGCGGCGCCGGCAGCTTCTGGAGGACGAGCATGGCCTGGAACAGCGGGTTCCGTCCCAGGTGCCGGTCCGGCGCCAGCTCCTCGACCAGTTTCTCGAAGGGAACGTCCTGGTGCGAGTAGGCGTCGAGGGCCACGGCGCGGACCCGGCGGCCGAGCTCCCAGAACGACGGGTCCCCCGACAGGTCGAGGCGCAGCGCCAGGGTGTTGATGAAGAAGCCGATCAGCCCTTCCAGCTCCAGCCGGTTGCGGTTGGCGACGGGCGAGCCGACGACCACATCCTCCCGCCCATCGTCGTGGGCGAGGCGGGCGAGCAGGGCCTGGAAGCCGGCGAGCACGGCCATGAACGGCGTCCAGCCGGCGCGGCGCGCCAGCTCCAGCAGGCCGCCGTAGAGGCCGGCGGGCAGCGCGAAGGGCCGGCGGCCGCCGCGGGCCCCCATCCCCGGTCCCGGGGGTCGGTCGTAGGGTAGCTCCAGCGACTCCGGCGCCCCGGCGAGCGTCCGCCGCCAGTGCGCCACCTCCCGCTCCAGCGCCTCGCCGGCGAGCCAGCGCCGCTGCCAGCGGGCGAAGTCGGGATACTGGACGGGCAGCTCCGGCAGCGGCGGCGGCTCCCCCGCCGCGAAGGCCGCGTACAGCGCCCCCAGCTCGCGCAGCAGGACGCCCATGGACCAGGCGTCCGAGACGATGTGGTGCATCACCATCGCGAGCAGCCGCTCGCCGTCGCCCAGGCGGAGCAGCAGCAGGCGGACGAGCGGACCGGTCTCCAGCGCGAACGGCCGGCGCGTCTCGCGGTCGAGGAGCCGCGCGGCCTCGCCCTGCCGCTCCGTGGCCGGCAGGGCGCTGAGGTCCGCCACCGGCAGCCGCAGGCCGGCCGGCGGGAGGATCACCTGGACCTGGCCGTTCCCTTCCGCGCGGAACACCGTGCGCAGCGCCTCGTGCCGGCGCACGATCTCCCCCAGGGCCCGCTCCAGCGCGTCCTCGCGCAGCGGACCGCGGAGCCGCAGCGCGCCGGGCACCTGGTAGGCGCCGTCCGGCTCGAGCTGGTGGAGGAACCAGAGCCGCTGCTGGGCGAAGGAGAGCGGCGCCGCCGCGCCCCCTTCCCGCACCAGCGGCGGCTGGGGGACGCCCGGGGCGCGGCGGATCTCCTCCAGGCGGCGGGCCAGGGCGGCGGGGGTCGGCGCCTCGAACAGGACGGCGAGCGGGAAATCGATCCCGAGGGCCACGCGCACCCGGGAGGCGAGCTGCGTGGCGAGCAGGGAGTGTCCCCCCAGATCGAAGAAATCGTCGTGGGGTCCGACGGCTGGCACCTCCAGCAACTCGGCGAAGAGGCCCGCCAGCAGCTCGGCCACCGGCGAGGCCGGGGTCTCCACCCCCTCGCGCGCGGCAACCCCGGCCGGCGCGGCCGGCGCGGGCAGGGCGCGGCGGTCCAGCTTGCCGCTCGGGGTCCTCGGCAGGGAATCCAGCCGCACGAACAGCGACGGCACCATCGACTCCGGCAGCGACCGCCGCAGGAGCTCGCGCAGCTCCGCCGCGGGCGGCTCGCCCATGAATCCCGTCCGCGGCGTCCAGTAGGCGACGAGCCGCGCCCCTCCCGACTCCGCCACGACGGCCGCGGCCGCCACCGCGGGGTGGCGCAGCAGGGCCATCTCGATCTCGCCCGGCTCGATGCGCACGCCCCGCACCTTGACCTGCTGGTCGGCGCGGCCGAGGAACTCCAGGTTGCCGTCCGGCAGATGGCGGGCGAGGTCGCCCGTGCGGTAGATCCGCTCGCCAGCGCCGAACGGGTCGGGGACGAAGCGCTCGGCGGTCAGGTCCGGCAGGCCGAGGTAGCCGCGGGCCACTCCCGGTCCCCCGACGCACAGCTCGCCGGCGACGCCGATGGGCACCGGCCGCAGGCCGGAGTCGAGCAGATGGATGCGCGCGTTGGCGATCGGCCGGCCGATGGGCACGCGCCGCGGGTCCTGCCCCGGAGCGCAGACCCAGCGCGTGGTGTCGATGGAGATCTCGGTCGGACCGTACTGGTTGTCCAGCGGCACGGCGAGGCGCTCCAGGAATCGGTCCCGCAGCCCGGGCGAGAGCGCCTCGCCGCCGGAGAAGACCTGCCGCAGCGACGCGCAGGCCTCGACCCCCTCCTCCCGCAGGAAGACCTCCAGCATGGAGGGGACGAAGTGGACGATCGTCACACCGCGCCCGGCGATGGTCCGCGCCAGATAGGCGGCGTCCTGGTGACCGCCGGGACGGGCCAGCACCAGCCGGGCGCCGGCGATCAGCGGCGCGAAGCACTCCCAGAGGGCGAAATCGAAGCCGAAGGCGGCCTTCTGCAGGACCGCGTCCGCCGCGGTCAGACGGTAGACCCCCTGCGCCCAGAGCAGGCGGTTGACCAGGCCGCGGTGCGGCAGCGCCACCCCCTTGGGCCGGCCGGTGGAGCCGGAGGTGAAGAGGACGCAGGCGAGGTTGTCCGCCGACGCCGCCGTCGACGGAATGTCTCCGCTCCCGGTCTCTTCTGCGTCCCTACCGTCCAGGAACAGGACGCGGACCCCTTCCGGCAGGGGAGGCAGCTTCTTCGCCAGCCGCTCCTGGGCGACCACGACCCGCGCGCCGCTCCCCTCCACCATCCACGCCAGCCGCTCCGTGGGGTAGTCCGGATCCAGGGGGACGCAGGCGCCGCCCGCCTGGAGGATCCCCAGCAGGCCGGCCACCAGCTCCGGCGAGCGTTCGGCGAACAGGCCCACGGTCGCCTCCGGACCCACGCCGAGACGGTGGAGGCGGCCGGCCAGAAGCCCGGCCTCGCCGGCCAGCTCGCGGTAGGTGAGCTCGCGGTCCTCGGCGAGCACGGCCGGGGCCTCCGGCGTCCGCGCCGCCTGCGCGGCCACCAGCTCGTGCAGGCAGAGAGCCGGCCCCAGGTCCGCGGCCGTGTCGTTCCACTCGGTGGTGAGCTGCCAGGCCGCCGCGGCGGAGAGCAGGGGCAGCGCGGAGACCGGCCGCGCCGGGTCCTCCACGGCGGCGGCGAGGAGGGCGTGGAAGTGCTCCAGCAGGCGCGCCGCCGTGGTGGCGTCGAAGAGGTCGGTCCGGTACTCGGCGACGCAGCCGACGCCCCGCGCCCGCTCGTGGACCAGCAGAGTGAGATCGAACTTGGCCGTGGCCGTGTCGTGCTCGACGAGGTCCGCTTCCAGGTCCCCCAGGCGCGCCGGCCCGCCGGGCGTGGTCAGGAAGGAGAGCATGACCTGGAACAGCGGCGTCCGGGCCGGATCGCGCTCGGGCCGCAGCTCCTCCACGATGCGCTCGAACGGCACGTCCTCGTTCGCCTGGCCTTGCCGGACTCCCTCGCCCACCCGCCGCAGCAGGGCGGTGAAGCCGGGATCTCCCGCCAGGGGGGCCCGCAGCGCCAGGGTGCTGACGAAGAAGCCGATCATCTCCTCGAGCTCGCGCCGGCCGCGCCCCGCCGAGGGAACGCCCACGGCGAAGTCCTCCTGTCCGCTGAGGCGGCCGAGGAGGGCGGCGAAACCGGCCAGGAGCGCGGCGAAGAAGGTGGTCCCCTCGCCGCGGGCCAGACGGCGCAGCGCCGCGGCGAGATCCGGCGGCAGCTCGATCCCGCGGGTGGCGCCGCGGTGGCTCGCCACCGGCGGTCGCGGCCGGTCGGTGGGCAGCTCCAGGTCCGGGACGCCGGCGAGCTCCCGGCGCCAGAAGGCGCTCTGCTCTTCCAGGGCCTCGCCGGAGAGGGCGCGGCGCTGCCAGAGCGCCCAGTCGACGTAGCGCAAGGGCAACGGCGGCAACGGCGGCAACTGAGACGGCGGCGAGGTCCGTCCCGGCGCCAGGGCGCCGTACAGGGCCGTGAGGTCGCGGACGAAGACCTGCATGGACCAGCCGTCCGCCGCGATGTGGTGCAGGGTGGCGACGAGGACGTGCTCGGCCTCGGCGAGGCGGATCAGGAGGAAGCGCGCGACCGGTCCCCGCTGGAGGTCGAACGGCCGCGCCACCTCGGCGTGGATCGCCGCGTGGAGCGCCGCGCCGTCCGCCGCCTCCGCGAGGTCGAGCCGCGGCAGCGGCAATCCCGAGAGCGGCAGGACGGTCTGAACCGGCTCGCCCGCGACCTCGGCGTAGACCGTGCGCAGCGGCTCGTGCCGGCGCACCACCTCCCCCAGGCTCGCCGCCAGCGCCGCTGGGTCCAGGCGGCCCGTCAGACGCAGGGCCAGGCTCACGTTGTAGGCCGGGCTGCCTGGCGCCAGCCGGTCGATCAGCCAGAGCCGCTGCTGGGCGAAGGAGAGCGGGTAGGGGCCTTCCGGCGGCGCGGCGGGGATGGGTTCCGCCACCGCGGCGGCCGGCCGGGCGCCTTCCAGCCACTCCGCCAGGCGGGCCACGGTCGGCGTCTCGAAGAACGCCGCCACCGGCGCCTCCACCCCGAAGGCCTCGGCGGCGCGGAACGCTGCCCGCATCGCCAGCAGCGAATGCCCGCCGAGCTCGAAGAAGTCGTCGTGGACGCCCACGCGCTCGATCCCCAGCACCTCGCGCCAGATCGCCGCCAGCCGCTCCTCGGCGGGCGTGCGCGGCGCCACGAAACCGGCCGCCGGCTCGTCCCACCCCTCGCTACCCTCGCCCTCCTCCGGCTCGAACGCCAGCGCGCGGAGCTGCTCCGCCTCCGCCGCCGCCAGCGGCAGCAGGTCCGAGAGTCGGACGCCGGGATCGGCGGCGATCCCCTCGACCAGCGTCCGCCAGTGCCCCAGCAGGCGGTCCGCCGTCGCGGGATCGAAGAGGTCCGCGTCGTACTCGAGGGTGGCGGCGAGGCCGCCGGGCTGCCGCACCGCGCTCAGCGTGAGGTCGAACTTGGCCGTGCCGGTCTCCAGCCGCTCGACGGCGACCGCCGCGGCGCCCAGCCGCTCGACCGCCAGCGGCTCCTCGAGCTGGAAGACGACCTGGAACAGCGGATTGCGCGCTCCGCGCCGCTCGGGCCGCAGCTCCTCGACCAGGCGGTCGAACGGCACGTCCTGGTGGGCGTAGGACCCCAGGCAGACCTCCCGCGTCCGCGCCAGCAGCTCCAGGAAACCGGGGTCTCCAGAGACGGGCGTGCACAGCACCAGCATGTTGACGAAGAAGCCGATCACCCCCTCCACCTCGGCCGGGCCGCGGTTGGCCACCGGCGAGCCGACCGGCACCGAGTCGGTCCCGCCGTAGCGCGCGAGCTGGGCCTGGAAGGCGGCGAGCAGGACCATGAACGGCGTCGCCCCCTCGCGGCGGGCGAGGCCCTCCAACCCGGCGGCCGTGGCGGCGGGCAGGAAGGCCGGGCGCGTGCCACCCCGACCCGAGCGCGCGGCGGGCCGGGGGCGGTCGGCCGGCAGCCGCGGCCCCGAGGAGCCGGCGAGCCGCTGGCGCCACCAGGCGAGCTCGGCGGCGAGGGTCTCGCCGGCCAGCCGCTCGCGCTGCCAGACGGCCCAGTCGGCGTACTGGACGGGCAGCTCGGGCAGCGGCGGCGCCGACGCCGACGATTCGTACAGCGCCGCCAGCTCGGCGAGAAAGATGCCGAGCGACCAGCCGTCCGCCACGATGTGGTGCAGGGTGAGGACGAGCTCGTGGTCCTCCGCACCCCGCCGCAGCAGCAGGAGGCGAAAGAGCGGCCCCCGCTCGAGATCGAACGGCGCCACCGCCGACTCGCGGGCCAGCCGCTCCGCCGCCGCGCCGGCGGCCGCCGCGGGCAGCGCGCCGAGGTCCACCCGGGGCAGGCTGACGGCGGCGGGAGCGACGATCTGCACCGGCTCGTCCCCCTCGCGGCGGAAGACGGTCCGCAACGCCTCATGCCGGCCCACGACGGCGGCCAGGGCGCGCTCCAGAGCCGCCGGATCGAGCGGCCCGGAGAGGCGGATCGCGCCGGGGAGGTGGTACGCCGGGCTTCCCGGCTCCAGCCGGTCGAGGAACCAGAGCCGGCGCTGGGCGAAGGAGAGCGGCATCCCCTCGCCCGGCCGGCGCGGCACGGGCCGGACCGGCGGCACGAGGCTCCTGGACATCCCGGAGATCCGCGCCGCCATCGAAGCCGCCGTGGGGTGCTGGAAGATGGCGCCGACCGGCAGCTCCACGCCGAGCAGGCGCGAAGCCCGCGCCGCCAGCCGGGTGGCGAGGAGGGAGTGCCCGCCCAGCGCGAAGAAGTCGTCCCCCGGCCCCACCCGCTCGACGCCGAGCGTCTCGGCGAGCAGCCCCGCCAGCAACTCCTCGAGTTGGCTCCGGAAGGCCGGCCCGACCGCGACCGTGGCGGCCGCGGCCACTCCGCCCGAATCGGGCAGGGCTCGGCGGTCCACCTTGCCGTTGGGCGACAGCGGCAGCGCGTCGAGGTCGACGAACGCCACGGGCACCATGTAGTCCGGCAGGCTCTCGCGCAGGAACGACCGCAGCTCCGCCGGCGGCACCCCCCGCGGCGTCACGTACGCCGTCAGGCGTTGACCCCGGTCGCCGTCGTCGCGGGCCGCCACCACCGCCTCGCGCACCCCTGGATGGCGGGCGAGGGCCGCCTCGATCTCCCCCAGCTCGACCCGGAAGCCCCGGATCTTCACCTGGTGGTCGATGCGCCCCAGGTAGTCGAGGACGCCGCCCGGCCGCCGCCCGGCGAGGTCGCCCGTGCGATAGAGGCGGGCGCCGGGCTCGGCCGCGAACGGATCGGGCACGAACCGCTCGGCGGTCAGCGCCGGCCGGTCGAGGTAGCCGCGCGACAGCCCTTCCCCCGCGAGGTGGAGCTCCCCCGGCACTCCCACCGGGACCGGCTCGCCGCGGGCGTCCAGCAGATAGACCCGGCCGTTGGCCACCGGCTCGCCGATCGCCACGTCGCGCCCCGGCTCCAGCCGCGCGAAGGTCGAGTACGTGGTGTCCTCCGAGGGGCCGTAGACGTTGAGGATGCGCGCCGCGGGCGCGGCGGCGGCGAGCGTCCCCACCAGCGCCGGCGGCACCGCCTCCCCGCCCAGGTTGACCGTCCGCGCCCAGCCGGGGAACCGCCCGGCGCGGACCAGCTCGGCCACCACCGAGGGGACGCCGCAGATCAGCCGGACCTCGCGGGCCGCCGGCAGGGCGGGGAGCGCCAGCAGGTTCTCGGCCACGAAAAGGCGGCCGCCCCACGAGAGGGGGGCGAAGATCTCGAAGACGGAGACGTCGAAGCCGATCGAGGTCGCCCCGAGGGTGCCGGCCAGCTCCTCCGGCGGGAACAGCTCGCGCGACCAGTGCATCAGCGCGACCGGGCTGCGGTGCTCGATCGCCACCGCCTTGGGACGCCCCGTCGAGCCGGAGGTATAGATCAGGTAGGCGAGATTGCCCGCATCGCCCGCCGGCGCGGGATTTTCGGCGCTCTCGGCGGCGATCCCCGCCGCCTCGGCGTCGAGGCAGAGCCAACCATCGCCGTCGGAGCCCAGCCGGGAGGCCGTCGCCTCCTCCCCGATCACGACTCGGGCTGAAGAGTCCTCCCGCAGCGCCTCCAGCCGCTCCCGCGGGTAGGCCGGGTCGAGCGGCACGTAGGCGCCCCCCGCCTTCAACACCGCGAGCAGGCTGACGATCATCCGCTCGGTGCGGCGCAGGCAGATCCCCACCCGGTCCTCCGGCCCCACCCCCAGCCGCCGCAGCCGGTGGGCCAGCCGGTTGGCCCGGGCGTTCACCTCGCCATAGCTCAGCCGCAGGTCGCCGGCGATCACCGCCTCGGCCTCCGGGCGCCGCGCCGCCTGGGCCTCGAAGAGCTGGTGCAGCAGGAGACCCCGCGGGTAGGCGCGCGCGGTGGCGTTCCACTCCTCCAGCACCTGCCGCCGCTCCGCCGGGGCGAGCAGGGGGAGATCCCAGACGCCGGTCGCCGGCGCCGCGACGGCCCCGGCAAGGAGCGTCAGGAAGTGCCCGAGCATGCGCTCCGCCGTGCCGCCGTCGAACAGGCCGGCGTTGTGCTCCAGCGACACGCCCAGGCCGCCGCGGCCGTCGTCGGCCAGCCGCAGGGTGAGATCGAGCTGCGCCCGCCGCTCCTCAAGCCGCACCGACTCCAGCGGCAGCCCGGCCAGCTCGAGCCGCGCGCCCGCCTCGCCCAGCGAGAAGGCGGCGAGCCCGGGAGGGTCTTGCGGGCGGCGGCTCTGGAGCACCAGCATCACCTGAAAGATGGGCGGGCGGGCAGGGTCCCGCACCGGCCGCAGCCCCTCGGCGAGCCGCGGGAAGGGGAAGTCGCCGTGCTCCATCCCCTCCAGCGCCGTGCGCCGCGTCCGCGCCAGCAGCTCCGCGAAGCCCGGCTCGCCGGAGAGGTCGGCCCGCAGGGCCAGGGCGTTGACGAAATAGCCCACGAGACCGGCGAGCTCCGGCAGCGGCCGGCCCGCCATGGGGGCTCCCACCGCGAAGTCCTCCTGGCCCGTGGAGCGGGCGAGCTGCGCCTGGAAGGCCGCGAGCAGCGTCATGAACAGCGTGGCGCCCCGCCGCGCGCCCATCTCCCGCAGGGCCTCGGCGAGCGCGGGAGGAACCCTGGCCGCGCGGGCGCCGCCGCGCCAGGTCTGCGCCGGCGGCCGGGGGTGATCGGCCGGCAGATCGAGATCGGGCACCCCGGCCAGCCGCCGCCGCCAGTAGCTCCCGAGCCGCTCGCCGCGCGGACCGGCCAGCATCTCCTCCTGCCAGCGCACGAAGTCCGCGTAGCGCAGGGGCGAGGGTTCCGGCACCGCCTCAGGGTTTCCGGTCTCCTGCCGGTATAGCGCCGAGAGCTCGCGCGCCATCACCGCCAGCGAGGCGAAGTCCGCCACGATGTGGTGTACCGCGAGCAGCACCACCGACTCGCCGTCCGCCCCGGTCGCCCCGGTGAAGACGCGCGCCCGCAGCAGCGGCCCGGCGTCGAGCGCGAAGGGGCGCCAGGCCTCCTCCCCCAGGCGGCGGGCGAGATCCCGCTCGCTCCAGGCCGCGGCGTCCTCGATCGCGACGTCGGGAGGCAGCGACGGCAACACCCGCTGGACCGGCTCGTCCTCGTTCACCGGAAAGACCGTACGCAGCGCATCGTGGCGGGCGGCCAGGGCGTCCACCGCCCGGGCGAAGGCGGCCGGATCGAGCCCACGGGTCCGCGCCGCCGCGGCGATGTTGTAGGCCCCGCCCTCGGGAGCCAGCCGGTGCAGGAACCAGAGCCCTCGCTGCCCGGCGGAGAGCGGCTGGTCACCGGTGAGAGACAAGACCCGCAATGGTGGCGCGTCGCCATCCAGTGTGGCATCGGCGGTCTCGAGGCTCTCCAGGATGACTTCCGTGAGGCCCTCGATACCGGCTCCCTGGAGCAGCTCGGCCAGCGGCACGGCGAGCCCCGAGGCCGCCTCGACGCTCCCCTTGAGCTCGACCGCCGTCAGCGAGTCGAGCCCCAGGGCGGTCAGCGGCTGCGCGGAGATCGCGGACGCCGAAATGCCCAGCACGGCGGCGGCCCGCTCGCGCAGGTAGGCCGCGAGCATCGCCCGGCGTTCCGCCGGCTCCAGGGCCGCCAGGTCGCCCCGCGTCAGCGCCATGGCGATCTCCGGCGCCGGATCGGCGTGCACCAGGGCGCTGCGGCCCACGACCGGCAGGGCGTCCCGCAGATAGAGATCGCGGCAGAGCCGCCGCTGCACCTTGCCGCTCGAGGTCTTCGGCAACCCGCCCTGGCGGATCAGCACCACCTCGTGGACCTGCACCTCATGCTCCGCGGCCACCGCCCGCCGCACCGCCTCGGCGATCTCCTCCACGCCGTCGCGGCGCCGGCGCGCGACCTCATGGACGACGACCAGGCGCTCCTCGCCGCCGGTCTCCACGGCGAAGGCGGCGCCGCCGCCGGCATGGAGGTCCGGGTGGGCGCCCTCGGCCGTCAGCTCGACGTCCTGCGGGTAGTGGTTGCGGCCGCGCAGGATGATCAGGTCCTTCAGGCGTCCGGTGACGTACAGCTCGCCGCCGGCGAGGAACCCGAGGTCCCCCGTGCGCAGGAAGGGGCCCTCGGCCTCCCCTCCGGCGCCGTCGGCGGGCAGCAGGAAGGCGTTGAAGTCGCGCACCGTCGCTTCCGGATTGCGCCAGTAGCCGCGCGCCACGCTGGGGCCGGAGACCCAGACCTCGCCCTCGGCCCCGGGCGGCCGCTCGACCCCCGTCTCCGGGTCGGCCACCACCACCCGCTGCCCCATCCACGACCGGCCGCAGCTCACCAGCGGGCGCGACGAATCGCCGGCCGCGGCCACGCGCGGGGCCTGGCCCGGCCGGCCGCCGGTGACGAACAGCGTCGCCTCGGCGAGCCCGTAGCAGGGGTAGAACGCCTCGGGCCGGAAGCCGCACGGCGCGAAGGCCGCGGCGAAGCGCTCCAGCGTCGAGGCGCGCACCGGCTCGGCGCCGTCGAAGGCCACCCGCCAGCTCGACAGGTCCAGCCGGGCGAGCGCCTCCGGGCTCGCCTTGCGCAGACAGAGCTCGTAGGCGAAGTTGGGGCCGCCGCTCACCGTGCCCCGATGCCGGGAGATCGCCTCCAGCCATCGCATCGGCCGCTGCAGGAAAGCGACCGGCGACATCAGCACGCACCGGCCGCCCGCGTGGAGCGGCTGCAGCACGTTCCCGATCAGCCCCATGTCGTGGTACAGCGGCAGCCAGCCCACCACGACCGACTCCTCGTCCATCCCGAAGGCGGCGCCGATCATCCGCTCGTTGTGCAGCAGGTTGGCGTGGGTGACCATCACCCCCTTGGGAACGGCGGTCGAGCCCGAGGTGTACTGGAGGAAGGCCACCGACTCCGGGTCCGGCTCGCTGAGCGTCGCCGCCTTGCCGGAGGGTCCCAGGGAATCGGTGGGAATCCACCGCAGCCCGGCCAGCTCCGGAGCCACGGCCAGCAGGCCCCGCGGCTCGACGGCGCCGGCCAGGATCGCCTCGGTGGTCAACGCCGCGCGCGGCGTCGCGTCCTGGGCGATGGCCCGCAGACGCGACTGGGAGCGGTCGTTCGGGCGCGGCGGATAGGCGGGCACGGCCACCACTCCCGCGTACAGGCAGCCGAAGAAAGCGGCGATGAAGTCGAGACCGGGGGGATAGAGCAGCAGCGCGCGCTCGCCCGGCGGCACCGATTCGGCGAGCGTTGCGGCGATCGCCGATGCCCGGCCGTGGAGCTCCGCGTACGTCAGCCGCCCGCCCTCGGCCTCGCCGTCCGTCAGGAAGGTGAACGCCACCTGCTGGGGCCGCTCCGCTGCGCGGGCGCGCAGGAGCCCCGCGACCGTCCCCACCTCCGATCCGACCGTCGGCTCCATCATGGTCTCTTCATGTCCCGTGGATTCATCATCAGTTATTTGCACGAAGGCGGGCGGCGAACATGCCGCGCGATCGCGGAGACCATTCACAACCGCAAATAAGGTGTCCATTCTTCCCCACCCCGAGACAACGAAAACGGACCATCTCCAACCTCGCTGTCCCGCCTCGGGACTCCCGCGGCACAGATTAGGTGAGGCGGACTTCTCCGCTTGGGTAGCCGTTTCATTTCCGTGACATCGGAACGCCCTGTTCTTCAGATATTGCTAAGAATCTTCCGACCTTGAGGGCTCGGAAGTCAGGAAAGGAGAGTTCATGCTCGGCACTGGAATCACCGAAAGGCTGGAAGAGAATCCGCTCCGCAAGGGGCTCATCCATCATCCCTTCTTCAAGGAGGTCCGCTCCGCCGCCGACCTCGACAAGGAGAAGGTCGGCATCTTCCTCGGCCAGTGGTGGCACCCGCTCCACTACTTCCCGCACTTCCTCTCCCGCACCATCGACCAGTTGCCGATGCTGGAGATGCAGACGGCGATCTCGAAGATCCTCTACCAGGAGCTCGGCGAGGGCACTCCCGCCCGGGCCCACGAGCGGATCTACATCACGACGATGGAGGAGGCGGGCTTCGACGAGGCGACCGTCGCCGAGGCGGCGCCCTTCGAGGAGACCCGCCGGCTGGTGCAGCGCTACCAGGAGGCTTCGGGCGAGCGGCTGAGCGCCCTCGGCTTCGTCTACGGCACCGAGGTCGCCGACCTCGCCATGGTCGCCGGCGTCGGCAACGCCGTCCGCCGCGTCTCCGGCCTGAAGGACCTGCCGTGGGTGGACATCCACATCCAGCAGGAGCCGGACCACGTCGCCCAGGTCAACGAGGCGATCGAGCCCGACTTCAGCCCCGAGGAGGTCGCCGTGATCGTCAAGAACGCCGAGGAGATGTGGAGCCTCTGGACCGCCTTCTTCGACCGCCTGCGCAAGGTCATGTTCGGCACGGAGCAGTTGCCCGCCGCCGAGCCGGTCGAGGCGATGGCCACGGCGTAAGCCGCGGATTGGATCGCCCACAACCACGGATCGCAGGGTCGTAGGGGCGCAGCATGCTGCGCCCTACGACCCCCTTCTCACCCCTTCTTCAGCGCCTTCTCGTTCAGCCACTGCAGGAAGACCTTCAGCGCGTCCTGCCGGATCTCGTGCCCCATGTCGAACTCGCGGTAGGTGAGGGCGACGCTGTAGGGGCGAAGGCTCTCCCGCGACTCGCGGGCGCGCTCGACCTCGATCCGGTCGTCCCGCGTGCCGTGGATCACCAGGACGGGGAACCCCTCCTGCTCAGGCTTCTTCGGCAGCTCCTCGACGAGCTGCGGGGGAAACCAGGAGGAGAGGGCCGCGAGCCCGGCGAAGCGCGCGGGATCGCTGAGGGCCAGCTCATAGCCCATCATCCCGCCCTGGCTGAAGCCGGCGACGACGACCTGCCGAGGATCGATGGGATAGCGGCCGAGCGCCGTGTCGACGAACTCCCGCAGGGCCTCCGCCGCGCGCCGGAAGGCCTCGACGTCGGTCGCCTGCCCGGCCCGCAGCGGGAACCATCCATAGCCGTACTGGCCGCCGCCGAACGGCACGGCGACCGGCCCCTGGGGACAGAGCATCACGGCCTTGCCGTCGAACAGCACCGGCGCGAGCCCCAGGAGATCGTGAGCGCTGGCCCCCCAGCCATGAAGGGCGATGATCGCCGGGAACGGACCGTCGCCGGCGGGAACGTGGGCGGTGTAGAGAAGATTCATGGCGACGGTAGGATATCGCGAGAGCGAACCGCCGCCGAGCGATGGAGCCCCGTCAATCTCTCAAGAGAGCCTGAAAACCGGCCTGCCCGAAATGCCTGTCGTGGGTGAGCGCCCGGGTGAGACCGTCACGATCCATGATCCGGAAGGAGGCGCAATCCGTGAGTCCCCAGGCCTTGTCGCTCCTGTCCGCATAGAGCGACAGCGCATCCTGGAATTGAAGGCTGGACTGGGGAACGATGATGATCTGAGGATCGCGGCGAAGATCCTCCACCGGGCCCACGGCGGTTCTGCGGAAGCTCTGACCTCGCCCGCTGAAATCGTTCAGGAGCTCCACCAGCACCATCTCGCTGGTAATGATTTGTGTATGCCGCAGAAAAGTGGAGAGCTTGATCGCCTTCGGATGGAGGGAATCTTGCGGGTTCAACAGAGCGATCCAGTAACTGGTATCGGCGAAAACCGCCGTCATTCCTCCTCCTTCTCAGCTCCATAGAGATAATGATCGAGGTTCTTGGAAAGATCCTTCGGTACCCTCTCCCACTCTTCCGAGGGTATGCGCGCTCCGAGCTCCACGATCCGCTCCCAGAAGGGCCGGGCGCCCGGAGCTGGCTCGAACTCTCCGGACAATGCCGCTTCCTCCGGCTCCTCGAAGGTGACGAGAAGCTCCGCCTCGGCTCCCGCGGGAAACTGCGGGTCCTGAATCTGGATCTTGCCGCCCGGCAAGATGGTCGCCCGTCGTCGTATCGTCATGTGATATCTCTCTCGTATTCCTCGTCGCCGGTCTACCCTACCGTTCCTCGGAAACAGCGGAGACAGGCTCGATCGACCCCAGCGGCGGATCGCCTTTATAGGATACCCACTCCAGGAACAATCCGGAAGGCGGCGCCGTCCATTCCGCCGGCAGTCCCTTTCCCTGCCCCGGCTGCGGCGGCTTCGCCGCCAGCAGGCTCTCGAAGGCGCGGCGGTCGAGGTCCCCGGCGCCGATCTGCACCAGGGTGCCGACGACGCGGCGGACCATCTTCCACAGGAAGTGGGAGGCGGAGAGCCGCACCAGGATCAGCGCTCCCGCGGCCGCCACCTCCACCCCCTCGACGACCACCAGCGTGCTCGGCTGCTCGGCCGGCCGCTCGCAGAACAGCCGGAAATCGTGCTTCCCCACCAGCAGCGCGGCCGCCTCGGCCATCCGTTTCTCGTCGAGCGGGCGCTTCACCCACCAGACGAAACGCTTGGCCAGCGCCGTGCGCCGGCGGGAGATCTGGTAGAGGTACGAGCGCGACGCCGCGTCGTGGCGGGAGTGGAAGCGGTCCGCGGCCGGCGCCAGGGAGAGGATGTGGACGTCCGCCGGCAAGCGGTCGTTGACCGCCCGCCGGAACGGCTCGGGATCCACCGGCCGCGCCAGCCGCAGGTGAGCCACCTGGGCCAGGGCATGGACGCCGGCGTCGGTCCGGCCCGAGCCCCCCAGCTCGCCCACCGCCGCCCCGGACTCCTCCATCGCCCGCCGCAGCTCCCCCGCCACCGAGCGCGCGTTCTTCTGCTCCTGCCATCCGTGATAGCGGGTCCCCTCGTATTCGATCGTCAGACGGTAGGTCGGCATTCCCGGTCCCCTGGCTCTTTCTTTACCTTGTTTCCGACTTGTAAAAGGCTCGTGGTAAGATGTGGTTCCCTTCGACGCTTCGCGGGACCATTCCGGCCCGCACCTCATTCCGATACTGGAGGAACTGCGATGAAAAAGACGATCGTCACGCTGTTTGCCCTGCTCGCCCTCACCGTGGCCGGGCTCGCCGGCGCCGCCGGCACCAAGGGTTCCTGGACCGGCTGGGTCACCGACGAGCACTGCGGCGCCAAGGGCGCCAGCGCCGACCACAAGGCCTGCGCCGAGAAGTGCCTGAAGGACGGCAGCAAGCTGGTCTTCTACAACACCGGCGACAAGAAGATCTACGCCCTCGACAACCAGGACCTGGCCAAGCAGAACATCGGTCACGAGGTGAAGGTGACGGGCGAGGTCGACGGCAAGTCCATCAAGGTGGCCTCGATCGACGCGGCCCCCGCCGGCAAGTAACTCCCACCCGAATCCGGGTCTGCAGGGGCGGCCCCGCGTGGCCGCCCTTTCTGTTTGTCCCCGGCCCTCTCTAGATCCTCACCTTCCGGCTCACGATCGTCACGTCGCCGTTCTGCCAGGGGGTCGCGTTCTTCGGCCTCGCCGCCAGCAGGTCCCGGGCGGCGGCGGGCAGGTCGTAGGACTGGTCGACCACGTACCAGTCCATCGGTCCGGTCGCCCCGAGCACGATCTCCCATTCGCTGCCCTGGGGTGCGAGCGTGTTCATGATGAGCTGCTGCCAGCCCCACTGCTGGGGGAGCGCCGTGTGCTGGACGGCCGCAGGCGCCGCGAGCGGGACGGGCTCCCCGTCCATGCGGAGCGATTCCAGCCGGGCGCCGGCCGGCACGTACACCGTCACCGCCGGAGCTCCCCGCGGCGAGGTCAGCCGCAGCCGCAGGTGGCGCTTGCCGCCGGCGATCGAGTCCGCCAGCACCGCCACCTCGGGCGCCGGCGCGCTCATCGGCGGCGCCGGCGCCTCGAAGAGGCGATCGAGCTTCGGCGACCAGGGGAAGGGCGTCACGGGCTGCTGGCCGAAGTCGGCGACCTTGCGCATCGCCGGCGGGAACGGCCGCCGGTTGATCACCACCCACCGGGACTCGCCGGTTTCGGAGTTCTTCCAGGCCATCAGGTCGATCGGCTGCGGCGTATCCCGGGAGAACGGCGGCGAGGTCCGCGCCAGCGCGGCGCAGACCACCACCGCGGCCAGCGCGGCCAGTGGGAACCAGCGCCGCCACAGAACCCCCGCCCCCGCCATCAGGGGGGTCAGCGCGCTGAACGCCACGGCGAGCAGCACGGCGCTCACCAGCAGCCCGAAGAGCCCCAGCCCGAGATAGAGCGCGTCGAGGACGGGAAACCAGAGGAGAGCCGCCACGAAGACCGGCGCCACCGCCGCCGCGGTGCGGCCGCCGGCGGAGCCGCCGAGCAGCAGGCCGCAGACGCCGGCCGCCAGCGCCGGCACCAGGAAGAGGTAGCTCGCCCCGGGGAGGAGGATGCCCAGCCCCAGGCCGAGCAGAGACCAGAAGACCCAGACCCCGGCCCAGAGCCCCGGGAGGCCGGCCCGGCGGCCCATCAGCCCGGCGAGGCCGAGGCTGCCGCCGAAGGCGACCAGCCAGAAGGCCGCGATGGCCGCCTGCGGCCGCGCCACCCAGGGCCCCGGAAAGCCGCCGGCGAGCAGAAGCTGGAGAACGAACGCCAGCAAGCCGACCCAGACGAGCGCCGCCAAGCCAGCGGTGAAGCCGAGGATGAAGGAGCCGCCGCCGGCCGGGAGACCGCGCCGACGGGCCAGGAAGGCCGCGGCGAGCGTCAGGGCCAGCGCCAGCACCCCGAGCAGCGGCGAGAGACCCGCCGGCCAGCGGATCACGACGGCGTGCAGCAGGTCGAAGAACACCGCCCGCCCCTGAGGGGGGGCCGCGAGGTCCGCCTCGGCGAGCCCGCGCACCGCCGCGAGGGCGTTGTCGCCGTGATGCTGAAGGCTCGCTGGCGAGAGGTCCGCGAGGTTGTCCACCCCCGAGTGGTACTGGGCCGGATGGTCGATGAAGGCGAAGTTCAGCCCGGGCACGCCGCGGCGCTGGAACACCGTCAGGTCGGTGCCGTTCGGCATGTACTGGTAGATGGTGACGAACAGCGAGCTGGTGAACGGGCGCGGCGCTCCGGCGGCGTAGCGGGAGACCATCCAGGCGTTCGGGCCGCTGGTCTCGAACATCAGGCTGGATCCCGAGGTGCCGCGGGCCTCCAGGTTCACCACCGCCCCCACCTCGGCCATCGCCGGGCTGTGGTCCGCGAACGCCTGCGCCCCCAGGAGGCCCGCCTCCTCCCCCTCGTCGAGCAGCAGGAGGACGCCGTGGCGCGGCGGCGGTCCGGCCTTGAGGACGCGCGCCACCTCCAGAATGGCGGCCACTCCCGACATGTCGTCGGCGGCGCCGGCCCCGGCGGGCACCGAATCGTAGTGGGCCAGCAGCAGCACGGACTTGCCCGGCTCCCGGCCGGGCAGGCGCGCCAGCACGTTCCTCGTCCGCGCGCAGCCGCCCGCGTTGCAGGCGACCGCCTCCTGGACCTCCGGCGAGTAGCCGCCGGCGCGGAGCTGGGCCAGGATCCGCTCGCGCACCCGGTCGTCGGCCGGGGAACCGACCGGATGCGGCGCGCCGTCGCCGAGCAGATCGCGCAGCACCGCCTGTGCCCGTCCGGCGGAGAACTCCCCAAGGGGAGCCGACGCCGGCTTCGGCGGCGGGGGAGCCGACAGGACGACCGCCAGCAGCAGCGCGACGGCGAGCAGCGCCAGGGCGGCGGCGAGCCCCCACCCGGCCGCCCGCCCTCCGGGTTCGACGACACTTCTGGATCCAGTCGGGTCCACCATCGCGGTCTCTCCTCTTTCCCCTGGCTTTCTCTGTATACCGGGCGTCTTTGCTGCGGCCGGATTGTAGAACACATGGGGACATTGACGCCGGCCGCCGGCTCCACTACCCTGCCGCCAATGATTCCAGCTTCGGACGATCTCCTGTTCGGGCGGATCGCCCTGCACTACAAGCTCGTCACCCGCGAGCAGCTCGTCGAGGCCTCCCAGCTCCAGGCCCGCCGGGGAGGCCAGCGCCGGCTGGGCGAGATCCTGGTCGAGCAGGGTCAGCTCACCCCGCAGCAGGTGGCGCAGATCCTGGCGGTGCAGCGCGATTACGTCGCCAAGCAGCAGGCGCAGGCGGACGCCGCCGCGCCGCCGCCAGCGCCGGCCCTGACGGCCCAGCCGATGCCCGCGATCGAGGTCCAGACGCTGCCCGCGATCGACGCGGCCCCCGCCCCACCGCCCGGGCCCGCCTTCGACCTCGACGCTCCGCGGGCCCTCGACCGGCTCCTCGCGCACGCCCTGGGCGCCGGCGCCAGCGATCTCCACGTCCACAGCGGCGCGCCGCTGAAGCTCCGCGTCGACGGCCGGATGTCGGACCTGGAGGGCGGCCCCGTCGCCGCGCGGACGGCCGGCCGCCTGGTCGAGGAGATCCTCACCCCCGAGCAGAGGGAGCTCCTGCGCGAGCGCGGGCAGGTGGATTTCGCCTACACCCTCCCCGGCCAGGGCCGCTTCCGCAGCAACGCCTACCGCCAGCAGCGGGGCACCGACGCCGTCTTCCGGGTGATCCCTCCCCACCCGCCGAGCCTGGGGGACCTGGGGCTCCCCAACTCGCTCGCCCGGCTCGCCAACTACCACCAGGGCATGGTGCTGCTGACCGGCCCGGCCGGCTGCGGCAAGTCCTCGACCCTCGCCGCCCTGCTCAACATCATCAACGAGGAGCGGCGGGACCACATCATCACCATCGAGGACCCCATCGAGTACATCCATCCCTCGAAGCGGTGCGTGGTCAACCAGCGCCAGGTGGGCCCCCACACCGGCTCCTTCGCCCGCGCCCTGCGCGGCGCCCTGCGCGAGGACCCGGACATCATCGCCATCGGCGAGCTGCGCGATCTCGAGACCATCTCGCTCGCCCTGACGGCGGCCGAGACCGGCCACCTGGTGCTCGCGACGCTGCACACCAACAACGCCATCCGCACCGTCAACCGCATCCTCGGCGTCTTCCCGCCCAACCAGCAGGACCAGATCCGCACCATGGTCTCCGAGTCGCTGCGCGCCGTCGTCTCCCAGCGCCTCGCCGTCCGCGCCGACGGCAACGGCCGGGTGCCGGCGCTCGAGATCCTGATGGCCAACAAGGCGGTGGGCAACCTGATCCGCGAGAACAAGACCTTTCAGATCAAATCCGTCTTGCAGACCGGCGCCTCGCACGGCATGTGCCAGCTCGACGCCTCGCTGGCCGAGCTGGTCAAGAGCCGGGTGATCACCCGCGAGGAAGCGATGCGCCACTCCGACGAGCCGCAGCGCTTCGCCAGCGCCTGACCCGCACGTCCAGCCCCCGGGAAACCGCCATGGCCCGCATCGACGAGCTCTTCCATTACCTGAAGGACCGCAAGGGGTCCGACCTCCACCTGGCGGCGGGGCTCGAGCCGCGCATCCGCCTCCACGGCTCGCTCGAGCCGGTCGCCGGCTGGCCGGTGCTCGGCCACGGCGAGCTCCTCGGCCTGCTGCGCGAGATCGCCTCCGCGGCGCAGTGGGAGGACTACGCCGGCTGCGGCGACCTCGACTTCGCCTACGGCCTCGAAGGGGTGGCCCGCTTCCGCGCCAACTTCCTGCGCCAGGAGAACGGCTGCGGCGCCGTCTTCCGCATCATCCCGGAGACGATCGTGCCGCTCGAGGAGCTCAACCTCCCCAGGGCGATCGACACCCTCGCCCACCTTCAGCAGGGGCTCGTGCTGGTGACCGGCCCCACCGGCTCCGGCAAGTCGACCACCCTCGCCGCGATCATCGACAAGATCAACGGCACCTACCCCAAACACATCGTCACCATCGAGGACCCGGTCGAGTTCGTCCACAGGAACAAGCTCTCCGTCTTCTCCCAGCGCGAGGTGGGCACCGACACCGAGAGCTTCGGCGCCGCTCTGCGCGCCGCCATCCGCCAGGACGCCGACGTGATCCTGGTGGGCGAGATGAGGGACCTGGAGACGATCTCCCTCGCGGTCACCGCCGCCGAGATGGGCGCCCTGGTCTTCGGCACCCTCCACACCAACGGCGCCGCCAACACCATCGACCGCCTGATCGACGCCTTCCCCGCCGACGAGCAGGCGCAGATCCGCACCACCCTCGCCGAGTCGGTGGCCGGCATCGTCTCGCAGCTCCTGCTGCGCACCGCCGACGGCCAGGGGCGCTGCGCCGTCAACGAGATCCTGCTGAAGACCCCCGGCCTCGCCAACGTCATCCG
>DASWRX010000304.1:0-13482 GCA_036402955.1 Thermoanaerobaculia bacterium
GCCCCCACTCATTCGGACTTTCGCGACTCCGGGCCGACCCGGCAGCACTGCTTCGTCTTCCCGCGCACCTCGGTCCGCATCCGGCACGCCGGGCGCAAGCCGTTCGTCGCCAGCCCCAACGTCGTCACGCTCTACAACGCAGGACAGGTCTACGAGCGCGAGAGGATCACGGACGAGGGGGACCGCTGCGAGTGGTTCTCCGTGGAGCCGGGCGTCCTGGCGGAGGTGCTGGCGGCGCACGATCCCTCCACTCTCGACGACCCGGAGCATCCCTTCCGTCTCCCCTTTGTCCTGGGAGATCCAAAGACCTATCTCCTCCAGCGGCTGGTGGTGCGTCACGCGACGGAAGCCGAGCGCGTGGACCCGCTGTTCGTGGAGGAGACCGTCCTTCGCGTGCTCGACCAGGTGGCCGCGAGCGCGGCCCGGTTCCAGGGGATGGCGCCGCGGCCGAGCCTGGCGGGCGCCGGGGCCGCGGAGGTGATGGACGCGATGCGGGAGATCCTGGGAAGGCGCTTCCGCGAGCCGCTGTCCCTGGCCGAGCTCGGGCGGTGCAGCGGCTACTCGGTGTTCCACCTCAGCCGGGTCTTCCGTGAGAGATCCGGCCTGACCCTGCACGCCTGGCAGAGCCGGCTGCGCCTCCTGACGGCCCTGGAGCGGGTGGCGGAGCCCGGGGCCGAGCTCGGGGAGGTGGCGGTCGACCTCGGTTTCTCCTCCCACAGCCATCTCACCGCGGCCTTCCGCTCCGCCTTCGGCCTGACGCCCTCGGCGTTCCGCGCCACCACCACGCCGCGGCGGGTCCGCGAGCTGACGAAGGCCTTGCGGGAGCCCGCGCCGCCTCAGTAGAGCGGCTGGAAGAGGCCCGAGACCAGCTCGGCGAGGCGCCTGGGGAAGCCGCGCTTCCTCCAGGTCTTGTAGGTGATCTCGCGGCAGGATTTCTCGTCGTCCGCGAAGGTGGCCTCGAGGCGCGCCGCGAAGTCGCGGTTGTAGAAGGACAGGCTCTCCTCGGCGTTCTCGCGCAGCGAGCGCTGGTCGAAGTTGATCGAGCCGATGGTGCTGAAGATGCCGTCCACGACGGCGTCCTTGTTGTGCATCATGGTGCGGTTGTATTCGAGGATGCGGACGCCGCCGGTGAGGAGCTCGCCGTACTGGCGTTGCGAGGCCATGCGCACCAGCGCCATGTCGATGTGCCGGCCGGGCACCATGACCCGCACGTCGACGCCGCGCTTCGCCGCCTGGACGAGCGCCTCGCGGATCTGCGCGTCGGGGACGAAGTAGGCGTTCTGGATGTGGATCGACTTCCTGGCCGACTGGATGGCCAGGATGTAGAGCATCTCGGCGAGCGAGGACGAGTCGCCGCGCGACACCTTGACCGCCTGCGCCAGCAGCTCTCCCGACGGCGAGATCGCCGGGTAGAACTTGTCGCCGGACAGGATCTCGCCGGTCGTGTAGGTCCAGTTCTCGCCGAAGATCGCCTGCATCTGGGCCGAGACGGGCCCGGTGGCCCGCACCATCATGTCCCGCCACTCCTTCGGATTGCGGGCGTCGCCCAGCCAGTCGTCTGCGATGCAGAAGCCGCCGGTGAAGCTGACGTTGCCGTCGACGACCAGAATCTTGCGGTGCGACCGCCGGCCGATCTTGTAGAGGCTCCACAGCCGGATGGGGTGGTAGACGTATGCCTGGACCCCCGCCTTCTTCATGCGGTTGAGGATCGGCCAGGAGTGGCTGCTGCCGGTGCCGTCCACCAGCACGCGCACCTCGACGCCGCGCCGCGCCGCGTCCATCAGCGCCGTGGCGAAGATCTCGCCCGCCTTGTCGTTCTTGAAGATGTAGGACTCGAGGTTGACGGTGACCTTGGCGGCGCGGATCGCCCCGACCATGCCGCCGACGATCTGGTCGCCGTTGTTGAGGATCTCGGCGCGGTTCCCCGCCACCATCACGTTGCCGAAGGCGTCGAGCGAGCGGCGGAAGGCTGGGTCCTCGACGGCCAGCGGATTGTCGTATTTGTAGGCGCTGCGCTTGTCGAAGGAGACCAGGGTGCAGCCGGAGGTCAGGACGAGGAGCGCCAGCAGCGCGCCGCCGGCGAGGCGGCGGCGGCGACGGCCGCGCGCCCACGGCGCGTTCGCCAGGAATTCAATGGATTGCATGCCGTTCTCCTCCTTCAGGCACTCTTGAGCTCCGGGAGCTCCCTGAACGCCGGTTCCGGACGTTGGATTCTACTCCTGAACCTGAAAGGGTTCCGCTCCGCCGGGCATCCTCTCCAGGAGCTCGCCGCGCGAGGCGCCGTGATATCCTGTGGAAAAAGATCCGGCGAGACCCATCCCCGCGAGATCATCCCATGAAGAAGCCGTCGCTCCTGATCCCGCTGATCCTGTCCCTGCTTTCCGCGAGCCTTGCGGCGAGCGCGCAGGGCGCGGCGCTCTCCTGGCCCACGCTCGGCGAGCAGCTCCGCGCCGACGCCGCGGCGCCCCACAGCGCGCTCGAGGCGCTGATCGCCGCCAACCAGGACTTCTCGCTGCTGCGGCCCGAGGAGGCCCGGGACAGGATCCGCGTCCCGCTCTGGCTGCGGGTGCTCTGGCGCCGCGCGCACCCCGAGATGGTCTATTCCGCGAAGGACCCCACGGGTGGCTATCCGCTGGCCCTCGAGGAGGTGCACGAATGGGTGCTGGCCCACCCGGACCTCGTGTCCGGCCCGCCGGAGAGGGATGCGCAGGCCAGCGACCCCGACGCGGTGTCCGCCCGCACGCTGCTGATCGCCGGCGAGCAGCGGATCTCGGGCGCCCAGGTCGCGCCCCGCAGCGAGTCCGACATCCGCGTCAACTATTGGAACCCGATGAAGATCGTCGGCGCCTCGAACAACATCTCGGGCAGCGGCAGCCAGGCGCAGTTCTACTCGGCCAACGGTGGCGCGACCTGGGGGCAGTCGAGCCTGCCGCTGCAGCCGGGCGATCTCTTCCATTCCGACCCGACGGTCGACTGGACGTCGGACGGCACCGCCTGGTCGACCACGATCGGCATCGACTCCAGCTACTCGGTGCTCCAGATGCGGGCCTACAAGTCGACCGACGGCGGCGCGAGCTGGACCTTCGACGGCACGTTTTCCGGCGGCCAGACGGGCGCCGACAAGCAGATGATGTGGGTGGATCACAGCGCGACCTCGCCGTTCAAGGACAACGTCTACCTCATCTGGCACAACGGCCAGCCGGCCTTCATGAACCGGCGCACCGGTCCGGCCGGCGCCTGGCAGACGCCGGTCCAGGTGAGCGGCGCGGAGACGTTCGGGACGGCGATCGGCGGCGACGTCAAGACCAACGCCTTCGGCGACGTGTTCGGTTTCTGGCCGGCGACGGGGAACCCCGGGATCTTTCTCGTCAAGTCGGTCAACGGCGGCGTCTCCTACGGCGCGCCGCTCCAGGTCGCCTCGACGTTCGGCAGCTTCGACATCGGCGTGCCCGCTTTCGACAGCCGGCGGGCGCTGATCTACGTCTCCGGCGGCGCCTACCGCACCGCGAGCAAGGACCTGGTCTACGCCGCCTGGACCGACCTGACCGGCGTCGGCGGTTGCGCCAACGGCAATGAGCCGGGGCTCAACACGGCGTCCACCTGCAAGACCCGCGTCTGGTTCTCCCGCTCCACCAACGGCGGCACCACCTGGGCGGCGCCGGTGATGATCAACAACCAGGCCTCGCTCAACGACCAGTTCAACCAGGGCCTGGTGGTCGACGAGACCACCGGGGCGCTCCAGATCATGTACTACGACACGGTCGGCGACCCCGGCCGCACCAAGGTCGACGTCTGGACCCAGTCCTCGTTCGACGACGGCGCCACCTGGTCGGCGGCGGTCAAGGTGACCTCGGCCCAGACGGACGAGACGGCGGCCAGCGCCAACGCGGGCAACCAGTTCGGCGACTACAACAGCCTGTCGGGCATCGCCGGCGTCTTCTTTCCCTCCTGGACCGACCGGCGGAGCAACGCGCGCGAGGAGATCTGGACCCTCAAGGTGACGAACCCCGTCTGCGCCGCCCCGGGAGCTCCGGCCATCGGCACCGCCTCGGCCATCGCCCCGAACCAGGTCCAGGTCACCTGGGCCAACGGCTCGCCCGCCGCCGCGGCCTTCAACATGTACCGGGCGGCGGGCACCTGCGCCGCGCCCGGCCCCTTCACCCTCCTCGCCGGCGCCGTCGCGGGCTCCCCCGCCACCGACGCCACGGTCTCGGGGAGCCTCACCTACGCCTACCAGGTCAAGGGCCTCGACGCCACCGGCCACTGCGAGTCGGGCCCGTCCGGCTGCGTCCAGGCCACGGCGACCGGCCCCTGCCGGCAGCCGCCGGCGTTCGCGGGGCTCGCGAGCGCCGCCAACCCGGCGACCGCGGCCTGCGGTCTCACCCTGTCCTGGACGGCCGCCACCTCCATCTGCGGCGGGCCGGTCACCTACAACGTCTACCGCTCGACGTCGTCCGGCTTCACCCCGGGCCCCGGCAACCGCATCGCCGGCGGCGTCACCGGCTCAGGGTACACCGACGCCTCGGGGACGCTGACGAGCGGCACGGCCTTCTACTACGTCGTGCGGGCGGTCGACGGCTCGAACGGCTTCGAGGACGGCAACTCCGTCGAGCGCGGCGCCGCGCCCACCGGCCCGGTCAACAACGTCCTGACCGAGACCTTCGAGGGGGCCGGCGGCTTCGACAACCCCGGCTGGACGCACGCCGCGCTCTCGGGAGCCAGCGACTGGGCGCCGTCGGCGGTCCAGTCGAAGTCGCCCAGCCACTCCTGGTTCTCCGCCAGCCAGAGCTCCGTCGCCGACCGGGTCCTGGTCTCCCCGCCGTTCGTGACCCAGGGGAGCGCCACCCTCTCGTTCTGGCACACGTTTTCACTCGAGGACAGCGCCAACTGCTACGACGGCGGCACGCTCGAGATTTCGACCGACGGTGGCTCGACGTGGTCGGTGGTGCCGGACAGCGCCTTCCTGGCCGGAGGCTTCAACGGCGTCGTCAATACCTTTTACGGCAACCCGCTGGCCGGGAAGCGGGCCTGGTGCAACGGCACGATCGGTGCGATGACGCGGGTTCTCGTCGATCTCTCCTTCGCCGGCCCCTCCACCCTCCGGCTGCGCTGGCACGAAGGCGACGACGACGTCGGCCAGGCGACCGGGTGGTACGTCGACTCCGTGACCCTCACGAGCGCGGCCGCGTGCTCGTCGAACACGATTTTCAGCGATGGGTTCGAGAGCGGCGCCCTGGATGCCTGGAGCGGCCGGACGCCTTAGCCGGACGCCTCAATGGACGTAGCGGACGCCCCCGAGCCGCGGGCGCGCGTCGTAGACCACGAACTCGTCCACTTGGAGCTCGGGCCGCAGCGCGGCCACGCCGGAGAGAGCGGCGAGCAGCGCCTCGCTGCCGCGGTCGCCCTTGAGGTGCACGAAGCGGAACTCGCCGGGCAGGCCGGCACCGGCGAGCGGGCCGGGCTCCTTGATGCGCTTCAAGGGATGACCGCGCAGATAGAACTCCGCCGGATCGCTCGGCGGCGCGTCCACCAGCACCAGCGGCAGATCGGGCCTCCCCTGCCGCTTCAGCCCGCGGGCGAGATCGCGCCAGGCGCCGGTCTGCATGCCCAGCAACTGGCCGCGGACGCCGAAAATCCCGGACACGGCGTCGTAGTGAAACCTCCCGAGAGCGAGACAGAGGACGATCGGGACGAGGGCGAGGCGGGCCCGCCGCGACCGCGCGAGCCGCGCCGCTCCCAGGCCCAGGGCCAGGATCAGCGGCGGCTCGCAGACCAGCAGATTGCGATCGGTGAACATGGGCAGCCCGCGGAGCGCCAGCGCCAGCGCCACGGTGACGGGGACCAGCAGCAGGATCGCCAGCAGGGCCCGCACGGCCAGCGGCCGGCCCGGGGCGGATCTCTTCGTTGTCCGATCGAAGAGCCGATCGAAGAGCCGATCGAAGAGCCGGTCGAGCAGCGAGGAGAGCCAGGGCCAGACGAGCCCCAGCAGACCGATCGCCGCCATCGCCAGGGGGACCGCCGTCAGCAGCCGGCGCAGGCCGCGCAGCTCCCGCTCGACGGCGTCCGGAGCATACCCCTTGGCCAGCAGCATCTGCCGGGCGGGTGGGAAGAGATGCCCGGGCGCCAGGAGATAGACCGCGGCCGCGAGCAGGATCCCGGCCGCCAGCAGACCGGCGCCCAGCCATCGCGGCGGCAGGCCTTCGGAGGAGGTCGCCGCGGCAGCGGGCAGGCGATCCCGCGTCAGGAAGGCGAAGACCACCAGGACGAGCAGGGCGGCGGCCGCCGGCAGCAGGAACGGCGCCGCGCCCAGCCCCGCGACCCGGGTCAGGAAGACGCCGGCGCGGTGGAGAGGCGAGCCGCCGAGGGCGAGATAGCCGAGCGACGGCGCCCCGGACTGCCCCGTGGCCTGGAAGGCGAGGGCCGGCACCCAGGCGATGAAGGTGGCCATGGCGCCGGCGAACGCCAGCAGCGTCGAGCGGGCGGCGCGGCGCGACGCCTCGTCGCCGGTCGCCAGCAGCCACAGGGCGACGAGACCGTGGGGCAGCAGCGCCAGCAGCGCGAAATAGTGGGTATAGATGGCGGCGACCACCAGCAGCGCGTAGACGGCGCGGTTGCGGACCGACGGCTCCTCGAGCGAGCGCAGGAAGCAGAGGTGGGCCGCGATGGCGAGCGTCACCGCCAGGGCGTAGGGCCGCGCCTCCTGGGAGTAGGCGATGTGGAGCGGATCGAGCGCCAGGAACGCGGCGCAGGCGAGCCCCAGGCCGGGCCCGCCAAGCCGCCGGCCCAGGAAGCCGATCAGCGCGATCGAGGCGAGCCCCAGCAGCATCGGCAGCGCGCGGACCGCGGCCTCGGCCGTCCCGAACAGGGCGATCCAGGGCATGAACAGCAGGTACGAGAGCGGCGGATGGAGGTCGTGGAAAGCCGAGCGCCCCACGAGAGAGGCGACCTCTTTCAGGGAGCTGCCCTGGATGCGCAGGGCATAGAGCTCGTCGCAGTCGAAGGCCGGGCTCCCGAGCCCGTGGAGGCGGAAGACGGCGCCGAGGATCACCAGCGCCGCCAGGCCCCCCAGGAACAGGGTCCGTTCGCGCGTGGAAACAGACGAAGAGATCTCTCTGCTCATGCCAAGTTCGTAGGTCCTCTCGGAACGTCCTCGGAACGCCTTTCGAACGCCAATCCTGCTGAAGCGGGATTTTCTATGTGCAAGGCGAGTGCCCGCGCCCCGGACGCGGCTTACGGCAACCGGGTCCAGGGGAGGTCCCACGCCTCCCGCCGCTCCACGAAGCCCGCGATACGGCCGCTGGGCGCGCGCAGGAAAACCTTTCGATAGCGGGGTTTTCCCGGGACGAACAGAACGTCCGGCGCCTCCGCCCGCAGGACCTCGGCCTGGCGCCCCGTCTGCTGCCCCGCCAGCCCGCCGGGCGTGAGCCGGATCTCGTAGGTGATCCCCGGCGCCAGGGAGTAGCGCCCGGCGTACTCCCCCAACCGCCGGAGGTCGAGCCGGAGCGCCGGCGGGTCCGCGCGCAGGGCGAGGACCTGGCCGGCGATCAACCGCCAGCCGGCCGGCGTCTTCATCCAGGTATCCGTGTTCCGGTACTGGCAGTGCAGCGCGTGCCCGTGATACGTCTCGTGCTCGTCGTCCACGTAGGTGGCGATGGCGACCGGCCCGTGCACGGCGACCTTGAAGTCGGTCACCTTGATGTTGCCCGACACCCCCGCCGGCAGGGGCTTGGTCTGCGCCAGCATCTGCGCCCGATTCAGCACCGTGCCCTCTTCCGTCGTGTAGGCGACGCTCTCGCCCAGGTAACGGTCCCAGACCGCCACCGATCCCGTCGCGATCGCGTCCGCCATCTCCTGGGTCTGCCGTTGGAGCATCCCCGACACGTCTTCGGACGCGCCCGTCGGGATTCCCAGCGAGAGGACGACCGCTCCGGTCAGCCCCGCGAGCCACCACAGCCTCTTGCGCATTTCAGCTCCTTCCGGCCGGTGCCGCCCGGCCGGCTCCATGGTCCCCGAAAGCGTGGCTCCCCGTCCAGGGCTCTCCGTCCAGGACGCGAACGCGGCGCATCCGTCGTAGACTTGGCGGGATGACCGAGCCCGTCACGCCCACGCCGTCGATCCTCACCTCGCCGGCCGGCGCCTCGCCGGCCGGACAGATGTTTCCCACGCTGACCCCGGCGCAGATCGCGCGGATCGCGGAGCACGGCTCCGCGCGCCCGATCCGGGCGGGCGAGGTGCTCTTCGAGGCGGGGGATCCGGCCGTGCCGTTCTTCGTGATCCGCGCCGGCCGGGTGGAGATGCTCCAGCCCACCGGCGCCGGCGAGACGCTCGTCACCACCCACGAGCCCGGCCAGTTCACCGGCGAGGTCAACATGCTCTCCGGGCGCCGCTCGCTCGTCCGCGCCCGCGCCGCCGAGCCAGGCGAGGTGATCGAGCTCGGCCGCGACAGCCTGCTGGCGCTGGTGCAGAACGACTCGGAGCTCGGCGAGATCTTCCTGCGCGCCTTCATCCTGCGCCGGGTGGAGCTGATCGCGCACGGGATCGGCGACGCCGTGCTGGTCGGCTCGAACCACTCGCCGGGAACGCTGCGCGCCCGCGAGTTCCTGACCCGCAACGGCCATCCCTATACCTACATCGATCTCGACCACGACACCGGCGTCCAGGACCTTCTCGATCACTTTCACATCGTCGCCGCCGACGTGCCCGTCCTGATCTGCCGCGGCGAGCTGGTGCTGCGCAACCCGACCAACCAGCAGATCGCCGACTGCCTGGGCTTCAACGTCGCGATCGATCCGACGCACATCCGCGACCTGGTGATCGTCGGCGCCGGACCCTCGGGGCTGGCGGCCGCCGTGTACGGCGCCTCGGAAGGGCTCGACGTCCTGGTCCTGGAGTCGAGCTCGCCGGGGGGCCAGGCGGGATCGAGCTCGAAGATCGAGAACTACCTCGGCTTCCCCACCGGCATCTCCGGCCAGGAGCTGACGGCGCGGGCCTACACGCAGGCGCAGAAGTTCGGGGCGCAACTGATGATCGCCAAGGGTGCCCGCAAGCTCGCCTGCGCCCGCAAACCCTACGCCCTCGAGATCGACGACGGTCCGCGCGTGCCGGCGCGCACCGTCATCATCGCCACCGGCGCCGAGTACCGGCAACTGGCCCTGCCCAACCTGTCGCAATTCGACGGCGCCGGCGTGTACTACGGCGCGACCTTCATGGAGGCGCAGTTGTGCACCGGCGAGGAGGTGATCGTAGTGGGGGGCGGCAACTCGGCCGGCCAGGCCGCCGTCTTCCTGGCGCAGACGGCCCGCTGCGTGCACATGCTCGTGCGCTCGGACGGCCTCGCGGAGACCATGTCGCGCTACCTGATCCGGCGCATCGAGGACAACCCCGCGATCGAGCTGCGGACACGCACCGAGGTCATCGCCCTCGAGGGGGAAGACCACCTCGAGCGCGTGCGCTGGCGCGACCAGCAGACCGGAGAAACCGAGACCCGCGACATCCGCCACATCTTCGTGATGACCGGCGCCACGCCCAGCACGCACTGGCTCGCGGATTGCCTGGTGCTCGACGTCAAGGGATTCATCAAGACGGGGCCGGACCTGTCGCGCGACGAGCTGGCCACCGCGGGCTGGCCGCTCGCCCGGGCGCCTTATCTCCTCGAGACCAGTCTCCCCGGCGTGTTCGCGGTGGGCGACGTGCGCAGCGGCAACGTCAAGCGGGTGGCGTCAGCCGTCGGCGAGGGATCGATCGCCGTCTCCTTCGTCCACCGGGTGCTCCACGAGTAGGCGAATCCACGCCGCCACCTCTCAGTTTCCCCGGCCGAAGCTCTGGACCCAGATCACGCGGTAGCCTCCGGGAGCCGCGTCATAGCCCTCCCCCACCGCTAGCCCCAGGCCCAACTCGCGGACCCCCGGATCGAGGATGTTCCTGCGGTGGCCCGGGCTGTCCAGCCACGCCTCCAGGGCCTCCTGCGCCGAGAAGCGCTGCTCGACGAGGTTCTCGCCGATGCCGGCGCGGTAGCCGTCCGCCCGCGCCCGGTCGGAGGGACCCAGGCCCTCAGGCGTCCGGTGTCCGAAGTAGGAGCGCGCCAGCATGTCCTCGGCGTGCTCCTGGGAGATCCGGTCGAGGAGAGGACTGGACGCGAGCGGCGGCAGCCCCGACCGCCGGCGGGCGTCGTTGACCCGCGACAGCATCTCGGAGGCGACCCGCGCCCGGTCAGCCAGCCGGGCCGTGGCGCCGGCGAAGAAGTCCCCCTGGTGCCATCCGAAGAGGAAGACGTAGAACGTGGCGCCGCGCGTGGCGGCCCTGCCGACGCCCAGGTCCCGGAAATGCCCGTCCAGGGCCACCGGCGGGCTCGCCTCGCGGGCGCCGAGCGCGGACTCGGGATCCCCCCGTGCCAGCACGAAGTCCTCGCGCCAGTCATGGGCCGAATACCCCACCCGCCGCAGTTGCTCGGACACCACCTCCGCCGGAAAAGGCTCGAGCCCCTGACCATCCCGCGCCATCTCCTCCGCCTGTTCCTGGGCCACTTGATCGAGCACCGGCGAAGGCAGCAGCGGACGTGCGCCGGCCCGGGCCCGTTCCCGGTTGAAACGGTCCAGCCACTCGTCCTGCACGGGTGCCGCCGCCCGCGCGACCGCCACGAGCCCGCCGAGGGCCAGCGCCAGGACACAGACGGAGCCACGAAACCACGTCGCCACGACCCTTTACCTCGCATCCAGAAGAAAGCTGGCACTACGATACTCCAGGCGGCGGGGAGGGCTCAAGCCTGTCGCCGAAGACCCCGCAAACAGGGCTTATGCTAGGATCTCTATGAACTACTTACGGAGGATCTGATATGGGCTACCTACGCGGTTTCGTTCCGCAGCATCCGGCTCGACGCTGGTCCTATATCCTGCTGCTCGCGGCCTTCTGCGCTATCCCGGTCGCCGCTCAGGGCGCGGCCCCGGCGCCGGCCGTGGGCCCGCAGGCCACGGCCGTCACGGCGACCGTCCAAGCGCCGGCGGATTTCCTGGCGTCCTTGTCGGTGCCCCCCACGACCGGGGTGCCGCCAGCCCCCGGGTTTCTCCAGACCACCGGCTCGTCGTGCACCAGCGACGCTCAATGCCCGTACGGCAAGCTCTGCTGCCGGGATTGCGGCTATTTCGGCTGCACGCACATGGCCTGCCTGACGGCCGTCAACGGCCATTGCCCGGCGATTCCATGATTCCTTAAGGGTGCCCAAAGAGGCGGCCCGTCAGCGGGCCGCCTCTTCGATCTCCGCCTAACCCCCATTGTTGATGGTGCAGCCAAGCCCCTCGCTATAGCAGGTCAAGGTCGGAAAATCACCGTTCGTACACGCATAGCTTCCAGTGCAGTAGGTCGAGAGCCCACCGTGAACGTTGCCCCGTCCGTCCGAGTTGAGCTTCATCAGGGTTTCCTTATTCAGATCCAGGCTTCCGAGTCTCTTCTTCACAAGTTCTCCTTTATCCAGAAATGACGATCCATTTCCCCGAGCTCGGGAGGGCTTGGCACCGACCTCCCTGTATCGGATACGGCTCTGCCTAAGATGAGTGCCTGCCGCCCTGGTTTGCGAGCCAGACGGCCGCGTGAGGTCTCCTCCCAAATCCGCGGCCCTCGCGGTAAGCGTATAAAGCAGTGTGCGGGCGCAGTCGCGCGCCTGCCCGCGCTCTTCCAGAGGGAGACCAGGACGCACACCAAGATCAAGACCACCGCCGCGGCCCTGGCGCTCGCGGCTTGACGTGGAGTAACGTACCTAGTTACACTTCTTCGTCGTGATCCAGAGCTTCCGGCACAAGGGGCTCAAGGAGCTGTTCGAGACGGGCTCCAGCCGGAAGGTGAGGGAGGATCTGAAGGCCCGGGCACTCCGCAGGCTCGATGCTCTCGACCAAGCCGAAGACCTCCTTGAGCTGAATGTCCCGGGGTTCGACTTCCATCCCCTGCGAGGCAAGCCGCAACGGTACAGCCTGCACGTCAATGGCCCCTGGTGCATCGCCTTCGAGTGGGAACAAGGGGCTGCCCAAAGGGTGGATCTGGTGCAGTACCACTAGCGAGGAAGACATGGCTCACGACGTGAAAATCCGTGCAAGGCTCCGCCGGCCACCGACTCACCCGGGAGAGATCCTGCGTGAAGACGTCCTGCCGGCGTTGAATCTCTCGGTGAGCGAGGCGGCACGGCAGCTTCGGGTGACGCGCCAGACTCTCCATCGGGTCCTTGCCGCGAAGTCCGGCGTCAGTCCGGAGATGGCGGTTCGTTTGGGCAGGTTCTGCGGCAACGGCCCGGGAATCTGGCTCCGCATGCAGCAGGCCTTCGACCTGTGGTACGCGGAGCAGCGCCTGCACGATGAGTTGGAGAAGATCCCGGCTCACGGGGCGTGATAGCACCCGGACGACCTCTCCCCCAAATCCGCCCTCCCCGCGGTGAGCGTATAAAGCTCTGTGGAGGCGCACTCGCGTGCCTCCCCGCGCACTCACCAGAGGGAGATCAGATGCATACCAAGATCAAGACCACCGTCGCGATGCTGGCGCTCGCGGCTTGCGGAATGGCCTGCCGGGCCGGGGCCGACGCCGTCAATAAAGTGATTCCCGCTCCGGCGCTCGACACCCCCGCCGCCGAGGCGACCGGACCCCAGACCGCCGTGCTCGCCGGAGGCTGTTTCTGGGGCCTCCAGGGTATGTTCGAGCACGTGAACGGGGTGACCAAGGTCGTCGCCGGCTATTCGGGCGGCGCCAAGGCGACCGCCCACTACGAGATGGTGGGCACCGAAACCACCGGGCACGCCGAGTCGGTGGAGATCACCTTCGATCCCAAGCGGATCTCCTACGGCCAGCTCCTGCGGCTCTACTTCGCCGTCGCCCACGACCCCACCGAGCTCGACCGCCAGGGTCCGGACTCCGGCCCCAGCTACCGCTCGGAGATCTTCTTCGACTCACCCGCGCAGGAGCGCGTCGCCAGGGCCTACGTGGCGCAGCTCGACAAGGCGAAGGTCTTCAGCAAGCCCATCGCCACCCGGATCGAGCGCCTGAAGGAGTTCTATCCGGCGGAGGACTACCACCAGGATTTCCTGATCCACAACCCGACCTACCCCTACATCGTGGTCAACGACCTTCCCAAGATCGCGGCGCTGAAGCGGGTCTATCCGGAGCTCTACCGCGAGACTCCGGTCAGCTTGAACGCCCGCTGACCTTTCACGAGCTGTGGCTGGAGATCCATCTCCCGGCGAGGGCGCTCAGGATCAGCAGGCCGACGACCAGGAAGAGGATCAGCCCGAGCAGCAGCGCCCGCGCCAGGCGGTCCTTCCCCTGGGCCATGGCGGCGAGGCCCCAGAAGACCTCTCCGAGGTAGACGACCGGCAGCAGCATGGCGCCGGCGCAGGAGACCCGGCCGGCACCGAGGCTCTGGATCAGGGCGATCCAGCCCCAGGACAACCCGAGGTCGAGCAGCGCCACCAGGAGGATGTATGGCCAGGCCGGACCGTCCCGGGGACG
>DASWRX010000305.1:0-3721 GCA_036402955.1 Thermoanaerobaculia bacterium
CAAGACCGTCCGTTCCAAGGCCATCCGTTCCAAGGGAGACCCCTCATGCCCGCGACCTGCCGCCGTGCCGCGTTCTTCGCCGTCCTCCTGCTCGCCGCCGGCGTCTGCCGGGCGGCGGAGCCTCAGAATCCTCAGGACGTCGACCTCCAGTGGGGGGTCCGCGTCCCCGTGCGCGACGGCGTGGAGCTGGCGGCGACGGTCTACCGGCCGGCGGGGCAGAAGGGGCCGCTGCCGGTCATCTTCACGCTCACCCCCTACATCTCCGACAGCTACCTGGACCGGGCGCTGTATTTCGCCCGCCACGGCTATGTCTTCGCGCTGGTGGACGTGCGCGGACGGGGCGATTCGGGGGGCACGTTCGATCCCTTCGCGCAGGAGGCGCGGGACGGCTACGACGTGGTCGAGTGGCTGGCCCGCCAGCCGTGGTCCAACGGCAAGGTGGCGATGTGGGGCGGCTCCTACGCGGGCTACGACCAGTGGGCCACCGCCAAGGAGCGGCCGCCGCATCTGGTCACCATCGTGCCCGCCGCCTCGGCCCACGCCGGCGTCGACTTCCCGTTCGTCAAAAACATCTTCTACTCCTACGACATGCAGTGGCTGACCTTCACCAGCGGCCGGGCGAAGAACGTCTCGCTGTTCGGCGAGGGCTCGTTCTGGAGCCAGAAATCCCGCGAGATGTACCTTCGCCACACCCCCTTCCGCCAGCTCGACCGCCTGGTGGGCAATCCGAGCCCCGTGTTCCAGCGCTGGCTCACCCATCCCGCCGTCGACGGCTTCTGGAAGGCGATGGATCCCACGCCGGAGCAGCTCGCCGCCATCGATCTCCCCATCCTCACCATCACCGGCGACTACGACGGCGACCAGCTCGGCGCGCTGGCCTATTACCGCGACCACCTGCGCGCCGCCCCGCCGGCCGTCCGCGACCGCCACTACCTCATCATCGGACCCTGGGACCACGCCGGCACCCGCACCCCCAACCGCCAGGTCGGCGGCCTGACCTTCGGCGAGGCCAGCATGCTCGACCTCAACGCCCTCCACAAGGAGTGGTACGACTGGACGATGAAGAGCGGCCCGCGGCCCGCGTTCCTCGAGAAGAAGGTGGCCTACTTCGTCGTCGGTCCCGGCGCGGAGAACTGGAAGCGCGCCGACTCCCTGGAAGAGATCGGCGCCACGCGGCGCACCCTCTATCTCGGCTCCGATTCTTCCGGGTCGAGGGAAGGCGCGGGAGATGCCTTTCACTCCGGCCAGCTCGCCGACGCCAAGCCGGCGGCCTCCGGAACGGCCGCGCCCGACCGCTACGTCTACGATCCGCTCGACGTCCGTCCGGGCCAGGACCAGGACGAGGAGAGCCCGGGCTACATCCTCGATCAGCGGGAGGCGCTCAACCTCTACGGCGACGGCCTCGTCTACCACAGCCAGCCGTTCGCCGCGGCCACCGAGGTCTCCGGCCAGGTGAAGCTGTCGCTCTGGATCTCGCTCGACGTGCCGGACACCGACTTCCGGGCCTCCCTCTACGAGATCCTGCCCAACGGCGGCAGCGTCCTGCTCACCTCGGACTTCCTGCGCGCCCGCTACCGGACCTCGAAGGAGACGGAGACGCTGGTGCCGAAGGGTGAGATCCTGCGCTACGACTTCACGGGCTTCCCCTGGTTCTCCCGCCGGGTCTCCAGGGGCAGCCGGCTGCGCCTGGTGGTCACCTGCCCGAACTCGCCCGATCTCGAGAAGAACTACAACTCGGGCGGCGTGGTGGCCGACGAGACGGCGAAGGACGCCCGCACGGCCCACGTCGCCGTCTACCACGACGCCGCGCACCCCAGCGCGCTGGAGATCCCGATCGTGCCCTGACGCCTTCTCCGGCGCCGAATGAGGTACGATGCCTTCAGGGATCTCTACAAGAAACCTCTGCCGGAGGATCGGGCGTAAGCGCCGGGTCGCCGAACGGTCTACAGCGAACGAGGAGAGACGAGGATGTCTGGAAATTTCGAGCTGAAGAAGTCGAGCGACGGCCAATACCTGTTCCATCTCAAGGCCGCCAACGGCGAGGTGATCCTGGCGAGCGAGCTCTATACCGAGAAGCGGGGCGCCCTCGGCGGCATCGAGGCGGTGCGGCGCAGCGCCCCGATCGACGAGCGCTACGAGCGCAAGACCGCCCGCAACAACGAGCCCTACTTCGTCCTCAAGGCCGCCAACGGCCAGGTGGTCGGCCAGAGCGAGACCTACTCCTCCGACGCCGCCCTGAGCAAGGGGATCGAATCGGTGAAGAAGAACGCGCCGGAGGCGCCGGTGGAGGATCTGACGGCGTAGGGGGTCTCCAGGGCTGCAGCGGCCCCGGGGCGGCGTGCCCTGCGAGCCCTCACTCCCCTGGCCCCTCTCTCCCAGAGGGAGAGAGGGGAACGTGACTGGGTCTCGTGCCCTGCGGCTCGGCACCCCCGAGTGGCGCGGCTGGGTGAGATTCAGCCCACGCAGCACGCCCCTCGCGGATGCGGCCAGCAGGTGGCTCTAAGCGCAGATGGCTGTGCTGTAACAGTCGATTCCTCTCGTCGTGGCGCAGGTTTGAAACGTGCAGAAATCGGAATGGGCGAGGCCGGCGATGGTCTTGAGCCGGTGCTGTTCCAGAACACGAAGCGTCTCTCGGTTGAGGGTCAGTTTGGTGGAGCCTGAGCGCTTTTTCATCGAGTCTCTCCTCCGGCAAGGGGTGCGTTTCGGCTGCTTCCGGCATGGGCTCCGCGAGCCCGAAGCGAGTATATACCCCGAGGCCGATCGGCCACGCTCTCCCGCCCCCCACCCTTGACGCCACCGCCCCCGCACGTCACCCTCTCCCCATGCCCGAGCTTCCGGACGTCGAGGTCTACCTGGAGGCCTTGCGGCCGCGGATCGTGGGCCAGCCGCTGGAGGGAGCCCGGATCAGCAGCCCGTTCCTGCTGCGCACGGTCGAGCCGGCCCTCGCGAGCTTTCTGGGACGGCGGGTGGAAGGTGTTCGCCGGCTCGGCAAGCGCGTCGTGATCGGATTCGAGGGCGGGCGGTTCGCGGTGCTGCACCTGATGATCTCCGGCCGTTTGCAGTGGAAGCCGCGCGGCGCCAAGGTGCCGGGCAAGATCGGCCTCGCCGCCTTCGACTTCCCCACCGGCACCCTCCTGCTCACCGAGGCCGGCTCGAAGAAGCGGGCCTCGCTCCATCTCGTCGCGGGGGAGGCGGCGCTCGCGGGCTACGATCCCGGCGGCCTGGAGGTGCTGGCGGCGGACCTCGACGCCTTCCGGGCGGCGCTCACGGCCGAGAGCCACACCCTGAAGCGGGCCCTGACCGACCCTCACCTGCTGAGCGGCATCGGCAACTCCTACTCCGACGAGATCCTGCACCGGGCCCGGCTCTCCCCCTTCCGGCTCACCCGCGGCCTCGGCCCCGAGGAGATGGAGACCCTCTTCCGCGCCTGCCGCGAGGTGCTGAGCGAATGGACCGCGCGCCTCCGCGCCGAGGCCGGCGACCGCTTCCCCGACAAGGTGACCGCCCACCATCCCGGCATGGCCGTCCACGGCCGCTTCGGCCAGCCCTGCCCCGTCTGCGGCACGCCCGTGCAGCGGCTCGTCTACGCCGACAGCGAGGCCAACTACTGCCCCACCTGCCAGACCGGCGGCCGCCTCCTCGCCGACCGCGCCCTCTCGCTGCTCCTCAAGAAGGACTGGCCGAAGACCCTGGAAGAGCTGGAAGCCCGCAAACGGCCGGC
>DASWRX010000306.1:0-13106 GCA_036402955.1 Thermoanaerobaculia bacterium
CGGTACGACGAGGGCGGTCTGGCGGGCGTCATGCCGGCGGTGGCGGCGACGCTGGGCGTCGGGCCGACCGCCCCGACGTTTCCCAGCGCCCGGCGCGCGGTGGTCGTTCTCGTCGACGGGCTCGGCTACGAGCTGATCCGCCGGCGCGGGGGCCACGCGCCGTTCCTGCGCTCGCTGCTGCCCGCCGCCCACCGGATCACCGCCGGCTTCCCGTCCACGACCGCCACGTCGATGGGGACGTTCGGGACGGGGCTGCCGCCCGGGGCCCACGGCCTGCTGGGCTACGAGGTGCTGGTGCCGGGGGAGGACCGCTTCGTCCAGATCGTCTCCTGCAACACCCACAACATCACGACCCTGATCAAGACGATCACCCACGAGGACGGCAAGTACAGCTTGCGCAAAGGGACCTTCGTCTGCATGCGGCGGTCGAACGACGTCTCGCAGGCGGACAGCTTCGTGCCGGCCCCGAACGTGGGCAAGCACGAGGATCCCGACTTCGGCACCCACCACGCGCGGGACGCCCACCACGTCTTCGAGACGCTGAGCCTGGACCTGAACGTCTTCTCGAGCGCGGTGAAGCTCAACACCCAGTACATGCACTCGATCTGGTTCAACCTCGAGCTCGACCGCGACATCACGGTCGAGGAGGTCAAGAAGCGGCTGCGCGACAATCCGCTGGTGGCGGTGACCGACAAGCGCTACGCCAACCTGATCTTCAGCTTCGGCCGCGACCACGGCTACTACGGGCGCATCCTGTCGCAGACGGTGGCGGTGATGCCGACGATCGCCGTGCGCCACAAGCGCGAGGTCTACGGCTTCTGCTTCACGCCCCAGGACGGCAACTCGCTGCTCTCCTCGGTGGCGGCGACGCTCTGGCTGATCGATCCGGAGTGGGAGAGCGTCCGCAACCGTATCCAGCCGATCCGCCGCTGGCTGTACCGGGAGATCTGATCGCGCCGTCCCGCCGGGATCGCAATCCCCCTATGCGACCCGTCGAGCTGCGTTTCGGTGACCTCCGCATCGAGGGCCGGTCGCGCGCCGGCGACGACAACTGGTTCCGCGTCCATCCTCCGGGTCTGGCCTTCGACGTTGGGCGGGGAGCGCTCCAGCTTGCCGGGGCCCGGGACGTCTTCATTACCCACGGGCATCTCGACCACGCGCTGGGGCTGCCCTACGTCCTCTCCCAGCGCTCGCTGCACCGGCTGGTCCACACCCGGGTTTTCTGCCCGGCAGAGATCGCCGAGGCGCTGGGAGCGTTCATCGCCGCGGCGGAGCGCCTGGAACGGGCGAACTACCGGTACGATGTCCTGCCGCTCTCGTCCGGCGACCGGGTGCCGGTGGGGAAGGGGATAACGGTGGAGGCCTTCGCCACAGACCACGTCGTGCCGAGCCTGGGCTACCACCTCTGGCGCGGCCGGCGGCGGCTGGCGGCGGCCTTCGCGGGCCTGGCGCCCGCGGATCTCATCGGCCTGCGCGAGCGGGGGGTGGATACCGGCGAGGTGATCGAGGATCTCTGGCTCTCCTATTGCGGGGATACCGGGCCGGGGATCTTCGAGATGGAGCCGCGGCTGTTCCGGAGTCGGGTGCTGATGGTGGAGTGCACCTTCCTCGGCGAGGAGCACCGGGACAAGGGGGAACGGTTCAAGCATCTCCACCTGGGGGACATCGCCCGCTGGGCGGACGAGCTGCACAACGAGGCGATCGTCCTGCACCATCTGTCGCGCCGGTTCCGCGTCGAGGATCTGCGGGCCGAGGTCGAGCGGCGGATGCCGGCGCTGGCGCCGAGGATCCATATCTTGGTGGAGGAAAGAGAAGGATGAGAGGACCACAGGGCGGGCGGGGGCCGGGCGGCGGCAGAGGCCCGGGCGGCGGACGCGGACCCGGCAGGCCCGGCGGCGGACCCGGCAGATCCGGAGACCGGCCGGGAGGGCCACGGCGGCCGCCGGAGGACCGCCGCCCATCGGGTCCTCCAAGGGCAGGGGCCGATCGCCGTCCTCCCCATCCACGCAGAGACGACGACCGCCGCCCCTCCCCGCCGCCGCGGTCCCGGGACGACCGGAGGGGTCCTCCCGAGGAGAGTCGTGGTCCCCGCCGGCCGCGGACGGCCGACGAGCGCCGGGTGCCGCCGCGCCGCGAGGCCCTGGAGCATGCCGAGAGCGTGCTGGAGGGACGGCAGCCGCCGGCGCCGCCTCCCGGCTCGCGGCTGGTCGACGTCACGGAGATCGAGACGCGCATCGAGAAGCTGGTGGCGGGCGGCGAGGGGCTGGCGCGGTTCCAGGGCGTGCCGGTGTTCATCCCGCGCTCGGCGCCGGGGGACCTGGTGCGGGCGCGCATCGTCGAGCGGCGGCCGGATTACGGCCGGGCGGAGATCGTCCAGATCCTCGAGCCGGGACCGGCGCGCCGGCCCGATCCCGTGCCGGAGCTGTCGCGCTCCGGCATCTGCGACCTCCAGCACCTGGAGGACGACGTCCAGACGCGCCTCAAGGTCCAGGCCGTCCGCGAGACGCTCGAGCATCTCGGGCACGTCGTGGTGCCGGCGGACGTCGAGGTGATCAAGGGGGAGCCCTGGGGATATCGGCTGCGCACGCAGGTCCACACCGAGGTCGATCCGGTGACCGGGGGCGTGCGGGTGGGCTACCACGCGCGGGGGACCAACGAGGTGATCCCCGTCTCCGGCTGTCCTCTGCTCGTGCCGGAGCTCGAGGCGCTGCTGCGTGAGCTGCCCGAGCACCTGGGGCCGGACGCGCCGCAACGGATCGATCTCGCGGCCGGGGACGGCGGCGCGGTCACCGTGGCGCCGGTCATCGCAGGGCTGCCACACGGCGAGGTGTCGACGAAGGTCGGGGAGCTCACCTACGCCTACGACGCCCGCGGCTTCTTCCAGTCGCATCGCGGGCTGCTGCCGCGGCTGGTGGACGTCACGGTGGGCTCCTGGACGGGGGAGACGGCGGTCGATCTCTACGGCGGGGTGGGCCTGTTCAGCCTGCCGCTCGCCCGCCGCTACGGGAAGGTGATCACGGTCGAGGCCGACCAGATCGGCTCGCGCTACGCCCGGCTCAACGCGCGGCGCAACCAGACGCCCAACGTCGAGGTGGTGAACCAGGTGGTCGAGAGCTGGGTGAAGGGGATGCCGGAGGGTCTGGACCGCGTGGTGGTCGATCCGCCGCGCGGCGGTCTCACGCGCGAGGTGCGCCAAGCCCTGCGCGCCCGCCGGCCGGCGCGGCTGACCTACGTCTCCTGCCATCCCGCCGCCCTCGCCCGCGACCTGCGCCAGCTCCTGCCGGCCTTCCGCATCGAGAGCTTCACGTTCTTCGATCTCTTCCCGCAGACCGGGCACATGGAGGTGGTGGTGCAGATGGCGCGGGCGGAGGAGGGGGAGACCGCCAGCGTCTAGCGGTTTCCTTCGCCCCACCTGTCGCGTCTAAGTCTGCAGGATGAGCCCTCTATCCACAGCAGGAGGCGAGTTGCGGAACCGACCCGAGGATGGGGAGGAGGGCCGGCTGTTGACCGCCCTGGCCGCCGGGGACCGGAGCGCCGCGGACCGGCTGGTGGAGCAGACGTATCGCGGGGTTTATGCTCTGCTGCGCCGGCTCTCTGGCGATCCCGACCTGGCGGCGGACCTCACGCAGGAGACCTACCGCAAGGCCTGGGACGCGCTGCCCGGCTTCGACCGCCGGGCGCGGTTCTCGACCTGGTTGTACCGCATCGCCTACACGACCTTCCTGAACCATCTGCGCCGGCCGCGGCGTCTCGTGCCGCTCGAGGAGAAGCACGAGGCGGCCGTTCCCGACCCCGCGCCCGCCGCCGACGAGATGGTGGGCCGGGACGCGGCGGGGGAGCGGCTGCGGCGCGCGGTCCTCGCCCTGCCGGAGGATCTGCGCTTCACCGTCACCAGCCTCTTCTGGGGGGAGCTGCCGGTCAAGGAGGTCGCGCATCATGAAGGGGTCACGGCGGTGGCCATCCGCAAGCGGCTGAAGAAGGCGCTGCGGATGCTGGCGCTGACCCTCGAGGAGTCACGATGAGCCGTTCGAGCGAACGCGAGATCGCCCGCAGGCTGGCCGAGCGCGACGAGCTCGAGCCGCCGGCCGGGCTGCTGGACAAGATCAAGAGCGAGATTCCCCCCTCCGTCCACATCGGCACCGGGACGCCGGACGAGAGGCGATCCCCCATGCCCTTCCAGCAGCGCTGGCTGATCGCCGCGTCGCTGGTGGCGATGGTCGGCGCGGGCCTGTTCGCCCTGCGGGTGCGCGAGCAGGCGCCTCCCCTGGCGCGGGTGGCGCGGGCGGCGGCGCCGGCTCCGGCCGGGGCTCCGTCTCGGCAGGCCGCCGTTCCGCAGCCCGCCGCTCCGCCGGTTCTGGAGAGGCTGAGGGGGGAAGATCGGGAGGAGACGCTGGTGCAGCCGCTCCAGGCTCCGCCGCCGGTCAGGATTCCGGAGCCGGCGAAGCCGGCCGCCAAGGATCTGAAGTCTCCGGGACCGATCCGTCCGAAGAGCGAATCGGGCGCCGCGGGCCGCGCCGAAGCGGGAGGAGCCGTGGGGAACGCGCCATCTCCAGCTCCAGCGCTGCAGCCGGCCGCGGCCCCACGGCCACAGCCCGAGGAAAAGAAGGAGGACAAGATCACGGTCACCGCCGAGTCTCCCCTGCTCGACGAGCGGCGGGTCGCCACGGGAGCCACCGTGAGCCAGACGGAGCTGGAAAAGGTCCCGACGGCCCGCGATCCCTGGGCCGTTCTGCAGAAGACCCCGGGGGTGATGACCGACCGGATCAACGTCGGGGGGAACGAATCCGGACAGCAGAGCGGTTACGTCGGACCCGGCCGCTCGGGCGATCAGGCCGTGTGGTCGATCGACGGCGTGGTGATCACCGACGCGACCGCCCTCGGCAGCTCTCCCACCTACCATGACTACGACGCCTTCGAGGAGATGCAGGTCACCACCTCGTTCGTCGACACGGCCACGAACCGGCTCTCCACCTTCGTGGTGGCCCTGGACACGGGCTCCTACGCCGCCTCGCGCCGGGAGGTCGCCGCGGGCCGGTTGCCTGCCTCGGGAGCGGTTCGCGTCGCGGAGTTCGTGAGCGCCTTCGGCGGCGCACCGGTGAGGCAGGACGTCGCGATCCGGGCAGAGGGTGCTCCTACACCTTTCGTCCAGGGTCCGCGATACCGGCTGCTGCGCTTCGATCTCCGGGGCCGCGCGGCCCGGCTCAAGGACGCCCGGGTGGAGGTGGAGCTCAACCCCGAGGTGGTGGAGCGCCACCGGCTGCTGGGGGAAGAGGGCCGGGCGGCCGCCGGCGAGCGCGGCGTCACCGTGCTGTACGAGGTCGAGCTGCGGGCCGACGCGCCGCCCAAGGGCCGGATCGCCACCCTGCGCCTGCGCGACCTCGGGGTGGAAGGGACGCTGGACCTCTCCGGGCTCGCTCCCACCTGGGAGAAGGCGTCGCCGGAGTTCCGGCTGACCGCCCTGGCGGCCGAGCTGGCGGAGATCCTGAAGGGCTCCCCGCTGGCGAAGGGGGACCTCGCGGAGATCGCCCGCCAGGCGCGGGAGATCGCCAGGAGTCTCCCGAAGAGCGCCGGGGCCGCCGAGCTGGCGGACCTGGCGGAGCGGGCGGCGCGGATCAGGGGTGCGGGGCGGCGGTAGCGCGGACCTGCTCCTTCAGCACCTCCGTCTCCCGCTCGAGCTGCTCCACGCGGTCGCGGAGCGCCTGGTCCTCGCGCTTCTTCTCGTCGCCGGCGCGGATTCTCTCGACGGCCTTCTCGGCGTTGCGCCGCTGCCGGCCCTCGGCCTCCAGCCGCGCCCGCCGCTCGATGGCGGGGATGGCCGCCGGATCTCCCAGCTTGCCGAGCGAGCGGTAGTCGGCCTCCCGCAGCGAGTAGTAGGGATCGTCCAGATAGCTCTCGAGCACCTTGCGGGCCTCCTCGCGCCGGTGGTGGTCCTGCTGGCCGATGGTGACCAGGGCGTCGAGGGCCTCGGCGCGGCTGTCGATCGGGGCGCCGTACCGTGCCAGCCGCTGGGCGGGCTCCCAGGCCTTGGCGGGATCGACCTTGGCCAGCGATTTGATCGCCGCGCCGCGGACCAGCTCGTGGAAGCTCTCCTGGGAGAGCGCCGCGGCGAGCGCGGGAGCGACCTCGTCGCGGCGCTTGGCGAAATCGCCCAGCGCGGTGGCCGCCGCCGCCCGGACGCGGTCGCTGGCGTCCGTCTCCAGGGTGCGCTTGAGGATCGGGATTAGCTCGGCGTGTCCGGGGAACGAGCCGAGGGCTTCGACGACGCTGGTTCGCGCGCGGCTGTCCTTGTCGGCGAGCCCGGCGCGGAGGGCCTCCAGGGCAGGGTCCCTGGCGATCTTTCCCAGCGCTTTCGCGGCCTCCTCGCGGGCGCCGTGGAAAGGGTCCTCCCGGAGGGCCCGGCCGAGCGCCGCCACGGCCTCGTCGCCGCCGAGGTCGCCGAGCGCGCGGATGGCCTCCAGCCGGGCCGGGAGCGGCTTCGAGACGGCGAGCTGGACGGCCCATTCGGCGGGCGGCTTGGTGAAGTCCACCGTCTTCAGGACCCAGTTCCGGGGGTCGACCACCACGGTCCGGGGGCGCTCGTCGCTCGCGATGTAGAGCTCCTGGAAGGCGCGGGCGGCCACCGGCACGCGCCGCGTCACCTCCCCCCGCTCGCCCACCAGCACGACTTCGAGAGGGAAGGAAAAGAGGCCCGTCTGGTCGTCCAGCTTCTGGGCCTGCCGGATCTCGAGGCGCACCTGCCGGGTCTCCGGCTGGTAATCCCACCGCAGCTTCAGCTCGGGGTGGCCGGCGCCGTAGACGTAGGAGTCGAAGAGGGAGCCGAGCGACGCGCCGGTGGCCTGCTCCAGGGCGTCCTGGAAGTCCGGTGTGGTCACCGTCCGGCCGGCGAAGCGCTCGACGTAGGCGCGGATCCCCTTCGACCACCCCTCCTCCCCGAGGACGGAGTGGATTGTGTGGAGCACCAGCGCTCCCTTGTTGTAGGTGTGGCGATCGAACATGTCAATCGGATCGGCGTAGAGCCTGGTGACGAGCGGGCGCCGGTAGTCCCGCTCGACCTCGTCCAGATAGCCCCGCCGCAGGTGGTCCATCTCCCAGGCGAGCTCGTCCTCGCCATGGACGGCGCCCTTGTAGAGGGCCGTGAAGTAGTCGGCGAACCCCTCGTTGAGCCAGGCGTTGGACCAGTCCTCACAGGTGAGCAGGTCGCCGAACCACTGGTGGGCCGCCTCGTGGGCCACCAGCCCCTCGCTCGGGGAGTCGAGGTCGGCCTTCGCCGGGTGCAGGGTGCGCGAGGTCTGGGTGGTGGCGGAGATGTTCTCCATGCCTCCCCACATGTAGTCGACGACCACCGCCTGGGCGTACTTGGCGTAGGGATAGGGACGGCCCGTGGCCTGGGAGTAGAACTCCAGGATCCTCGGCGTGTCGCCGAAGGAGCGGCGGGCCGTGTCCTCGTCGGTGCCGGGCGGCACGTCGTACTCCACCGGAATGCCGCGCCACGAATCCGTGAACCTGGTGAAGTCGCCGATCGCCACCGAGGTCAGATAGGTGCTGTGGGGCACGTCCATGCGCCAGTGGTAGGTCCGCCGGCCGTCGGGCCGGTCGGTCACCTCCAGCAGCTTGCCGTTGCTGACCACCTGGAGCGGGCGCTTGACGGTGGCGACCATCTCGGTGGTGGTGCGGTCGTTCGGCGAGTCCCAGCTCGGGAACCAGTGGCGGTTGAGGTCGGACTCCCCCTGGGAGTAGATCTGGCGGGGCTTGGTTGGATAGCCGGCGTCGGGGCCGTTGAAGTAGAGGCCCGCTTCGGGGTGGGCGGAGTAGTCGATCGCCACCTCCAGGCGGTCCTGCGGGCCGTAGGCGCGGTCCAGCCGCACGGTCAGGGTTTCGGCCTGCGGATCGAGGCTGAACGGCCGCTCGGCGCCGTTGACCCGCACCGTCCGGACGTCGAGATCCGCGGCGTTGAAGACCAGGGAATCGAGCCCGGGGAGGAGAGGAACCAGGATGTTGGTGGCGGTGCCGGAGACGCTCCGGGCGTCCCCGTCGAAGGCCAGATCCAGACGCAGGTGCTGGAGATCGTACCGCCGTGCCGGCATGTACCGGAGGGGCGTGCCCTCCGGCGCGAAGGCCCGCCGCTCGGGGTGGTCCGGAGGGGCCGCCGCGCCCGCCGCGCCCGCCGCGAAGGCCAGTAGGAGCGAAGCGGCGACGAACGCCCCGGTGCGTCTTGCGGTTCGATTCATGGCTCCCCCTTCGTCTGGGACGGCGGCTATGTTACATCCCGCCCGGAGCCTTGCGGATAGAATCGTCCGATGGCTCGCTACCGCGTGGTCCTCGCCAAGGAGGACTTCAAGTTCTCCGCCGCCCATTTCACCCTCTTCGGCGATGGGCGCGCCGAGCTTCTCCACGGGCACAACTATCGGGTGCGCGTGGAGCTGGCCGGCGGCAACCTCGACGGCGAGGGGCTGCTGGTGGACATCGAGAGCTTCAAGCGGGCCCTGCGCGCCCTCTGCTCCCGGCTGGACAGCCGCATGCTGATCCCGGGCGAGAGCCCGCGCCTGCACTGGGCGCGCGAGGGCGAGGCGATCGAGATCCGCTTCGCCGAGCGGTCCTACCGCTTCCCGGCCGAGGACACCCTCGTGCTGCCGCTCGCCAACACCTCCATCGAGCTGCTGGCCCGCATGTTCTGGCACGACCTCGCCCCGCACCTCGCCGGCTCGGCGGTGGACGCCCTCGGCGTGTCGGTGGAGGAGACGGCCGGGCAGGAGTGCTGGTACGAGAAGGCCCTCACACCTTGATCTCCCGCCCCTTCCACCGCGCCAGCTTCCCCCGCCGGCGGTCCAGGACCCCGAGGGCGAGCAAGCCGGCCAGCAGCAGGGCATCCAGCGGATACAGCAGGCCGTAGGCGGGCGCGTGACCGCCGCCGGAGCGGACGAGCATCGAGGCGGCGGTCCCGGCGGTCCAGAGGAGGATCGCCTCCACCCAGCGGCCGGTGAGCGCGAACGCCGCCAGGGCCACGGCCGGCAGGAGGAGGAAAGCGAGGATGGCGGCCGCCTTTCCGGGCTGGCGGCCGAAGATCCCTCCCAGGTTGCGCCGCCAGCCGCGCGCCGCCTCGCCGAAGCCCCGGTACATCCGCACGCGCAGGCCGCCGGCGCGGAGGAAGCCGGTGCGGAAGCCGCGGTCGCGCAGCCGCGAGACGGCCGCCACGTCGTCGAGGGTCTCCGTGCGTACCGACTCGAAGCCGCCGCAGGCCTCCCAGGCGTCGCGGCGGAGAAGGATGAACTGGCCGTTGGCGACCGCCGGACCGGCGCCGCCGGCCGCGGCCTCCCAGTCGCCGAGCAGGGCGTCGAGCAGGGCGAAGACCGGAGGGATGATGAGATTTTCACCCGGGCCGCGCGCCTCCTGGAAACCGGCCAGGGAGACGGCGTCGAGCCGCCGCCCGGCCGCGGCGGCATGCGCCCGCGCCAGCAGGTCCGGGGCATGGCGCGTGTCGGCGTCGGTCGAGAGCAGCCAGGGCGTCTCCACGCCCCGGGAGCCCACCGCGAGCGCGTGGACCTTGCCCCGCCAGCCCGCGGGGAGGTCGCCGGCGGCGAGCAGCGTCAGCCGGGGCTCCGCGGCGGCCAGCCGGCCGGCCCGGTCGGCGGTCCCGTCCGTCGAGCCGTCGTCGATCACCCGGACCTGGGGGGAAGCCGTCTGCGCGAGCAGCGTGGTCACGCAGTCCTCCACGTTGAGGCGCTCGTCGCGCACCGGGAGGAGGACGGTGGTGGCGGGGGAGGGGAGCAGGGGAGCGGGCAGGGCCGGAGCCCGCCGCCGCCGCTCCTCGATCCCCAGCGCCAGCCCGAGAAGGCCGGCGCCGAGGAGCAGGGAGAGGGACAGGGCCAGGCTCACTCGGGAAAGCTCAAGCGGCGGATCTCAAGGGGGATGCCTCAAGCGGAGAGCCGCTGCTCGAGCTCCTTCTCGACCTCGCCGGGTTGGGGAAACCGTCCGAGCTTCTTCTTGGAGAAGAGCAGGTCGTTGCCCATGGTGACCTCGAAGACGCCACCACGGCTGCGGATCAGTTGCGGCTGGACGCCGAACTTCTTCTGGATCTCCGCCGCCAGACTGGCGGCGCGGGGGTAGTAGTTTCAGCTCGTGCAATACTCGATGGAGATGTGGCTGGGTGTCATGCTGCCTCCTTTCCGGCACCCTATTCTAGCAGTCGCCGCCAGTCACCAGCCGCCGGCCGCGGCGGGCTCTTCAAGAGAGGACAAGAGAGGAATGAAATGGCGGGAGGCCCTGTTTGTAGACTACAAGGTGCGGCTGGCCCCCCAAGCGGGACAATCCACCGGAGATTTTTTCCCGGAGACTGGATTTTGACCTCGACCCTGAGTATAATCGAGATTGTTCAACATCGCTGTGAGCATGAAAGTCTGAGAGTCTTCGGGGAGCTTGCATTCCATCCGGCGGGTGCACCGCTGGAGGGTGTAAGAAGGATACGGATTGATTTGCATGAAGGAGGTACGAAATGAAAGGCGAGGCGCCGAACATGTCATCTAAAGAAATGGCCCAGATCCGGCAGAACCTTGAGGGGACGCCGGACATCGAGGAGGCGGCGGAGCTGATGAATCTCGCTGGGAACTCCACCCGGCTCAAGCTCCTCTACCTGCTCGAGAACATGAAGGAGCTCTGCGTGTGCGATCTCGCGGAGATGCTCGGGGTGTCGGTCTCGGCCGTGTCCCAGCACCTGGCGAAGCTGAAGGCCTACGGGCTGGTGGCTCCGCGCCGCGACGCCCAGACGATCTACTACCGTCTGACCGAGCACGAGTTCAACGCGAAGCTCCGCGACAACTTCTTCAAGCAGTTCCAGGTCTGAGCACCAGCGGCCTGACGGGCCGCCGCGGATCTGTTCTCGAAGCGGCCGGGCTCACCCCCGGCCGTTTTCCTTTCCTGGCTCCTCGGCCTTGCGTCCATGCGATCTCCGGCGAGAGAACGGCTGTCACTCCGCCGTCACTCGGGTAGAATCCCGTAGCGACGACGATCGAAGGGAGGGACAGGAATGAGCCAGCACCCGCGTCCGAAGTTCACCTACCTGGGCCACGCCACGATCCGCTGCGATCTGCCGGGCGGCGAGGTGGTGCTGATCGACCCCTGGGTCCAGCACAATCCGGCCTGCCCCGAGGAGCTGAAGACGTTTGACCGCATCGACGCGATGCTCATCACCCATGCCCACTACGATCATATGGGGGATGCCGTGGAGCTCGCCAAGCGCTACCGCCCAAAGATCGTGGTGGCGAACTTCGAGATCTGCCACTGGCTCGGGGCGCAGGGGGTCGAGAATTGCTCCGGGATGAACCTGGGGGGCTGCCAGGAGGTGCTCGGGCACAACGTCACCATGGTCCGCGCCGACCATTCCTGCGGCATCAGCGACGGCGACCAGATCCTCTACGGCGGCTCGGCGGGGGGGTACATCGTGCGGCTCTCCAGCGGCTTCACCTTCTACCACGCGGGGGACACGGCGCTGTTCTCGGACCTGCAGCTCTTCGGCGAGATGTACCGGCCCGAGCTGGCCTTCCTGCCGATCGGCGACCTCTTCACCATGGACCCCCAGCAGGCCGCCCGCGCCTGCCGCTTCCTGGGCGTGCGCAAGGTGATCCCGATCCACTGGGGGACCTTCCCCGCGCTGACCGGCACGCCGGAGAAGCTGGTGAAGGCGCTGGGGGACCAGGGAACCTCGTGCGAGGTGATCGGCCTCAAGCCGGGCGAGAAGTATTGACGCCGGCTCAGAAGCGGACGGACGCCCCCAGCCCGGTGAACCAGTTCGGGCGCGGGGAGTTGAGGCCGGCGCCGACGCGGACGTCGAGCTGCAGGTCGTTCGACACCGAGTAGGAGACGCCGGTGTCGAGGTACTGGGTGGAGGAGCCGCGCGCGCTCTCCTTGCTGAAGGTGAGCCCCTCGAAGAAGGCATTCGTCTTGTCGTTCATCTGGACGCCGGCCGAGAGGCTGGCGAAGCATTGCGTGAACCGCTCGCCGGAGTCCGCGAGATAGGCGCAGCCCAGGTTGCTCCCGAGCGACACGCTCTTCGTCAGATTCCAGAGGAAGGCGAGCGTCGCCCGGGGCTGCCAGGCGTCGCTGGTCAGCGCGCGGGCGCCCACGGGAATGGTGGTCTGGACGAGCAGCCCCATCGCCGGGACTCCCGCCGCGCGGCGCTCCGCCTCCGCGTCGTTGAGCCGGACCTTCACCTCCACGAACGGGTCCTGGAACCCCGAGATCCGCCTCTCGCCGGGCACGCCGGTGTCGGTCCAGTGGTAGGAGCTCAGACCCAGCCGTGCCTCGCAGCGCTCGTCCAATCCGTAGCGCAGGAGGAGCTCGCCGAGGGAGCTGTCCTTCACGGGTCCCTTGCGGGTGAAGGTGTAGCCGGTCTCGAGCTGGAAATGCCCGGGGGCCACGGTATCGGGGCTGTTGGTGAAGTTCGGCCGGTCGGGGCTGATCGGCTCCTTCAGGCCGGAGAGGTCCTGCGCGGCGAGCGGAGCGACAAGCGGGGCGGTGATCGCGAGCAGGGTGGCGGCGGCGGCGAGCAACCGGATTCTCATGACGGGCTTCTCCCTCACGAATCTGACTTTAAGTGAAGACTCTGCGGTAGATCGCCGCCAGCGGCAGCCGGCATCGGACGGACGGCAGATCGAGGATCCGGTCGAGGTCCTCCAGCTCTTCGATCAGCCAGCGGCCATCCTCCTGCCGCAGCCAGTGCTCCAGGCGAGGCCGGTCCTGGGCCACGAGGACCATCTCGACGAGGGAGGGGATCGTCCGGTAGTGGTCGAGCTTGGTGAGGCGGTCGTAGACCTCGGTCGACGGCGAGAGGACCTCGACGATCAGGATGGGATTGAGCAGCGTGTCGAGCTCGGAGTCGCCGAACCGGGGCTCGCCACAGACGGCCACGACGTCGGGATAGGTGAGGAGGTCCGTCGGGGTCCGCACCCGCATGTCGCTGGCGTAGACCTCACAGGGGCTTTCGGCGAGCTGCGTGTGGAGAGACGCCAGGAGGTTGGCGGCGATGAGATTGTGCTTCCGGCTGGCGCCGGTCATCGCGAACGTCTCGCCGGCGAGGTAATCGCTGCGGGTCTCCGATCGCCGTTCCAGGGCCA
>DASWRX010000307.1:0-40970 GCA_036402955.1 Thermoanaerobaculia bacterium
CGCCCGGAATGAGCTCCGCGCCGAAAGGCATGGCGTGGACCATGTGGTCGTTGAGGTAGGCCTGGCTCATTCGCCGCCCCTTTCGAGCTGGAACAGCAGGATGGAACGCCCGGTCACCACGTAGACGGCGCCGAACGCATAGTGCTCCCGGTGCAGCGCCGGATCGTTGGTGTCGACAAGGCGCGTCCAGCGCTTGCCCTCGGGGGACTCGGGCAGCTTGAAGTTCACCACGTCGTGGTGCGAGTTCATGACGACGAGCAGCGTCTCGTCGGCGCCGCGCTCCTTGATCCCGCTCACCTGCGCGCGGCCGTCGAGCATCATGCCGAGGCATTTCGCCTGCGGATCCTTCCAGTTGGCTTCCTGCATCTCGGTGGCCTCGGGCGTGAGCCAGGTCACGTCCTTCACGTCGACCTCGGGATTGTGCGTCCCGGAAAGGAAGCGGCCGCGCAGCAGGATCGGATGCTTCATGCGGATCTGGATCATGCGCTTGGTGAAATCGAGCAGGTCCCGGCCGCCGTCGCTCATGAGCGACCAGTCGATCCACGTCAGCTCGTTGTCCTGGGCATAGGCGTTGTTGTTGCCCTTCTGGCTGCGGCCGATCTCGTCGCCGGCGAGCAGCATCGGCGTGCCCTGCGATAGCAGCAGCGTGGCGATGAAATTGCGCTTTTGTCGTTCCCTTACCGCCACGATCGAAGCGTCTTCCGTAGGACCTTCGGCGCCGTAGTTGTACGAGTGGTTGTTGCTGCTGCCGTCGCGGTTCTCTTCGCCGTTGGCCTCGTTGTGCTTGTCGTTGTAGGAGACGAGGTCGTTCAGGTTGAAGCCGTCATGCGCAGTTATGAAATTCACACTCGCCCAAGGCCGACGCCCCCGGCGATTGAACATGTCGGCGGAGCCCGCGACGCGGGTCGCCATGTCGGAAAGCTTGCCTTCGTCGCCCTTCCAGTACTCGCGCACCGTGTCGCGGTAGCGGTCGTTCCACTCCGCCCAGCCGGGCGGGAAATGCGCCACCTGGTAGCCGCCCGGGCCGACGTCCCACGGCTCGGCAATCAACTTCAGGCCCGACAGCACCGGGTCCTGCCGGCAGGCATCGAGGAAGCCGCCGCCTTCGTCGAACCCATACGGTTCGCGCGCGAGGATGGTGGCAAGATCGAAGCGGAAGCCGTCGACCCGCATCTCGTTGGCCCAGTAGCGCAGAGAATCGCCCACCATCTGCAGCACCCGAGGATGGCTGAGGTTGACCGTGTTGCCGGTGCCGGTGTCGTTGATGTAGTAGCGTTTCTGGTCCGGCATGAGGCGGTAGTAGCTGGCGTTGTCGATGCCCTTGAAGGAAAGCGTCGGCCCGCCTTCGTTGCCTTCGGCGGTGTGGTTGTAGACCACGTCGAGGATCACTTCCAGCCCCGCCGCGTGCAGGTGGTTGACCATCTCCTTGAACTCGTTGGCGAAGGGCGTCGCCATGTAGCGCGGCTCGGGGGCGAAGAAGCCGATCGTGTTGTAGCCCCAGTAGTTGCGCAGCTTCTTTTCCGCCAGGTAGCGATCGTCGATGAAGGCGTGGATGGGCAGGAGCTCGACGCTGGTGACGCCGAGCTTCTGCAGGTACTCGACCGTGTCGGCATGGCCGAGGCCGGAGTAGGTGCCGCGCAGCGCCTCGGGCAGGCGCCGGTTCAGCTTCGTGAAACCCTTGACATGCATTTCATAGATGAGCGTCTGGCGCCACGGCCAGCGCTTGCGCCGCAGGTTGCCCCAGGTAAAAGCCGGATCGATGACCCGAGCCTTCTGCACATAGGGGGCGCTGTCGCGCTTGTCGAAGGACAAATCCTTGTCGGCGTGGCCGATGGTGTAGCCGAACAGCGCGTCGTGCCACTCGAGCTCGCCGACGAGCTGCTTGGCGTAGGGATCGATGAGGAGCTTGTTCGGGTTGAACCGATGCCCGTTGTCCGGCTCGTACGGCCCGTGCACCCGGTAGCCGTAGACAGTGCCGGGCCGCGCGTCCGGCAGGTAGCAATGCCAGACCTCGTCCGTGTACTCCGGCATGTCCATCCGGTCGATCTCCTTCTTGCCGTTCACGTCGAAGATGCACAGCTCGACGCGGGTGGCGTTGCCGGAGAAGAGCGCGAAATTGACGCCGAGGCCGTCCCAGGTCGCACCGAGGGGGAAAGGCTGTCCTTCACGGAGGCGGGATCTGGGCATCTCTGGATTTTTAGGAAATTAAAAAAAACCTGCTATCGCTTGCGCGGCCACCAGCGCTCAAGCAATTCCGCGGCCCAGTCCTTGCCCCCTAGTCCGAATGCCAGAGCGATCGCGAATACCACGCCCGCAAGGATGATCAGGAACGTCTGCCGGACGATGTCGCCCCCGACGTTGACCTGGTCCAGCGCGATCAGGACGACAAAGGTGAGGAGCGCGTACCGGGCAATGCTCCCGAGAAGATCCGCGTCCTGGAGATGGATGTTTCTGCCGTAGGCGGAGACGGAGTTGCCGATGACCCGGGCGAAGTACGCCCCGAACGCCAGGATCACCAGCGCCACCATGAGCTTCGGAACGAAAAGAACGACCTTGGAAAGCAGATCCGTGATGTAGACCAGCCCGAGGCTGTTGAAGCCGATGATCAGCGCCGCCAGGATGACGAGCCAGTAGCAGAGCAGCGCCAGGAGATCCGTCGTGTCCGCGTCGATACCGCCGTTGCGCAGGAAGCCGTCCATGCCGGCGCGCTCGGTCAGCACGTTGAAGTTGACTGCCCGAAGCGCCTTCGACACGGTGAAGCGCACCAGCTTGGCGAGCAGCCATCCAACGAGGAAGACGATGATCGCCACGACGAGCCTCGGCAGCAGCTCGCCCACCTGGCGCAGGAACACCCTGACGGGCTCGAGCAGCACTTCGATTCTGTCCATGGCTAGGGCCTCAAGCTAGGCGCTCGCGAGCAGGGCGCGCAATCCCTCGAGCGGAATATGGAGCCACGCCGGCCGGTTCGCCGCCTCGTAGCGCAGTTCGTACAGCACCTTCTCCAGCTCCGCGAGATCGAGCAGCCCCTTCGCGTCGTCGAACGACGCGTAGATGCCGCTCTTCGCGGAGGCCTTGGCGTAGGCGTCGAGGAACGCCTTGCGCACGGCCGCTTCCCATGCATTCAGCTCGTCGGTCTTGTCCAGGGCCGGATCGGCTTCCCGGGCGCGCATCAGCGCGCTCCATTTCGCGTAGTTGAACGAGCGCAGCATCCCGGCCACGTCCCTGAGCGGCGAATGCTTGCGCCGCCCATCCTCGAGCGGCCGGCTCGGCTCCCCCTCGAAATCGATGATGATGAAATCGTTGTTCGAGACGAGCACCTGCCCGAGGTGATAGTCGCCGTGGTGCCGGGTCTTCAGCGCGGGCCCTTTAGGGGCTCGGCAGGCATCAATTCGGGATAGCACTTGGTTCTTATCAATTTTCCCTTCAGAGTGAGATTTATTTGAGTCAAGAAGCTTGAGCGTTTCCTCCGCCTCCTTGCGCACCCTCGCTTTCCACGCCTCCACATCGGCGGCCGTCAGCGGCTCGGGCTCGAAGGCGGCATCGCCGCTGCGGATGGCGAAGGCCTGGTGCAGCTCGGCGGTGCGCGTCGCGAGCGTCTCGGTGAGCGTGAGATAAGCCCCATGCACGCTCTCGGTCGGCCCCTCCTCCAGGACCGCGGGGCGGTCTTCGATGAACCGGTCGAGGTAGGCGAGCGTGTAGCCCCAGCCGTCGCCCTGGTTCGGCACGTAGCCCTGCAGCAGCGCGAGCGTCGTGGAGGGCGCGTCCTTGTCGGAAAAATATTCGATCGACCCGAGCAGCGGCACGCAATTCGGAAACCGGGCGACTTCCGTCAGGAAGCGCCCCACTTCGAACTCCGGGTTCACGCCGGCGCGCACGCGGCGGTAGAACTTGACGAACAGGCGATCGCCCCCGGCCGCCGAGGTCAGCGTGACCGAAGTATTCGTGCTCTGCGCGTGCAGCCGCGATACGTGCAGCTGCTCGAGATCCCCTCCCGCGGTCTCGGCGCAACGGCGGGTGCCCACGAACTTCAGCGTTCCCTTCGCCATGGCGACTTCGCGGTTCTCGCACACCGCGTGCACCACCGCGCGGCAGAAGCGCTCGTCCGCGATCGCCTCGGCCAGCACGCCGACGTTGGCCTGCTGGCGCACGCGCGCGAGCGTCACTTCGGCGAGCGACTTGACCCGCTCGTCCTCGGTATCCTCCCAGGCGAGCGCCAGCGGAACGAAGTAGAGCTGGTCCTGCGCCGCCGTCTTCACCGACGCGAGCGTGAGCAGCCAGCGATCCCAGATGACGTGGTCCTCGAGCGGCGCCGCGGTGACGGGCTCACCCTTGGTTGCATACCAGCGCTGCTCGCCGATATAGCGCGGCAGCACCTCGGTCTCCAGCTCCTGGCGCAGCTTCTCCGCCATGCGGATGCGCCAGGGCACCACTTTGTCGCGGAACAGGCTCAGCCAGCCGTCGAACAGCACCAACATCGGCACTTCCTCCGTGATAAGCAGCTCCTTGTGCCACGCGGGCGGCGACGCATCCTGCGAAAGGCGGAACCAGTAGAAGCCGTGTGCCGGCAGGGTGAGCATGTAATACAGCTCGCCGATCGGCGGAAAGGTGGTACGCCCCAGCATCTCCACCGGCACGTAGCCCTTGAAGCGCTTGAGATCCAGCTCGACCGGCTGCGCGGTGTGCGCGAGATTCGCGACGCACAGGATGAACTCATCCTCGTATTCGCGGATATAGGCGAGGATCTTCCGATTCCCGGGGCGCAGGAAGGTCAGCTTCCCGCGGCCGAAGGCATGGCTGGTCTTGCGCACGGCGAGCATGTGCTTCATCCAGTTCAGCTGCGAGCTGGGATCGCGGATCTGCGCCTCCACGTTCACCGCCTCGTAGTGATACTCGGGATCGACGATCACCGGCAGGTAGAGCCGCTGCGGATTGGCGCGCGAGAAGCCGGCGTTCTTGTCCGCGCTCCACTGCATGGGGGTGCGTACGCCGTTGCGGTCGCCGAGGTAGAAATTGTCCCCCATGCCGATCTCGTCGCCGTAATAGAGGACCGGCGTGCCCGGCAGCGAGAAGAGCAGCGCGTTCAGGAGCTCGATCCGCTTCCGGTCGTTCCCCAGCAGCGGCGCCAGGCGGCGGCGGATGCCGACGTTGATCCGCTGGTCGCGGTCCGCGGCGTAGACCCGGTACATGTAGTCCCGCTCCTCGTCGGTGACCATCTCCAGCGTCAGCTCGTCGTGATTGCGCAGGAAGATCGCCCACTGCGCCTTCTCCGGGATCGGCGGCGTCTGCTGGAGGATGTCGATGATCGGGTAGCGGTCCTCCATGCGCAGCGCCATGAACAGGCGCGGCATCACGGGGAAGTGGAACGACATGTGGCACTCGTCGCCGCCGGTCGCCGGATCGCCGAAGTAGGCGATCGAGTCCTCCGGCCACTGGTTGGCCTCGGCGAGCAGCATGCGGCCGGGGAACTTCTCGTCCACGTGCGCCCGCAGCTTCTTGAGGAAGGCGTGGGTCTCCGGCAGGTTCTCGTTGTTCGTCCCCTCGCGCTCGAAGAGGTAGGGGATGGCGTCCAGACGCAGGCCGTCCACCCCCATCTCCATCCAGAAGTCGAGCGCCCTGAAGACCTCCTCCTGCACCCGCGGGCTGTCGAAGTTGAGGTCCGGCTGGTGGGAGAAGAACCGGTGCCAGTAGTAGGCGTTGGCGACCGGATCCTTGGTCCAGTTGGAGGTCTCGGTGTCGGTGAAGATGATGCGGGTGCCGGCGTATTTCTGGTCCGTGTCGCTCCAGACGTAGAAGTCCCGTTCCGGACTTCCCGGTGGGGAGAGCCGGGCGCGCTGGAACCAGGGGTGCTGGTCCGACGTGTGGTTGATCACCAGCTCGGTGATCACCTTCAGCCCCCGCGCGTGGGCCTCGTCCAGGAAGAGCCTGAAGTCCTCGATCGTGCCGTAGGCGGGGTGGACCGTGGTGTAGTCGGAGATGTCGTAGCCGTCGTCGCGCCAGGGGGACGGGTAGAACGGCAGGATCCAGATGGCGGTCACCCCGAGGTCGCGCAGGTAGTCGAGCTTGGCGGTGAGACCCTGGAAATCGCCGCGGCCGTCGCCGTCCGAGTCGAAGAAAGCCCGCACGTGGACCTCGTAGATGATCGCGTCCTTGTACCAGAGCGGATCGTCCGCCCTGCGCCGCTTCAGCTCCTCGGCCGGGGCGGCCGCGGCCGCCGTCTCGCCGGTCAGTACTCCCACGTCTTCCTGGGCCACATCTTCCTCGCTAGATGAAGTAGTCGAAGTCCCGTTCCGACCGCACCCGCCGGCGCACGCGGAGGATGTGCGCGGGCACCTGCTGGGGGTCGAGCCTCACGAAGTTGCGCGATCCATGCCAGAGATAGCGGGCGCCGGTCAGCAGGTCGTGCACCTGGAACTGCTGGTCGGCCTCCAGGTCCAGCTCCTCGAGATCCAGCTCGACCCAGGCCGACTGCGCGTTGTTGGGGTCCAGGTTCACCACCACCAGGATCAGGTTGTCCCCCTCGGCCTTGCTGTAGCAGAGCATCTGCTCGTTGTCCGCCTCGTGGAAGCGCAGGCTATGGTCGGACTGGAGCGCCGGGTTCTCCCGCCGGATGCGGTTCACCAGGGCGATCATCTCCCGCAGGCTGTCCTCGCGGTCGAGGTCCCACTGCCGGAGCTGGTACTTCTCCGAATGCAGGTACTCCTCGCTCCCCCGCTCCCGCGGCAGGTGCTCCATCAGCTCGAAGGGGGGGCCGTAGATGCCGTAGCTGGCGCCCAGGGTGGCGGCCAGGATCAGCCGCTGCACGAACGCCGGCCGGCCACCGATCTGGAGGGGCTCGGTGAGGATGTCCGGCGTGTTGGGCCAGAGGTTGGGGCGGAAGAACTCCTTCACCTCTGTCTGGTTCAGCTCGGTGAAGTACTCCACCAGCTCCCAGCGGCGGTTGCGCCAGGGGAAGTAGTTGTAGGACTGGGTGAAGCCGAGCTTGGCCAGCCGGTACATGATCTTCGGCCGGGTGAACGCCTCGGCCAGGAAGAGCACGTCCGGATGCTCGCGCTTGACCTCCGCGATCAGCCACTCCCAGAAGGAGAAGGGCTTGGTGTGCGGGTTGTCCACCCGGAAGATGCGCACCCCCTCTGCCACCCAGTAGTCCACCACGCTCTTCAGCTCCTCCCAGAGCGCCCGCCACCCCTCGCTCTCGAAGTCGAAGGGGTAGATGTCCTGGTACTTCTTGGGCGGGTTCTCGGCGTACTGGATGGTGCCGTCCGGCCGCTTGCGGAACCACTCCGGGTGCTCCTTGACGTAGGGGTGGTCCGGCGAGGTCTGGTAGGCGATGTCGAGGGCCAGCTCGATGCCGTGCTCCTCGGCCCTGGCGCGGAAGCGCCGGAAATCGTCGAGGGTGCCGAGTTGCGGGAGGATCGCCTTGTGCCCCCCCTCCTCCGAGCCGATGGCCCAGGGGCTCCCCACGTCGTCCGGCCCGGCTTCCAGGACGTTGTTCTTCCCCTTGCGGAAGGCGGTGCCGATGGGATGGATCGGCGGCAGGTAGAGCACGTCGAAGCCCATCTCGGCGATGTAGGGGAGGCGCTTCTCGCAGTCGCGGAAGGTGCCGTGCTTCCCCTCCGGACCGCAGGAGCGGGGGAACATCTCGTACCAGGTCGAGAAGCGGGCCTTGACCCGGTCCACCACCACGGCGAGCTGATGGGGGTACGCGGTAGCATGCCGGCGGTCGGCGTGGCGGTCCATGAGCGCGGCGAGCTCGTCGTCGAGCGCGAGGGGGAGCCGCTCCGCCGGATCGCGGTCCGCCTCCAGATCGTCGGCCAGTCCGGCCAGCACCCGCGCCTCCGCCTTGCGGTGCGCGAGGCGGGCCCGCTCGCTCGCCGCGCGGACCAGCGCGGCGCCCACCCGCAGGTCGAGCGACACATCCTGACCGGCGTCGACCCGTTTCCCGAGGTCGCGCCGCCAGGTCTTGAAGGGGTCCACCCAGGCGACGACCGAGTACAGCCACCGACCCTGCTCGGCGACGGTGAAGGCGGCGCGCCAGAGGTCGTTGGGGAGGGCCTCCATGGGGGTCTGGTTCCACTTCGGCTGCGCCTCCGGGCGCCACAGCAGCCGGCAGACGATGGCATCATGGCCGTCGGTGAACGCATCCGCCTCCACCACGACCGTCTCCCCCACCACCCGCTTGATGGGAAACCGCCCGCCGTCGACCTCCGGCTCCACCCGGTCGATGACCACCCGCCGTCTGCCCGTTTCGTCTCGCATCGCCAGAATCCCCCGTGCCCGCGCCGTATAGATCGCCTGCCAGAGCCCCGGAAGGGCGGCAGGCGTCGGGGGAGGTTTACCAGAGTTGGGGTAAGAGTGCCAACCCGGGATATGCGGCAGGTTGGCTCGCTTTGGATGCGCTCGTTCTCGGCGGACTTAAGGCTCGCCAGCAACGACGGGCCGTGCACGCTCACAGACGGCGACAATGCGATCGAGCACCTCGGCAACCTCGCGGTCGATCAGGTCCGGCGGGACGAACCGGGCCAGCGTGTGGTAGTCGGTTTTCCGCATCAGGTTGGGTAGAGTAAGGCCTCGGAAGAAGTTCTCAAAGAGAGGATCGAGGAAATCGTCGGAGACTTTGGTATCAGGAGACCAGGGCGAGCCCTTGCCGAGAGTCATCATGGCGTTCTCGACCTGCTGGATGGATGCTTGCATCCGGTCCTCCCAGGCGCTTCCGAACAAAGGCCCGAGATGCTGAGCGGCAGCTTGACGTGCCCAGAGGAGGAGGGTCTGAGGGAAGCAGAGGTAATTTTCGATTTCTCGCCGCCTCCACATCTTCTGGTCCAAATGTGGGTTCCTATCGAGTTCCATTGGAAGTCGATCGAACAACGCGAAGGCCTGAAGATCTGGCTTGGCTTCTCGAAGCCCATAGAAGTGATCCCTGGCCTTACCAGGTTTGTTTTCCACGTAGTGAACGAACGGGCGTTCGAGGGTCCTTTGAGCCGGGTGACCCAAAAGATGGGCGAATGCCTGCAGAATCGCCAAGTCCGTCGAGCCTTCGAGATATAGCACCCATCCCGTTTGTTCCGCCTGGTAGTACTGATCAAAACCAATATCCTTGAGCGATTTCAGGACCTGATTTCCTCGATCATCGATCCGATGGGGTTTCCCTACGAAGGCGACGACTACGTCGCGGTCGGCAGCCTCATTCAGGATCACTTCTGAATGGCTCGCCATGATAACTTGGCTTCCACGCTCGCGGGCGGCATCGCTCAATACTTGATAGATCTGACGCTGGCGCAGGATCTCGAGATGCGCGTCGGGCTCGTCAATCAGCAACACGGATTCTGGATTGCGCAAGAGATAGGCTAAGAGGAGGAGAGTCTGTTGCAGGCCGCGACCCGATGCAGAGAGATCAAGGTGAATTCCATGATCTCTATAGGACATGGTGATCTCCCCTCGCCCGGCAATATACTTTGGCCTATCAAGTTCGATCTTGAACAAATCTCTGATTCGGGACTGGAGTATACCCCATCCCTGCTCATCATCCTTTGATTGCGCGATTTCATAGCAGAGATTCCGCAAAACTTCTGCCGTCCTACCCTCTCCTAGCCGCACATTAATGGCGCCCGGATCAAGTCTCGTCTCGTTTGCAAACAGTCCAGACATCGGTGGCAGAAGAGCGATCCTCTCCTGACTAGCCAAGGGAGAAATCGCCATTCTTGAAGGGCCGTCTTCGCCTAGGCGGAGAGGTTTGCAGTAGAAGGATTCCTCGTTAGCGTAGTCGAATTCGAGGCCACACTCCCATTGTGTCGAATTCGTCACGCCTTCAACTACGATGTCGATCCGAACGTTTTTAGTTTCTCTCTTGCTCGTTTCAGAAGAGAGCCGAGTATCTCGAACGTGGAGATCCCTCCAGAGAAGGTTTGCGTTCGGAACAGGAAGTGCGATGAGATCGCGCCGGTTAATTGTAACCCCCGGCCTTTTCTCCGGAGCTTGTCCTTGTCGTTTTTCGTTCCAGCGCCGCAGACCGATATCCCATAAGGCGAGCGCCTGGAGGGCCGTCGTCTTCCCCGAGTTGTTAGGGCCAATGAAGACGACTGGATTGCCGAGTTCAACAACAACCTCGGCGAAGCGTTTGAAGTTTCGGATCGTCACCCTGGTTAACACGGCGAGATTCTATCCCAAAGAGCTTCCCTGACCAGCCACTTCGATGAGGTTGGTTCTTCCGACCTCCAGCACGACTTACGCTGCACTCTTCCCAAAGGACTCCGGACTCCAGGACTTCGCCGTCGAGACAAGCAACGGCGGCGAGGTGGTGGGCCATCTTCACCCGTTGACGAGAACCCGGCGGAGCGCTGCACGTCGTGGAGCGGCTGGCGCAGGCCCCCGAGCTTTGGCTCGGAACTGGGGAGAGCGGCGGATCGCGGCTCTCCGGAAGCATCTCAGGAGCTACGCCGTGCTCCCCTACGACGATGCGATGAGTTGGGAGTGGGCACGGATCATGTCGAGGAAGGGACAGCCTATTTCCTCGGCGGACGCCTGGATCTCTGCGACCGCGGTCCGGCACGACCTCCCGCTGGTCACTCATAATCCCAGGCACTTTCAGATCGAAGGGCTTGAGGTCGTCACCGTACCGGCCTGATTCCAGGAATCCTGACAGCCTGGTTCGTGACCTGCGCCTGCACCTCGCCCATCCTCTGCGAGGAAGCGGTTTACGGGCGCAGCTTCCCGCGCGGCCGCGGAAGGCTGCCGCGCGGGGAGCTCATCCCTCGAATCTCAGGCTCAGAGAAGCCTCCAGGCGAGCTTGAGGTCGCCGCCGGGATCGGTACTGTAGTCGAGGTAGACATTGTGGGCGCCGTCGATCCGCAGCTCCTGGCGCGGCTTGAGCGGTTTGTCGGGCCTGGCGGAGTTGATGTTGTAGAGCACCCGGGCCAGCGAATCAACCGAGGGGGAAAAGAAGATCAGGACCGACCGGCCTTCGGTGGAGATCGAAACGCTCCCCTTACCGCTGATCCCGGGACCCACTTGGCATTCATAACGGCCTTGCAGCGCTTCGCTCGTCGGCTCGGACCTGAGAGTGTTCGAAGTCTCTGAAACGGACATGGCGTTTTCTCCCGAGGTTTCCCGGCTTCGCGGGTCTGCGAAGTGGGCTCAACCCCCTCACTGCCATGAGCGCGCGGAGTATCTCAGCACAGAGGCCAATCTCACGAAAGCTGGGGAACGTCCAAAGAGCTTCTGGAGCATTCCCCCAGAGATCCGAACGCTCCCCTGTCAGGCCCCGACGCCGCAGTGAGACGCGATCCCTGCCGGCTGGAGCACTCTTGGAAAGTGGGCGGCGATTCCCCCGGGAAGCGGACGCCGGTCCCGGAGGTTACGATGGGTGGAACGCGCCGCCATGTTTCATCCCACCTCTCACGGCTCCCTCACCCGTCTGCGCATGGCGCCGACGTTCCTCGGCCGGCCGGTCCGCGAGGTGTCGGCCTATGCGTTCTCGGATCTGCTGATCGATACCGGCCCGCCTGCGACGGCGGCGCGGCTGGTGGCGTGGGTCCGCGGCGGGCCGGTGCGGCGGGTGCTCCTCACCCATCATCACGAGGACCACATCGGCGGCGCGGCGGCGCTCCGGGAGGAGTTGGGGCTGCCGATCCTGGGACCTGCCGGAGCGGTGCCGATCTTCGCCGAGGGTCTGCGGATGCCGCTCTACCGCAAGCTCGTCTGGGGCGGCCAGCCGCGGACGTTCCGCGCCGAGCCGCTGGGAGAGGTGGTGGAGGGCGAGGGCTACCGGCTGCGGGTCGTGCCGACGCCGGGGCACGCCTTCAGCCACGTGGCCTTCTTCGAGGAAGGCCGGCGCTGGCTGTTCTCGGGGGATCTCTACGTCCATGAGCGTGTGAAGCTGCTGCGGCGCATCGAGGACGTCGGGCAGCACCTCGACTCGTTGCGGCGCGTGCTGGCGCTGGAGCCGGAGCTGCTGATCTGCGATCACGCCGGCATTCTCGACGACGCCCAGGGACGGCTCGCCCGCAAGATCCAGTGGTGGGAGGAGCTGGCCGGGAAGGCACGCGAGCTGAGAGATCAGGGTCTCGACGCCGACGCGATCGCCCTCCGTCTTCTCGGACGCGAGGCCTTCCTGACCTACGCCAGCCTCGGCGACTTCTCCAAGCGCAACCTGATCCGCGGCCTGCTCGGCACGGCCTAATTCAGGGGCATGGCGGCGGACCGCTTCGACCGTCCGAGGAAGTCGGGGATGATCGCCGGGGCGAGGGGCCTGCTGAGGAAGAAGCCCTGGTACTCGTCGCAACCGCAGGCGGCGAGCCGGCGCAACTGGCTGTCGCTCTCGACCCCCTCGGCGAGGACGCCGAGGCCGAGGCCGTGGGCGAGCCCGATGATGGCGGTGACGATGGCGGCGCTCTCGCGGCTGGCCTCCATGTCCGAGACGAAGCTGCGGTCGATCTTCAACCCGTCGATCGGAAACTGCTTTAGGTAGGAGAGCGAGGCGTGCCCGGTGCCGAAGTCGTCGATGGCGACGCGAAGCCCCATCTCGCGGAGCTCCGAGAGCACCTCTATGGTCAGCTCGACGTTGAGCATCGCGGAGCTCTCGGTGATCTCGATCACCAGGGAACCGGGATCGAGCCCGCTCTCGCTCAGCATCGTCTGCACCGTGCCGGCCAGGTTGCGCTGGCGGAACTGCAGGGCCGAGAGGTTGACGGCGACGCGCAGGCGGGGGCCTCCCGCGGTCTGCCACTGCCGCGCCTGCTCGCAGGCGGTCCGCAGCACCCACTCCCCGAGCGGCAGGATGAGGCGCGTCTCCTCGGCGATGGCGATGAACTCGTCCGGCAGGATCACCCCGCGCTGCGGGTGGTTCCAGCGCAGCAGGGCCTCGACGCCCACGGTCTGCCCGCTGTCCACTACGGCCTGCGGCTGGTAGACGAGAGCGAACTCGCCGCGCTCGATCGCCAGCCGCAGGTCCCGCTCCAGGCTCAGGCGCGCCACCGACTTGGCGTTCATCCCCGGGCTGGAGAGCTGGAAGCCGTTGCGCCCCAGGTCCTTGGCCCGGTACATGGCGATGTCGGCGTTGCTGAGCAGCGACTCCGCCGCCTCGCCGTCGTCCGGGAAGAGGCTGATGCCGAGGCTGGTGGTGACGTAGAGGCGGTGGCCGTCGATCTCGAGCGGCCGGGAGACGGCTTCGAGGATCTTCTGCGCCGCCCGCGCGGCGTCCGCGCCGCCGGCGACGCCGGTCAGCAGGAACGTGAACTCGTCGCCGCCGACGCGGGCGACGGTATCGCTGGCGCGCACGGTCTCCTGGAGACGGCCGGCGATCTCGACCAGCAGGCGGTCGCCGGCGGCATGCCCGAGCGTATCGTTGACCACCTTGAACTGGTCGAGGTCCAGGAACAGCACGGCGAGGCGGCCGCCGTGGCGCCGCGCCCGGGCGAGCGCCTGCGTGAGGCGGTCGTTGAACAGCATGCGGTTGGGCAGGCCGGTCAGCGCGTCGTGACAGGCCTGATAGGCGATCTGGCTCTCGGCGCGCTTGCGGGCGCGGATGTCGCGCGCGATCAACACCGCGCCGACGGCGACCTTGCGGTCGTCGACGAGGGGAGAGAGCGACACCCCGACCTCGACCCCCTCGCCGTTCCGGGTGCGAAAGACCATCTCGGCGTCGCGCACCACTTTGCCCTCCAGCACGAGCAGGCGCACTGAGGAGCCCACGAACGGCTCGGCCAGCCGCTCGAGCGGAGCGCCGGCGAGCTCGCCCGGGGCGTAGCCGAAGATCGTCGAGGCCGCTTCATTGGTGAAGCGGATCGTGCCGTCGGAATCGCAGACGATGACCGGATCGGCCACCGTCGCGAGGATCTGCTCGGCGGCGAAAGCCGGCGTGAAGTCGACCAGGTGATAGCGCCGCAGGGTGAAGGCGGCGATCAGGATGAAGACCAGCACCGGCAGGTAACCGAACGGGTAGAGCGGCACGCCGTAGGCCGCCACATAGTCGAACGAGCCCAGATAGGCGACCGCGAACCCGGTCATCAGCGAACGGGTGCGCAGGCTGTGGGTCCCCGGGCTCGCCGTCCGGTAGTCGTGCCAGTACTCGCGGAGGCTCAGCGCCAGCATGGCGAAGAAAAAGGCGAGGAACGGCGCGCCGAGCCAGCGGAAGCGCGGATAGAAACCCCACCAGTAATGGTAGAGGTCGCGCACCAGCGCGCCGCTCGCGGCCATCGCGAGGGCGAAGGCGGCGGAGATCAGCCAGCCGGCCCGCATCAGCCGGCGATGCCGGGCGCGCGTCACCACGACCGTGAAGCCGTAGAGCGCGCCGGGGATGAGGCCGATGCCGAGGTACGCCGACCGTGCCCAGATCAGCGCCACCCGCTCGTCGACGGCGAGATACAGGATTGAAAAACAGGTGAGCCAGACCGAGACCGCTCCCGCCAGCAGCGAGAAGTGTACGGCCTCCCGCGAGCCCCGCTCGCGGAACAGCACGACGACGCCGAACGCGAGCATCGCGATCGCCGTGGCGAGCGTCGGGATCGCGTACGCGTTGAAAGCGTAGCTTGCGGGATTCAAGATCGCGAAGCGCATCTCGGGAGTCTTCTGCCACGGACCGACACGAATTGTACCGTCTTTCGGCAGGTGGACGGCGGGTGACCCCGATCCACGGGGCTCCAGCCGGCCGGCTGGAGCCCCGTGGATCGGGCCTTGCAGTCTATTTGACGCGGAACTGGACGGTGTGCACGACCGGATCGTTGGCCGCCGAGAAGCTCAGCAGGTAGGTGCCGGCCGCATAGCCCGTGGTCCCCAGGTTGAAGACGTAGCCGGTGAGCGACGGATCGAAGGTGAAGGCGCTCCCCGCGCCCGGCAGCGGGACCGGCGTGCCGTCGGACTTGCGGGTCACGCCGACGGCCGTCACGACGACGCCGGCGGAGGACAGATTGACGCCCGCGACGTCGACGATCTGCAGCTTGATGGGAATGGTGGTGCCGATGCGGTACGCCTGCGTCTCGTCGTAGAGAGCCTGCACGCCGTAGGAGACCTTGTAGGCGACCGACTGGCTGGCCACGTTGTCCGCGGCGTCCCGCGCGTTGACGGTGAAGGTCTTGGTGCCGGCGGCGGCCGTGTCGAACGGCGCGCCGCTCGCGGTCGTGCCGTCACAGACGGCGATGCCGGAGACGCCGCCGTCCGTGCAGTTGAAGGCGGCGAGCACGCTCTGGTTGACGGTGTAGGTCTTCCCGGTCGCCGGCCGGTTGAGATTGATCACGGGAACGGTCTTGTCGAGCTTCACCGCGAGCGATCGGTTGGCCTCCACGTTGACCGCGGCGTCGGTCGCCTGGAAATGGATCGTCGTGGCGCCCTCGGTGGTGATCGTGATCGATACCGTATTGCCCGCGACGGTCGTCGCGGCGATCGGTTGCGCGCCGGTCGCGCTGTAGGTGAGCGACTGCACGCCCGAGCCGTACGGCCCGTCCGAGGCGGTGAGCGTCACCGTCACGTCGGCCTTGTTCCAGCCGGCGGCGTTGGGCGGCGGTGACAGGGTCGCCGTGGTCACCGGGTCGACCTTGTCCTTGTAGCGCGCGACGAGGAACGTGCCGAGGGAGCTCGCGCGGGCGGAGAGGGTGCGGGTGGCGAAGTTGGGCGCCGGCGAGTCCGGCGCCTGGATCGTGCGGTCGACGAAGTTGGGGACCGGCGGCGGCTCGTCGTGCAGCACGCGCATGGCGGTGAAGACGACGGAGCTCACGCCCGTAACGTGGAAGCTCAGCGTGATCGGTCCGCTGTAGATCGCGGTCGTGTGGATCTCGAAGGCGAGGCTGTCGGCGTTGATGACGTATTCGGCCGGCACGCCGGTCAGCGAAGTGGGGGCGATCGGGACGATGGAGGTATAACCCGCCGCCGTGACGTTCGCGAAGGTGACCGTGACGCCGTTCTGGGTGACCGTCACGTTGGTGCCGACGGGCGTGTTGGGCGGCGGGATGGGCTGCCACCGGGGATTGGCGTCGTACCCGGCCCGGTTGGTCAGATTGTGCGGCCCCGTGCCGTCGCTGTTGAAGAGATAGATCTCCGAGTTGCCTTCCGGATAGTAGTTCTGCACCGCGAGGTGCGCGCCCGTGGGCGACCAGGCCGGCACGGTGTCGTAGCTCGTGGCGACGTTGACCTGCTGGGCGCCGCTGCCGTCGGGGTTGACGACGAACACCGCGGCCTGGTTTCCGACGCCATGGAGGATGATGCGGTAGTACGCGATCCGGGTGCCGTCGGGCGACCAGACGGGACCGTAGTTGGGATCGTCCGAGTGGCTGACGTTGATCCGGTTGCCGCCGTCGGCGTCCATCACGTAAACCTGATACTGGTGCATGTAGACGATCCTGCTGCCGTCGGGCGACCAGGAGGGCGAGTAATCCTCACCCAGGGAGTTGGTCAGATTGACGGGGTTGCTGCCGTCCGCGTTCATCACGTAGATCTCAGAGTTGGCATCGCGGCCACTGACGAAGACGATCTTCGTCCCGTCGGGCGACCAATTGGGCGAGGAGTCGGGACGGCCCGCGACGGTGCTGGTCAGGCCGGCGCCGCCGCTGCCGTCGGCGTTGATCACGCTGATCCCGCTGGTCGTGCCGCTCTGGAAGGAGACGGCGATCTTCGTCCCGTCGGGCGACCAGGCCGGCCTGGAGACAGAGGCCCCGAGTTGCCGCTGATTGCCGCCATCGGCGTTCATCACCCAGAGGCCGCCGCTGCGCAGGAAGGCGATGCGGCTGCCGTCGGGGGACCAGGCGAGGTCGTGGTCGTCCGCCAGGTTGTGGGTCAGGTTGGTCTGGCCCGTGCCGTCGGCGTTCATGACGTAGATCTCCGAGTTGCCGTCGCGGCGGCTCTCGAAGGCGATCCGGCCGCTGGCGACCGCCGGCGGTCCCGGGAACGACGTCGGGGACGGCGGCTGTGGCGGAAACTGGAGGGGCGGCGGCACCGGGTTGAGCGTCGGGGTCAGCAGGTAGCCGCCCGAAAGGATCGTTCCGGCGTTGCTGATGCCGTCGGCGGTGGCGAACGTGACGCCCGCACCGCAGGTGAGGTCGTTGAGGTTGGTCAGCGCGCCACCGGTGTAGAGGAAGGCGTTCCCGTTCTCGCCGCCGACCACCTCGCCTGCGTCGTTGATGCCGGCGGCATCGCCGAAGCCGCCGACGGCCGCGTTGAGGTCGTGCAGTCCCGTGCCATCATAGAGGAAGGCGTGACGCGCTGTGTCGCCCGCCGTGGTCGAGGAGCCGGCCACGACGCCGCCCGCGGTGGCGACGGCGGGGCTGCCGAAGGATCCGGGTCCCCGCGAGAAGGTGGTGGTGCCGCCGAGCGACACGGCGTGCAGGCTCGTGCCGTCGTAGACGAAGATATCTCCGGCGTCGGAGTTGAATGAGGTAAAGGCCTTGAAGATGAGGACGCCGTCGTCGGTGAAGCGCAGGATCTGGGTGTACTGCGTGTTGGGCGGCGTCAGATCGCGCAGGGCCGAGCCGTCATACAGGAAGATGTGCTGCACGCCATCGGGCCCGCCAATGGACAGGCCGGCGACCTGACCGGCGGCGTTGATGCTCAGCCCTTCGCTGCTGGTGTCCCCGGGGAGCACGCCCAAGTCGCGCATCGCCGTGCCGTCGAAGAGAAAGGCGTGATACCTCCCGTCCGCGGCCTCCGCGTCGCCGGCGACCTGGCCGGCCCCGTTGACCACGGTCCCGATGCTCCACGTGCCGCCGGGCAGCACGCCGAGGTCGTGCAGGCCGGCGTCGTCATAGAGGAAGGCGTGCTGCAGGTTGACGGCGGTCATGGCATCGCCGGCGATCTTGCCGTTCTCGCTGATGGCGTGGGGGAAGCTCTGCGTGCCGCCGAGCGTGCCGAGATCGGTCATCGCGCCGTGGTCGTAGCGGAAGGCGTGGCTCTCCCCGGTGGCGGTGGCCGCCGTGCCGATCGCCTGCCCCGCGTCGTTGATGTCCACGGGATAGCTGGACGTGCCGCCGGGCAGGAACAGCTTGTGGACGCCCGCGGCGTCGATGAGCGCCGCATACTGTTGATTGGGATTCGCGCCGTCCGTCCCCTGGCCGAGGGCGGAACCCTCCTCGCTCAAGACCTTCTGCGGATCGTTGAAGCTGAAGCTGCCGCCCGGACCGAACGGGGCGGTGAGGTCGTGCATGCCCGTGCCGTCATAGAGGAAGGTGTGATCCCCCGCCACGCCGAGCACCTCGCCGGAGCGCGTGAAGGCGAAGGCTCCCGCCGCGGCGAAGCCGCCGAGCCGCAGTTGGGTGACCGAGTAGCAGGTGGTGGGAGCCGGAGAGCCGGCGGTCCGCTCGACGATGAGGAACGGGCTGAGGGAGGTCACGCGCGCGTAGACGGTGCGCGTGGCGAAGCTGGGCGCCGGCGTCGCCGGCGCGAGCACCGTCCGGTCGACGAAGTTGGGCACCGGCGGCGGCTCGTCGTGCAGCACGCGCAGGGCGCCGAAGTTGACCGGATTGTTGACTCCCGGCACGTGGAAGCCCAGCGTGATCGGTCCCGTGTAGACGGCGGTGGTGTGGATCTCGAAGGCGAGGCTGTCCCCGTTGACGGCGTAGCCGCTCGGCACCCCGGTCAGGGAGCTCGGATCGATCGGCGTGACGGTCGTCGTGCCCGCCGTGGTGACGCTCGGGAAGGTGAGCGTGACGCCGTTCAGGGTCAGCGTCACGTTGGCGCCCAGGGGCGTGTTCAGGGGCGGCGCGGGCCGCCACTTCGGCGGGTTGCCGGCCGCGCCGGGCAGCTCGACGCGCCCGGTGCCGTCCGCGTTGACGACGTCGATCCGGCTGTCGCCGTTGCGCAGGCTGACGAAGGCGAGACGCGCGCCGTCGGGCGACCAGTCGGGGCTCTGGTTGCGGTCCAGGTCGTCGCCGATGCAGCTCAGGCCCGTGCCGTCCGCGTGGACGACGCAGACGTTGCCAAGCTGGCCACCGCCCATGGTGAGCCGGAACGCGCTGTAGGCGAACGCGAGCCGGGTGCTGTCGGGCGACCACGCGACATCGCCGGCGCCATAGTTCCAGCCGTCCTGCGGCGGATTGTAGAGCGCCGTGCGCCCGCTGCCGTCGGCGTTGACGACATCGACCAGCGGTCCATCCGCCCGATTCGCATAGCCCGACGCGATCCTGCTGCCGTCCGGCGACCACTGCAGGGCGAGAGAGCGGAGCGCGGAATCGTTGGTCAGCCGCTGCAGGCCGCTGCCGTCCGCGTGCACCGTGTAGAGATCGTTGGTGTTGTCCGAGAGCTGGCGGGTGAACGCCAGCCGCGCGCCGTCGGGCGACCAGGCCGCACCGTAATCACGTTCGTCCTGGGGGTGGTCGAGCCGGACCGGATTCGTCCCGTCGGCATTCACGATGTAGATGTCACGCGTCTGGGTGCTCTGCGGAGTGACCTCGACGCGCACATAGCTGATCCGCGCGCCGTCGGGCGACCACGCCGGCTCGACGTTGAGGCCACTGCCGCCGCTCAGGCTGGCGCGCCCCGTACCGTCGGCGTTGATCACATAGATATCGGCGGGAGCGTTGACGGAGTAGGGTCCGGCGCTGAAGGCGAGCCGGTGGCCGTCGGGCGACCAGACGAACGAGTAGACGTACTCGCCTGGAACGCTGGTCAGCAGCGTGAGGTTCGAGCCGTCGGCGTCCATCGCGGCGAGGGAGACGGTGGAATTGTCGAAGTCGTAGCGCAGGAAGGCGAGCCGGCTGCCGCCGGGCGACCAGGTGTAACTGCCCTCCTCCGCCGGATTGTTGGTCAGGTCCGCCAGCCCGGTCCCGTCGGCGCGCTGCACGAAGACGTCGTCGTCGTGGTCGTTGACCACCGAGGAGAAGGCGAGCTGCCCGGCATCCGCAGGGCTGGGTGCCGGCGCCGGCAGCGGCGTGCTGAGGATGGAGCACTGCGCGCCGTTGGTATTGTCCTCAGGGGCGGTGTCGGGCGTCGAGCTGGCGATGGTGAACGTCGCCATCAGCCGCGTGGCGGGCGCGCCGGTAGCGGTCGCCATCACGGAGATCGTCTTCACCTCGTTGGCGGCCAGAGTGTCGAACGAGCAGACGAAGCTCGAGTCGCCCGGCGCGCCGGTGCAGGAGCCGCCGGCGGCGTCGGCGATGGAGGCGAGCGTCACGCCCGCCGGGAACTGACCGGTCACCGTGACGCCGGACGCCGGATCGGGGCCGAAGTTGTGGGCGTTGACCTCGTAGGTGACCTGCCCGCCGGATGGCACGAATTTCGGGCTCACGAAGGCGAAAGGCACCAGCTCGGCGGCCGGCGACTCGGCGGATTGCTCATTGACCTGCGGGGCCGCTCCGGCGGACGCCGCGCGAGCCGATCGCGAGGAGGCGTTGCGGCCCACGGCGATCGAGCTGAACACCAGAATCATTACGATCAAAAGTCCGGGCCATTGCTTTCTCAAAGTTGTGCTCATGGGAGTCCTCCTAGCGCATTCGGTGGCAAGCCAGCAGCTTCGTCCGGACAGGAGACACAGGTCCCGGACGCATCCGGCGAAGAAGCATCAATTAACCTGGGTTCTTGAATCTTAGCAGCGTTTCTCTACGGAGTCAACAGAATTGAGGAAAGAGCGGGCCGATTCATTCTAAATAGTATATAAAGAATAAATCGGCCACCGGGCCTCACTGGCGATCGCTTCAGACGGCGACCGCCACCCTCTCCTCCACCGCCGCGATCTCCTCGAACCGGGCCGAGAAGTGGCGGAGCACCTTGGGCGCGTGGGTCATGCGCAGGCCCCGCAGGGTGTGGCGGGTGTCGCGGATGTCGCCCAGCACCTCGGCGACGTACTCCAGGTGGGAGTTGGTGAAGACGCGCCGCGGCACGGCGAGGCGGATGAGCTCCATCGGCGCCGGGATCGGCTCGCCGGTCTCCGGGTGCTCACTGCCGAACATCACGCTGCCGATCTCGACGCCGCGGATGCCTCCCTCGCGGTAGAGCGCCACCGAGAGCGCCTGGGCCGGGAACTCCAGCGGTGGGATGTGGGGCAGCAGCTTCTTGGCGTCGATGTAGACGGCATGGCCGCCGGTGGGCTGCATGATGGGGATGCCGGCCGCCGTCAGCAGGGCGCCGAAGTTCTCCACCTGTCCGACGCGGAAGCGCAGGTAGCTCTCGTCCAGCACCTCGCGCAGGCCCCGCGCCACCGCCTCGAGATCGCGCCCGGCGAGGCCGCCGTAGGTGGGGAATCCCTCGATGACGATCAGCTTCTGTTTCAGGGTTTCCAACAGCTCCTCGTCGCGGCTCGCCAGGAAACCGCCGATGTTGGCGAGGCCGTCCTTCTTGGCGCTCATGGTGCAGCCGTCGGCGTAGCTGAAGATCTCGCGCACGATCTCGGCCACCGGCCGGTGGGCCTGACCCCGCTCGCGCTGCTGGATGAACCAGGCGTTCTCGGCGAAGCGGCAGGCGTCGATGTAGAACGGGATGTCGAACTCGCGGCACAGCTCGGAGACGGCCTTGACGTTGGCGAGCGCGACCGGCTGGCCGCCGCCCGAGTTGTTGGTGAGCGTGAGCATGCAGACCGGGATGTTCCCGCTCTCCTCCACGAACAGCTTGCGCAGGCGGATGAGGTCCATGTTGCCCTTGAAGGGGTGGTTGAGTTGGGAATCGCGCCCCTCGGGGATCACCAGGTCGAGAGCGACGCCGCCGTTGACCTCGATGTTGGCCCGGGTGGTGTCGAAGTGGCTGTTGTTGGGGATGACCATGCCCGGCCGGGTGAGCAGGGTCGAGAACAGCAGGTTCTCAGCCACCCGGCCCTGGTGGACGGGCAGGAAGTGCGGGAAGCCGAAGACGTCGCGGATGCTCTCCTGGAGATGGAAGAAGTTGCGGGCGCCGGCGTAGGCCTCGTCGCCCTGCATCATGCCGGCCCACTGCCAGTCGGACATGGCCGAGGTGCCCGAGTCGGTGAACAGGTCGATGAACACCGCCTCGGAGGGGATCTTGAACAGGCTGAATCCCCCCTCGACCAGGAGGCGCTCGCGCTCCTCGCGGGGCAGGAGTTGGATCTTCTCGACGACTTTGACGCGCCACGGCTCGGGCAGTGTTCGGCTCATGATTCTCCCCTCAGGATCGCCGTCCGGGAGACGGCGGAAATAAAGACATCCAAAAACGTCGATCAGCGACGGACCACGTCGGATTATCCGTAGAGTGTCGCGTTTGCGGGTTTGCGGGACACCTCCGGCATCATTCCCAGGAATGTCCGCCCGGACCCTCCTCGGCGGTGGCAAGCTGGCCGAGCGGCCAACTTCTCTATAATCGGGGCATGGATCCCCAGGCGATCGAAACGCGGCTCCGCGAGCTCCTGACCGCGAACGCCGAGCGCGAGGGCGTCGCCGCCGCCTACCTGTTCGGCAGCGTGGCCCGGGGAACGGCAGGGCCGAGGAGCGATGTGGACGTGGGGATCCTCTACAGTGAGGACCCGCCTCTCACCTTGAAAGGAATGGGGCTCGGGCTCGAGGGTGACATTGAGAGCCTGCTCCGGGTCCCCGTCCAGGTGGTCGTCCTCAATCACGCCCCGGTGGACCTCGTCGTCCGGGTCCTCCGGGACGGCAAGCTGCTCGTGGATCGGGACCGGTCGAAACGCATCCGTTTCGAGGTGAAGACCCGTTTCGAGTTCTGGGACCTGGAGCCCTACTTGAAACTCTATCGCAGGATGGGGCAGGGGCTGCGGTGACCGACTGGGATCTCGTCGCGAAGAGGCTCGCCTTCATCGAGACCTGCGTGCAGGAGCTGCGCTCCCTGGCAGACCCCGAGGAGATCCGGCGCGACATCCGGCAAGAGCGCTTCGTTGAGCACACCCTGCAGATCGCGATTCAGGCCGCCCTCGACGTTGCGGGCCACGTGGTTGCGGACGAGCGTCTGGGGGAGCCACGGACCAACCGCGAGCTCTTCGAGTTGCTGGAGCGGTACGACTGGATTCCCGCCGATCTTTCCTCATCCCTCCGCAAGATGGCTGGGTTCCGCAACATCCTCGTGCACGGATACGAGACGGTGGACCTCACGGTCGTAGAGGAGATCGTCAAGCATCATCTGGAAGATCTCCTTCGGTTCGTCAGCGCAATGCGTGACAGGACCTGAGACGGGCTACCCCCTGAACCGCCCGTGGACCATGGTTCGATCCGGAGTACCTGACGTCCCTGATACCATCCCGGGCCATGCCCGCCCACCTCATCGAGCTCCGCAATCTCACCAAGTTCTACGACGAGGGGGGACGGCAACGGACGGTGCTGCGCGAGGCCAGCCTCTCCGTCGAGCGCGGCGAGCTGGCGGTCCTGATCGGGCGTAGCGGCTCGGGGAAATCGACGCTGCTCAACCTGCTCTCCGGGATTGACCCGCCCAGCTCCGGCGAGGTGGTGATCGACGGCGTCGTGATCTCCGCCCTCTCCGAACGGGAGCGGACGCTCTTCCGCCGCGATCACATCGGTTTCGTCTTCCAGTTCTTCAATCTCATCCCCACCCTCACCGTCGCCGAGAACCTGCTGCTGCCGATGGAGCTCAAGGGCCGCATCGGCCCGGAGCAGCGGCGCTCGGCGCTCGCGCTGCTCGCGGAGGTCGGGCTCGCCGACCGTGCGGCCAGCTTCCCGGACCGGCTCTCCGGCGGCGAGCAGCAGCGGGTGGCCGTGGCGCGCGCCCTGGCCCACGATCCGCTGCTGGTGCTGGCCGACGAGCCGACCGGCAACCTCGACCTCGAGACCGGCCTCCAGGTGCTCGGTCTCCTCGACCGCCTGACCCGCCAGGCCGGCAAGACCATGGTGATGGTCACCCACAGCCCGGAGGTCGTGGGGATCGCCGACCGCGTCTTCCGCATCGAGGATTGCCGCCTGGTCGAGAGAACGGCATGAGTCTCCTCTGGCGGTCCAGCCTGCGCTATCTCCTCCGCCGGCCCTGGCAGTTCGGCCTCGCGGTGCTGGGGGTCGCTCTCGGGGTGGCGGTGGTGGTCTCGATCGGCCTCGCCAACGCCAGTGCCAGCCGCGCCTTCACGCTGTCGACCGAGGCGATCACGGGAAGGGCCACGCACCAGGTGGTCGGCGGTCCCGGAGGGCTCCCCGACGACGCGTTCCGCCGGCTGGTCCTGGAGGCCGGGATCGAGCGGGCGGCGCCCCTCGTCGAGGACTGGGTGGCCGTGCCCACGCAGTCCTCCCCCGCTTCCGGCCCGCCGGCGCGGACCTTCCACCTGCTCGGCGTCGATCCCTTTTCCGAGGGGCCGTTCCGCGCCTATCTGGGCGGCGCGGCGGGCGGCTCGCGGCAAGGCCGGACCTCGGTCGACCTCGGGCCGCTGCTCACGCACCCGGGAGCCTGCGTGATGTCGGCGGCCACGGCGGTCGAGATGAGGCTCCGGCCGGGAGACTCGTTCACGGTGCGGGCCGCGGGCGTCGAGCGCCGGCTGGAGCTCGCCGGCACGCTGGAGCCGGAGGACGCGAACACCCGCCGGGCGCTCGCCGATCTGCTGGTGACGGACATCGCCTCCGCGCAGGAGCTGCTCGGGCGGGTGGGACGGCTGGACCGTATCGATCTCATCGTGGATCAGGGCGTTGCCGGCCGGCGGCAGCTCGCCCGCGCCGCCGCGGTCCTGCCGCCCGGCGTCCAGATCCTCCCCGCCGCGGGACGCACGCGCACGACCGAGGAAATGACCAAGGCGTTCCGCCTGAACCTGACCGCTCTGTCGCTGCTGGCGCTGGTCTGCGGCGTCTTCCTGATCTACAACACGATGACCTTCTCGGTGGTGCAGCGCCGGCAGTGGATCGGCACCCTGCGCGCGCTGGGCGTCTCCCGGCGCGAGGTTTTCGGGCTGGTGCTGGGCGAGGCGCTCGCGGTGGCCGTGCTCGGCACCGCCGCCGGCCTCGGCGCCGGCGTCCTGCTCGGGCGCGGGCTGGTGCGGCTGGTGACACAGACGATCAACGATCTCTATTTCGTCGTCTCGGTGCGCGAGCTGGCGATCCCCCCCGCGATCCTCGTCGAGGGGGCCCTGCTCGGGATCAGTGCGACGCTGATCGCCGCGCTCGTCCCGGCGATCGAGGCCACCCAGGCGCCGCCGCGGGCGGTGCTCACCCGCTCGACGTTGGAGGGAAGGCTGCGGCGGGCGCTGCCGCGCGCCACCGGCATCGGCGTCGCTCTCCTCGCCCTCGGCGCCGGATTGCTGGTCCTCCCCGGCGGGCTCGCCCTGAGCTTCGCGGGGCTGTTCGCGGTGATCCTCGGCTTCGCGCTGCTGGCTCCGGTCGCGACCGTCCTGCTGATGGCGCTCCTCCGCCGCCCTCTGGGAGCCCTGCTCGGCGTGCTGGGCCGGATGGCGGCCGGCGGCGTCGTCGCCTCCCTCTCGCGCACGGCGGTGGCCATCGCCGCGCTGGTGATCGCGGTTTCGGTCACCGTCGGCATCGGCGTGATGATCGACAGCTTCCGGCAGACGGTGGTGCGCTGGCTCGCGATGACCCTGCAGTCGGACGTCTACGTCTCCGTGCCCAGCCGGGCCGGGGGGTTCGGCGGCGTGGACCTCGATCCGGCGGTGGCCGCAAGGGCCATGGAGCTGCCGGGCGTCGCCGGAGGGCACACGATCCGCCGCGTCAAGCTTCCCTCCCCCGCCGGCCCGATCCGGCTGGTGGTGATAGGAGCCGGCGAACGCAGCCTCGCCCGCACCTTCGAGCTCAAGGAAGGGCGGCCCGGCGAAGCCTGGCCGGCGTTCCAGACGCGGGACGCGGTGCTCGTCTCGGAACCTTTCTCCTCCCGCACCGGCGTGCGCGCCGGCTCCCGCCTGCGCCTGCGGACCGCGCAGGGGGACCGCGACTTCCGGGTGATGGGCACCTACTACGACTACGCCTCCGACCAGGGCGTCGTCCTGATGAGCCGGCCGACCTACCTGCGCCACTGGAACGATCCGGCCCTCTCCGGCTTCGCGCTCGACCTCGCGCCGGGGACCGATCCGGACCGATTTGCCGAGCGGTTGCGCGCTACGATCGGCTCCGCGGGAGCGCTGTCGATCCAGTCCAACCGATCGCTCAAGAAGATCTCGCTGGAGATCTTCGACCGCACCTTCCTGATCACCTCGGTCCTCCGCCTGCTGGCGGCGCTGGTGGCCTTCATCGGCGTCCTCTCGTCGCTGATGGCGCTGCAGCTCGAGCGGGCCCGGGAGCTGGGGATCCTGCGGGCGAACGGGATGACTCCCGGGCAGGTCTGGCAGCTCGTGACCGCGCAGACCGGCCTGATGGGGCTCGCGGCGGGCCTCCTCTCCCTGCCGGTGGGCCTGACCCTCGCGGCGGTGATGATCTATGTCGTCAACCGCCGCTCCTTCGGCTGGACGATCCGTATGGAGCTCGCCCCGCAAGTCCTCCTCCAGGCGCTGCTCCTCGCTCTCGCCGCCGCCCTGCTCGCCGGGATCTACCCGGCATACCGGATGGCGCGGACGTCGCCGGCGCTGGCGCTGCGGGAGGAGTGAGCGTGCGGAAGCTCTTCGGACCTCTCCTGATCCTCGCGACCGTCATGGCTTCCTGCGGGAGGCCGGAATCCCCGACCCGCGCCTCCCTCTCCGTCTCCAGCGCCCTGCGCGCCGCGGACGACCGGGGCTACGCCAGGGCGCTCGAACCGCGGGAATTCCACTTCCCCGCCGATCATGGGCCGCACCCGGAGTTCCGCACCGAGTGGTGGTATTACACGGGCAACCTCGCCACGGCGGAAGGGCGGCGCCTCGGCTTTCAGTTCACCTTCTTCCGCTCGGCGCTGGCTCCCGGGATGCCCCCCCGGTCCTCGGCCTGGGCGACGCGGCAGGCCTGGCTCGCGCATTTCACGGTGAGCGACGTTCAAGGCGGCAAGTTCCACTCCTTCGAGCGCTGGAGCCGGGGCGCGGTCGGCCTCGCGGGCGCCCAAGGGGATCCCTTCCGCGTCTGGGTCAAGGACTGGACGGCCGAGGACGCCGGAGGACAACCTGCGGGGATGCATCTCGCCGCCTCCGAAGGGGACGCCGGGATCGACCTGATCCTCCGGCCGGGCAAGCCTCCCGTGCTCCAGGGCGACCGGGGGCTCAGCCGCAAGAGTGCCGAGCCGGGGAACGCCTCCTATTACTACTCGCTGACCCGCATGCCCACCGCCGGCACGGTCCGCCTGGGAAACGAGAATTTCCGGGTGACCGGCGACGCCTGGATGGACCGCGAGTGGAGCACCAGTTCGCTGGGGAAAGACGAGGTGGGCTGGGACTGGTTCGCCCTCCAGCTCTCGGACGGCTGGGACCTCATGCTCTACCGCCTGCGCCGGAACGACGGCCGCGCCGATCCGGCGAGCAGCGGCACCGTGGTCGCACCGGACGGCGGAAGCCGGCCGCTCGCCCTCGCCGACTTCCAGGTGGACGCCGCCGGCGAATGGCGGAGCCCGCGGAGCGGCGCGCGGTACCCCGCGCGGTGGCGGGTCCGCGTGCCGTCGGAAGCTCTGGACCTGGAGGTCCGCCCCCTGCTCGCCGACCAGGAGCTCGACGTCTCCTTCCGCTACTGGGAGGGGGCCGTCGCCGTCGAGGGGACCCGCCACGGCAGGACGGTCCGGGGACGGGGATATGTCGAGCTGACGGGTTACCGTTAAGAACAGAGCCGTCCGCGCGTTCGGGAGGTGTGCGAGCGCAACCTTCACGCCCGCACGCCGTACCCGGGCCGGGGCCCGCCGCGTGGGGTGGAGAGTGCCTCCTCATCCTCTCCCCACCGGCGGGTACCCGGCACGGTTTTTCGCCTCTCGTGAGATGATTCCATCAAATTCATTAGGAGACTCTCGATGAAGACTCCCCTTCGCATCCTTTCGACGTCGCTGGGCCTCGCGGCGCTCCTCGCCGGAGCCGCGATCGCCAAGCCGCCGGCGAAGCCCGCCGCAACGGCGGCCGCGCCGCGGCAGGTCAAGCAGTACACGATCGATCAGTTCCTGGCCAACACGGCCTATGGCGGGGCCTCGTTCTCCCCGGACAGCCGCAAGATCCTGGTGAACGGCAACCAGACGGGCGTGTTCAACGTCTTCGCGATCCCCGTCGAGGGCGGCAAGCCGGTCCAGCTCACGGATTCCAAGGTCAGCGCCATCCAGGCGATCGGCTACTTCCCCCACGACGAGCGCTTCCTCTACACCAGCGACCAAGGCGGGAACGAGAAGAACCACATCTACGTCCAGTCGCCGGACGGCAAGGTCCGCGACCTCACCCCGGGGGGTGACCTCAAGGCGGAGTTCATGGGCTGGACGAAGGACGGCAAGGGCTTCTTCTTCGGCACCAACGAGCGTGAGGCGAAGGTCTTCGACCTCTACGAGATGTCGCTCGACGGCTACGACCGCAAGCTGCTCTACAAGAACGAGGGGGACTTCCTGCCCGAGGCCATCTCGCCGGACCGCCGCTACGTCGCCCTCGGCAAGGCGGTCAGCAACGCCGCGACCGACATCGTCCTCTACGACCGCACCACGAGCAAGCTCACCACCCTGGCGGCCCATGAGGACGCGGGCGCCGAGGTGGCCAACAACGCGGCGGACTTCAGCCCGGACAGCGAGAGCCTCTACTACACGACCGACAAGGGGTCCGAGTTCGCATACCTGGTGCGCTACGACCTCGCGACGGGGAAGCGGACCGAGGTGATGCGCCCCAAATGGGACGTGCAGGGGGCCGGCTTCTCCCGCGACGGCCGCTGGTTCACCGTCACCATCAACAACGACGCCAAGACCGAGCTGCGGGTCTTCCAGACGGCGGGAATGAAGCCCGTAAAGCTGCCCGCGATGCAGGCGGACATCACCGGCGTCAATTTCTCTCCCGACGGCTCGCGGATGGCCTTCTACGCCGAGTCCGCCGGCCCGCGCGAGCTCTACGTGAGCGATCTCGGCAGCGGCAAGGTCCGGCAGATCACCCGCGCGCTCAACCCGGAGATCGATTCCCGGGACCTGGTCCCGGCACAGGTGGTGCGCTTCAAATCCTTCGACGGCACCGAGATCCCCGGCCTGCTCTACAAGCCGCTGGCGGCCTCGCCGGCCGGCAAGGTGCCCGGCCTGGTGTGGGTCCACGGCGGCCCCGGCGGCCAGTCGCGGGTCGGCTACAACGGCTTCCTCCAGTTCCTGGTCAACCATGGATACGCGGTCTTCGCCATCAACAACCGGGGGAGCAGCGGCTACGGCAAGGCCTTCTTCGCGATGGACGACCGCAAGCACGGCGAGGGTGACCTCGACGACTGCGTGGCGACCAAGAAGATGTTCGCCGCGACCGGCTGGGTGGATCCGGGCCGGATCGGCATCGTGGGCGGCAGCTACGGCGGCTACATGGTGCTCGCCGCGCTCGCCTTCCGGCCTCAGGAGTTCGCGGCCGGCGTGGACCTCTTCGGCGTCTCCAACTGGCTGCGGACGCTCCAGAGCATCCCCGCCTGGTGGGGCCCGCAGCGCGACGCCCTCTACAAGGAGTTGGGGGACCCGAACGTCGACGCCGATTACCTGCGCAAGATCTCGCCGCTGTTCCACGCCGACCAGATCGAGCGGCCACTCATCGTGCTCCAGGGGGAGAACGATCCGCGCGTGCTGAAGGCGGAGTCGGCCGAGATCGTCGATGCGGTCAAGAAGAAGGGGGTGCCGGTCGAGTTCCTCCTCTTCCCCAACGAGGGGCACGGCTTCGCCCGCAAGGACACCCAGGAAAAGGCCTACCAGGCTACCCTGGTGTTCCTCGACAAGTACCTGAAGGGAGCGGGCGCCTCGTAGCCGCTCAGCCCGGCGAATCGGCGCCCGGCGCGGACATCCCCGCGCCGGGCGCCGACGGCAGGGCGCTCAGCCCTGAGTGGAAGATCTCCCGCGGGATGTGGCCCAGCAACTCCTCGCGGCAGAACTCCACCATCTCCTCCTCCAGGTCGCGCCGGTAGCCGATCCCGCCGTTCTCCTCGAAGGGGGAGGCCAGGAGGACGTCCTCCGGATAGAGCCGCGTCATCGTGCGGAAGAAGTCCGCGGGAAGGTGGAAGGGACCGATGCTCACGGAGTGGAGGCTCTCGGTGCGCACCGCGCCGAACACCGCCCCGTAGAGACGGCGGTACTGCTCGCGGTACCCCTCGTCGTAGATCAGCGGATCGAAGCGGAGCCCCAGCCGCCAGCCGCGCTCCTGGAGCCGCTCCATCGCCCGGATGCGGCGGTCGACCGAGGGCGTCAGGTGCTCGACCGACTCCTGCACCTCCTCGGGGGTGAAGCTGAACGCCACCACCACGTTCGGCGGCGGCTCCATGTCGAGCAGCGACTTGACCTGCGTGCTCTTGGTGCGCAACTCCAGCAGCGCCTGTGGGAAGCGGGCGAAGAAGGGGACGAAGCTCGCCGCGAAACGGGTCACCGGCTCCAGCGCCAGGCTGTCGCAGTCGTAGCCGGAGTAGAAGTGGAGCGGCTCGCCGCGGCCGGCGCGGATCTTCTCCTCGATCGCCCACTGGAAGTCCTCGTAGTTGATGAAGACGACGTAGTGGGCCGACCGGTACATCCCCTGGAGGAAGCAGTAGCGGCAGTCGTAGATGCAGTTGTGCATGTGGGAGAAGACGAGGCTCCGCGCCCCCTCGATGCCGAATCCCGCCGGCGCCTCCTGCACGAAACCGCGGTGCTTGCGGGCCAGGATCAGCGACGGGCGGCGCTTCTGCAGCCGGAAGTGCTGGGCTCGGCGGTTGAAGATCTCGCCGTAGCGGGAGCAGGGCACGACCTCGGCGTCGGGGAAGCGGCCCTGGATCTGGAGCGCGCGCGGATGGCCCAGGATGTCCTCTTCAACGTAGATCATCGGCGGCGGCTCCTGCGGGAGAAGGGAGGCGGATGGGGAGGGCGGCGAGCCGGGACTCCAGCCGGCGGAGCACGTCCCGCTCGTCGCGGGCGCCGGCGAGCAGGCCCTCCAGGTAGATCGCGTCGCGCGAGCTCGCGGGATCGAGCGCCGCCAGCCGCTGGAGCAGGCGCCGCAGCCGCGACTGCTGCGCGGCCGTGAACGACCACCGCCCCAGGGCGTCATAGTAGCCGGGCGGATCGGCGGCGATCGCCGCGAGCTCCCGCGCCAGCGCGGCGAGATCGCGCGCGAAGGTCTCGATCCTCCCGGCGTTGCCGGCGATCATCTCCTCGACGGCCACGCCCGACATCCGCCGCGACAAGGTCGCGTCCGGATTATCCGAGATCACCTTGTAGCAGTGCACCAACTCGGCGACGGAGAAACGGCAGGCGGTGGGAAAGAACCCGGCGGCCTCGGACTCGTAGACCCAGGGCGGCGCGTACTCCTCCTCCACCCGCTCGACGGAGAGGACGGGCACGGTCGGGCTCGGACTGTCGACGACGATCTGGGGGTACCAGGAGGCGCCGCTCGCCGCGTCGGAGATCTTGTGCGCGACGACCCCTTCGCCGAGTCTGCGCTGGCTGTGGCCGCCGAGGCCGACGTTGAGCCAGGCGCGCCCCATTCCGCCACCGCCCTCCAGGTGCAGGTAGGCGGTGGCCGCGGCTGCGGCCGCCTTCCCCTGTCCCGAGACGATCAGCCAGGCCTCCTCGCCCCGGTAGATGGGGAACGGCGTCTCGCCAGCAGGCGCCATCCCGAACCGTTCCACCAGAGGCCGCGCCTCCGCCTGCAGGGCTACGACGAAACGAAGCATGGAGTCGTCTGGAATCCTGGCCACACCGAGGCTCCATCGCGGCGGACGGATGCCGCGGCGACCCGACGATCATCTCATGAGATCATCGCCCGCCGATGGGCTATCTCCCCCTGATCCTGTTCATCCTCACCTACATCGGGCTCGCCCTCGGCCGGGTGCCGGGGCTGGCGCCCGCCACGCCCTGGCATCGGCGGGCGCCGACCTCTCGCATCCGGCCGTGCTGGTGGTCGCCGTGTCGGTCCTCTCCCTGGCGGTGGGGAACGTGCCGGCGGTCATGCTGCTGCTGCCATTCGTGGGACGGCAGCCGGCGACCGCCGGAGCTCAATGAGATCGCAGCGATCGGGCGATCAGGCCGAGCCCCCCGAAGAGCAGCACCAGCATGACGAGGGTGTTGAACAGGCTGGTGCTCTGGAAGTAGATCTGGAGGTTCATCAGGATGCCGGCTAGGACGATCGCCGCGCCCGCGATCAGCAGGATCCAGCCGAGGATCGAGCGGCCGTTGAAGAACAGCAGGGCGACGCCGAAGAGGAGCGGCAACAGGCTGAGGCCGAAGGTGCTGTGCCCCCAGAGCATCCAGGAGCCGCCCGTCACCGTGACCTGCTGGGTCAGCAGGTAGCCGCCGGCCGCGGCCATGGCGAGACCGATCACGAACTCCCCCAGCCCACCCGGGGTCCCTCCCGCGCCGCGGAACCGAGCGTCGTTTTCCATGCCGGTATCCTACACGGCTCCACGGCCACGCGGCCTACGCACGCCGCAGGATCAGGTGGCGGTAGGAGCCCACGGACGCCTCGTCGCGCTCCACGGCGAACGGGGCACCGGAGCGGGCGAGGATCTCCCCCATCCGCCGGTTGGTGCTGGTGAAGACGAAGTCGAGCAGGGCGAGCCCGGCACGACGGAGGGCGCCGGGCCGCTCCGCTTCCGGCAGGAACTTGTCGAACACAGCCAGCCGTCCACCCTTGCGGAGCACCCGCGCGGCCTCGGCCAGGCAGCGGGCCGGGTCCGGGATCACCTCGAGCACCATATGGAGGATGGCGGCGTCGAACGAGCCGTCGGGCAGGTCGAGCGCCATGCCGTCCATCACCCGGTACTCGATCCCGGGCCGCGCGTGGGCTTGGGCCTGGCGGATCATCGCCGGGGTGAGGTCCGTCGCCAGCACCTCGACATCCGGCGGGACGAAGGGGAGATCGGCGCCGGTGCCGCAGCCGATGATCACCAGCCGCTCCCCCGGCCGCATCTCCAGCAGCTCGATCGAGCGCCGCCGCTCGCGGGGGAAGCGTGTCACCCGGTCGTAGTGAGGAGCCCAGAAGGTATAGCGGAAACGGACCCAGGCGTTGGACGGCATCGCGGCGGAGGATATCGCGGGGAGGGAAAAAAGGGTGGGTAGAGGCGTCCCCGGAGGGGGGACGCCTCTACCCGAGGGGAGATGGGTTCCGGGATGCCGGAGCGAGGCTCAGAACGGCATCCTCAGATGTCCAAGATCCTCCCGCCGGCTCAAGGGGGCCGGCTCGCGGAAGGAGTCGTCGAAGAACTGGCGGACCTGCAGCGGATCGGTGTGGGCGAGGCGGTGATAGAACCGGAGCGCCACCTCGACCTCCGAACCCCAGAGCGAGCAGCGCTCCTCGGACGCGGCGCGCGCGTCGTCGCTGCCCTGGGAGGCGGCCACCAGGGAGCTGTGGCTGCACACGTGCCGGGCCCAGCACCGCTGGCAGGCGGGCTCGGCCCCGTCGAGGCCGGCGCCGGCGGGCTCGACGTTCTCCTCGAGCTCGTCAAGGCCGGCGAGAAACTCCGCCGTCGGCCGCAGATCGAGGCTGTCGAAGAACGAGCGGGGGTAGGCGTCGGAGGCCGGCACCAGCCCGGCGAAGCTACCGCGCTCGCCATACCCTTGAGCGAGCGGCTCGCTCCTCATCAGGCGGTCGACGATCCGGGTCAGCGGCTTGAAGTCGACCGGCAGGCGCTGGGCGGCGAGCTCGTCGGCCATCTCGTCGCACACGGCCAGCAGGTCGTTGCGGATCTCGCGCCGGCGGCCGGGGAGGGCCTCGTCGTCGCCGAACGCCGAATCCTCGAGGACCAGGGCGTCGAGGTGACGGACACCGGTCCGCTTGGCCCATTCCCAGAGGTCGAGGAGACGGCCGCGATCGAGCCGGCAGTGCACGGTCAGCCGCTCGCCGAGGGCGCCGAGCAGGAGGCGCGCCGCCGGCTCGGACTCCCAGCTTTCGCCGCGGAGATCGGCGTAGAACCCCTGGCGGGGAGCCGGGTAGCTGCCGCACAGCAGCCGCACTTGGAAGGAGTAGCCGGCGAGGAAAGCGGCCACCGCGGGGGTCACCTCGCGGGCGGCGAGCGTCAGCTCGAAGGCGATCTCCTGGCGCAGCAGGCCGGCGAGCCGAGAGGACTCGACGACGATCCGCTCGAGCAGCCCGGTGCCGGGGAAGGCCCCGCCCCAGTTCAGGTGGAGCTTGACCCGGCCGGCGCCGAACCCCTGCCGGAACACGAAGCTCACCACCTCCAGGGCGGCGTCCTCCCGCGCCTGGTCGATGCGGACGTGGAGCTCGTCGTCGACGCGGTAGATCACCCCGAGGCTCCACACCGCCTCCTGCGGGCCGGCGGCGCCGAGGGCCGCGCTCCAGCCGGCGCCCCCTTCGCTGGTCAGCAGGTCCTCGTTGACCAGCCAGCCGAGCAGCGCCTCGTCGAGATCGCCCGTCTCGAGCGCCGGCGCGACGTGGAACTGCAGCTCCTCCGGCACCTCCACCACCGCCGCGCGCTCCAGGTCATAGACCAGGCTGCAGGAGCCGTCCCCCTCGATCAGCGGGTGCAGGGCTCGCAGCCGAAGGGCGCCGGGCATGGGCATCGTGGTGACGGGAAGCATGGCTCGTCTCCTCTCGGATGAAACCGGCGACAGACCGGCGATCCCCCTGCTTCGAGTGTCCGGGATCGTCTGTTCATTTCGCCTCGATTACCTTCGCCTCTATAGTCAACGTTTCCGCTGAGGCCCTTTCCGGGACAAAAATCTCGAACTTTTTTTAATGCACCCGTTTTTCGAGGGTTTGCAACGCTCATCGTGACAATGCGCAACGAAAAAACACTGCAACTAATGTTCATTACGGCCTACTTCAGCCAGCGGTCCAGCCAGGCCAGCACGGTGTCGTGCCAGAGAATGCTGTTGGCGGGCTTGAGCACCCAGTGGTTCTCGTCGGGAAGATAGAGAAATTCGCCGGGGATCCCCTTGCGCTGGAGCACGTTGAAGGAGGCGATCCCCTGGGTGACGGGGATGCGGTAGTCGAGGCCGCCGTGGACGACCAGCATCGGCGTCTTCCAGCGGTCCACGAAGCGCGCCGGATTGTTCCGCTCGTACATCTCCGGGTTCTTCCAGTAGGGACCGCCCATCTCCCACTCCGGGAACCAGAGCTCCTCGGTGCTGTAGTACATCATCCGCTGATCGAAGGTGCCGTCGTGGTCGACCAGGCACTTGAAGCGGTCGGGCCAGTTGCCCTGGATCCAGTTGATCATGAAGCCGCCGTAGGAGGCGCCGAGGGCGCAGGCCCGGGTGCCGTCGATCCAGGGGCTGCGCGCGAGCGCGGCGGCGAGCCCCTTCTGGAGGTCGACCAGCGGCTTGCCCCCCCAGTCCATGCGGATGGCGTCGGTGAAGGCCTGGCCGTAGCCGGTCGAGCCGTGGAAGTCGACGCTGACCACCGCGTAGCCCGCCCCGGCGTAGGCCTGGGGGTTCCAGCGGTAGTGGAACTCGTTGTTGAACGACCCCTGGGGGCCGCCGTGGATGAGGAAGGCCAAGGGGTACTTCTTCCCCTCCTGGAAGCCGGCCGGCCGGGTGATCCAGCCCCACACCGTGTCGCCGTTGGCTCCCTTGAAGGAGAACTGCTCGGACTCGCCCATCCGCACGGCGGCGAGCGCCTCCTGGTTGACGTGGGTGATCGGCGTGACGCCGGAGCCGTCGCGCCCCACCGTGAACAGCTCGACGGGCGAGGTCAGGGTGTCGAGCCCGAAGACGATGCGGTCGCCCATGGGTCGCGGCTCGTGGACGTGCCCCCGGGCCACCAGCCGGGCCACCTTGCCGGTCGCCACGTCGATGGCGAACAGCGGCACCTGTCCCACGTCGGGGGCCGCGGCGTAGAGGGTACGGCCGTCGGGCGAGAAGACGATCCCTTCCGGCGAGCGGTCCCACGCCTCGGCGAGCACCCGCTCGCGGCCGGTCGCGAGATCGCGCAGCCGGATGCGGAAGCGGTCGGCCTCGAAGCCCGGCCGCGACATGGCGAGGTAGGCCAGCGTCTTGCCGTCCGGCGAGAAGGCGGGCTGGGTGTCCCATGCGAGGTTGGCCTTGGTGAGGTTCTCCGGCGTCCGCGAGCCGTCCGCCGGCACGCTGTAGAGATCGAAATTGGTGGACCAGGGCTCCTCGCGGCCGGCGACGCGGGCGGCGAAGACCACCGTGCGGCCGTCGGGAGAGAAGGCGAATTCCTCGGTGCCGCCGTAGGGCCGCGATGGGGAGTCCGCGTTCATGCCGCGCGTGAGGTCGACGGCCTCCCCCTCGCCCGAGACCGGTAGGGTGAAGAGGTGATTGCGGAGCCCCTGCGACCAGGCGTCCCAGTGGCGGAAGAAGCCGGCGTCCGCCGTATAGAGCTGGCCCGAGGCCTTGGTCTTCGCCTTCTGGTCCAGGCGGTCCTTGGTGCAGGCGACGGTCGCGCAGTCGGGGAAGACCTCCAGGCTGAAGGCGAGGCGCGAGCCGTCGGGAGAGACGGTGAGGTTGGCCACGTCGAACGGCAGATGGGTGATCTGGACCGGCTGGACGGGATCGCCCGCGGCTCCCGGCCCGACCGGCAGCCGCCAGACCTGGTTCGAGCCCGAGCGGCTCGAGAGAAAGTAGAGGCTCCGGCCGTCCGGAGCCCAGCGGGGGTTGTCGTCCGATGCCGGATCGGAGGTCAGGCGGGTCAGGCCGCCACCGTCCGCGTTGACCAGCCAGAGGTCGGTGCGGCCGCGGTTGGCCTCGAGGTCGGTGACGCGCAGGACGAACGCCACCCGGTCCCCCTTGGGCGAGGGCTGGGGATCGGTGATCCGCTGCATGGCCAGCAGGTCGTGCACGGAGAACGGGTGCGGCTCCGCCGCGAGGGCGGGGACCGCCGCCAGCGTCAGGAAGAGAACGGGGAACAGCTTGCGCATGAAAACCTCCACGGGAAATGGCGGGGAGACTCTACCCTACCCGCAGCTCCCCGCCTTCTCCATCTCCGTGAGATAGCCCTGGATACGCCCGCTCTCGTCGCCCTTCGGATCGAGGTCCGCGGAGCGGCGGAGCTGGGTGCAGGCGCCGTGGAAGTCCTTGCGCTCGTAGAGCAGGAGACCCAGCTCGCGATGGGGCGCGGGGAAGCTCGCGTCGAGCTCGATGGCCTCGCGGAAGGAGTCCTCGGCCACGCCGCGGAGCCGGTCCCGCTCCTCCGGACCCTTCGCCGCGGCGGCCTGGGCGAGCCGCAGCCGGCCCTTGAGCAGGTAGGTGCCGGGGTCCTCGGGATCCCAGGCCCGCGCTTTCGCCAGCTCGCTCTCGGCGAGCTTCAGCCGCCCCCTCTCCAGGTTGAGCCGGGCGTCCTCGCGCACCACCGGCTGCAGATGGCGGATAAACGCCTCATCCGCCTCGGAACGGTCCGCCGAGGGCTTGCCCGGATGCTGGGCCAGATACCGCCGGGTGGCCTCCACCCGCTCCCTCAGGCGAGGGTGGCTGCCGAAGAAGAACGCCTTGGTCGCGGCAGCCTCGCCCTGGTCGTCGAGGAGCGCCAGATAGACCCTGGGCGCCTGCCGGAGATCGTAGCCCGCGGCGGCCATCTTGGCGAAGCCCCCCGCGTCCGCCTCCGCCTCGAGCCCCCGGCCGTAGCCGTTGACCGAGGCCACGAAGGCGAGCTGGAGCCCCAGATCGACGAGCAGATTGCCGAACACGTCGATCGCCGCGGCCTTCCCCCAACTGCCATGGCTGTCGGCGATGTCCGCCGCCGCCTCGACGATGATCTCGGCGGTGACGGCGGCGATCGTGAGGCCGATCTCCTTGTTGTGGGCGCTGCGCTGGTAGCGCAGCATGTGGCGGTCCTCGACGTGGGTCATCTCGTGGCCCAGCACCGTCGCCAGCTCGTCTTCGTTGTCCAGGCGGGCGAGCAGGCCCGTATGGATGTAGATCGAGCCGTGCGGGTAGGAGAAGGCGTTGAGCGTCGGGTCCTCGATCACCCGCACCTGGTAGCGGACGGCCGGGTTGGCGACCATGGCGGGCGGGTTCAGGCGGGCGACGACCCGGTCCAGGTAGGCTTCGAGGCGCGCGTCCCCGTAGAGCTGGACGCTCCCCAGCAGCTTGTCCTCCTCGGCGCGGGACTGGCGCCACAGCTCCCGCTCGTCGCGCAGCGGCTTGAACGCATCTCCCTGGCTCGAGATCGGCGGCAGCCGCGTCGAGACGCAGGAGACGGAGACCAGCAGCAGGGTCGCCAGGGCGACGGCTGCTCGGAAGGGGGCGGTGCGGCGCATCGGGGCTCCTCCTCGGACGGCATGGGATCAGCGGGCGCCTCCTAATTCTACTCGACAGGCGGGAGCGCCTCGAATATTCTCCCTCCCTCATGCTCCTTCCCGGGCTCTGGGTGGCCTTCCTCGCGCTGCTGCTCGGCCTCGCCCTCCGCCGCTGGTACGATCCCGTCCCCCTCCGGTGCTGGCTCGCCTGGAGCGCCGTGCTGGCAATCCTCTTCGGCGCGGTCCTCTTCGGCGGCCGCTCGATGCTGCCGCTCGGCTATCTGAGCCAGCTTCCCCCCTTCACCGGCCTGACTCAAGGAGAACCACAGGGCAATCTCCTCCAGAGCGATCTCGTCCTCCAGATCGCTCCCTGGCTCGCCCGGGTGCGGGCGGCCTACGCCGCGGGGCAGTGGCCGCTCTGGAACCCGCTCGCCGGCGCCGGGGAGCCGCTGATCGGCAACCCCCAGTCCCAGGCCTTCCAGCCGCTGACCTGGCTGGCCCTCCCCTTCCCTGTCGTGTCCGGGTTCGGCGTCATCGCCGTCCTGCGGGTGCTGCTCGCCCTGGTCTTCACCTGGCTGCTGCTCCGGCGGCAGGGGATCTCGGAGCTGCCGGCGCTGGCCGGGAGCCTCGCCTTCGCCCTGGCGGGATTCCTCCAGCTCTGGCTCGGCTGGCCGCTGGCCGGCTCGGCGGCCTTCCTGCCGGTCCTCCTCTACGCGATCGCGATGGTGGACCAGCGCGGCGAGCGGCGGGACTCCCTGCTGCTCGCCATCGCGACCGCGTCCGTGCTGCTCGTGGGTCACCCTGAGACGACCCTGCACGTGGCGATCCTCGCCGGCTGTTTCGCCCTCTCGAAGCTGCTCGCCCGGCCGGCGGGACGGCGGCTGCCGCTGCTGGGAGCCTGGGCCCTGGCGGCCGGCATCGGCGCCGGGCTCGCCGCTCCCGTGGCTCTGCCCGCCGCCGAGTACCTGCCGCGCAGCCAGCGCGCCGCGCTGCTGGAAGCCCGTCACGAGCGGCTGCGGACGGCCGCCGATCCTGGGGAACCGGCCGAAATGCCGGCGGAGGATACCGGGCGCCGCCACGATCCCCTCTCCCGCCTCCTCCCCACCTTCGCCCCCAACGTCTTCGGCAACAACCGCTTCGGGAGCTACTGGGGAGACCGCAACGTCATCGAGGACGCCGCCGGGTTCGCCGGCACGGCGGCCCTGCTGGCGGCCCTCGCCGCCGTCTGGCCGCTCGTCCCGGGCCGGCGCTTCCCCCAGGAGCGACTGATGCTGGCGACGGCGCTGGTCTCCCTGGTGGTGGTGACGCGCCCTCCCGGCCTCGTGCCGATCCTCGACGCGCTGCCGGTCCTCCGCCACTCCGTGACCTTCCACAGCCGGGTGGCGCTGCTCCTTGACCTCGCCGTGGCCTGGCTCGCCGCCTGCACCTGGGAACGCTGGCGGCGGGGGGAGATCCGGCCTCGCGTGATAGCCCTGCCCGCGGCGGCGCTGGCCGCGGCGATCGCCTGGGCCTATCTCGCCCATCCCGGCCCGGACCCCGCGGCCTTCGCCCGGCTGCGCTGGGGATCGCTGGCGCTCCAACTCGCGGCGCTCGCCGCCTCCGTCCTCCTGCTGGCGCGGCCGGGCTCGGCGTTGCGGGCCACGGGGCTCGCGGCCGCCGTCGCCGTCGCCGCCGAGCTGATCGCCTTCCACGCGCCGGCCCATCCGCCCGTGCCGGCCGAGCTTTACTATCCCGTGACGCCGCCGATCGCCTTCGTCCAGGAGCGGCTCGATCCCTGGCACCGCGCGGCCGGGCTGGGGCCGGAGCTGCGGCCGAACCTGCCGTCGGTCTACGGCCTCGCCGATCCGCGCAGCTCGAACCCGGCCAAGCCCGCCGACTACGTGGAGGCGATCCGCCGCATCGACCGCTTCCCCAACCGCCCCACCGACGCCTTCGCCGCGCCGGAAGACCCCCTCTACGGACTGCTCGGGGTGCGCTTCCTGATCACCCGGCCGCAGGAGCGCCCGCCGCCGCCCTACCGGCTGGTCTTCCGCCGTGGCGGAGCCTGGGTGTACGCGAACCGGGCGGCGCTTCCCCTGTTGTTCCTGCCGGCGTCCGCCGCGCCCTGCCCAGGCCCGGGCTGGTCCGGCTGCACGGCCGGCATCGCCGACTTCGGCGCCCGGGCGGCCCTGCGGGCGGGGACCTGGGCCGCCGCGCGGCCGGAGGCCTCCTCGCTGGACCTCGGCGCGGTCCGGCCGGGCGAGCTGCGGGCGCGGGCGCGCCTCGCCGAGCCGCGGCTCCTCGCGAGCAGCGTCTATCAGGACGGCAACTGGAAGCTGCTGATCGGCGGTGCGCGGCGGCGGACGATCCTGGCCAACGGCCCGTTCGTCGCCGCCTGGCTGCCGGCCGGCGACGCCGATCTCGCCCTGCTCTACCGGTCGGGGAGCTTCGCGGCGGGGCTCGCCGTGGCCGCGCTGGCGCTCGCCGCCGGAGCGGCCTTCTGGGGCGCGCCCTGGGGGTGGCCGCAGACCGCCGCGAGGTCCCAGACCCGCACCACGGGATCTCCGTAGGCGGGCTTCCCCCACTCCGCCGCCAGCCGCTCGCCGAGGGCCGCCGCCGACTCCCGGAGAGCGCGCCGGAGCGGCTGCGCCAGCTCGCCCTGGGAGAGCCGGCCGCCCGGCGCGATGCGGTCCTCCTCGCGGGCCACGTTGCGGTGGACGATCAGGTAGCGGGCGCCGCTGCGGCAGAGCGCCGCCGGCTCCGGCGCCGCGGCGTTGCGCAGGGCGAGCGGCGGCTGAAATAGCAGGCGCTGCGGCGTCGAGACCACGACGCGGCCCTGGTGGACCTGCTGGTAGAGGTAGAACGAGTGGTTGCCGTCCCAGATGAAGACCCAGGGGAACTCGACGACGGTCTCGCCGTGCAACTGGTGGTAGAAGTCCGGCAGAGCCTCGGCCGGAAGTGACGGCCGGGGGCGGTAGA
>DASWRX010000308.1:0-1654 GCA_036402955.1 Thermoanaerobaculia bacterium
CAGCAGGAGGGCCACCCGATCGCCCGGCCGCGCGCCGGCTGCCCGGAGATGGCGGGCGAGCCGGTTGGCGCGCCGGTCCAGCTCGCCGTAGGTGAGACTCTCGCCACCCACGGAGACGGCTAGAGCTTCGGGCGCGCGGTCAGCCTGGGCCTCGAACCGGCGGTGCAGGCCCATCCGCTCGCGGTCCACGGCGGCGACCGGGTTCCACTCGACGAGGAGCTGGTGGCGCTCCGCCGCGGTCAGCAGCGGCAGCTCCGAGAGGCGCTGGCCGGGCTCGTCGATCCAGGCCTCGAGCAGAGAAGTGAAACCGCCGGCCAGGCGGGAGATCGTGGGCGCGTCGAAGAGATCCGCGTCATAGTTGAAAATCCCGACGATCTCCTCGCCCGCCTCGTAGAGGTTGACCACCAGGTCGAACTTGGCGGCCTCGACGCTCCCCTCGAACGGGACCAGGGTGAGGCCTGGCAGCTCCAGGTCTCCCCCTCCCGGAGCGGTCAGGAGCTGGAAGACCACCCGCAGCAACGGCGGCCGGTGCGGATTGCGCGGCAGGGCCAGCTCGTCCACCAGCCGCTCGAAGGGAAGGTCCTGGTGGGAGAGGGCGCCGAGCACGGTGCCGCGCGAGCGGGCGAGGAGGCCCGGGAGGTCGGGATCTCCCGCGAGATCTCCGCGCAGGACCAGAGTGTTGATGAAGAAGCCGATCAGCCCTTCGATCTCGGTCCGCGAGCGGCTGGCGACCGGTACCCCCACCGGCACCGCGCTCTGCCCGGTCTCGCGGTGGAGCAGCGCGGCGAACGCGGCGAAGAGGGCCATGAAGAGCGTCGCATCCCCCGCGCGGGCCAGCCGGCTTAAGGACTCCACGCGCCCGGCCGGAAGCTCCCAGAACCGACTGCCGCCGCGGCCGGAGGGGACCGGGGGGCGCGGATGGTCGGTGGGCAGCTCCAGGGGAGCGAGACCGGCGAGCTGCCGCCGCCAGTAGCCGAGCTGCTCCTCCAGCACCGGCCCGCGCAGCCCCTCCCGCTGCCAGACCGCGTAGTCGGCGTACTGGACCGGCAACTCGGGGAGAGAGGACGGCCGGCGCTGGACGGCGGCCGCATAGAGCCGAGTCAGCTCGGGGATGAACACCTCGCTCAGGGACCAGCCATCGGCGGCGATGTGGTGCGTGCTCCACAACGCAACGTGATCCTCGTCCGCTAAACGCAGGAGAAGGGCGCGCAGGAGGGGACCGCGCGTGAGATCGAACGGCCGGCCCCCTTCCTCCCCGGAGATCTTCCGCGCCTCTTCGTGGCGGACCTCCACCGGCAGGGCGGAGAGGTCGACCAGCGGCTGCGGCTGCGGCGCTGCGGGGTGGATCTCCTGCACGGCGCCCGCGGCGGTCGTGCGGAAGGTCGTGCGGAGCGTCTCGTGCCGGCGCAAGATTTCCGACAGGGCGGCGGCCAAGGCGGCGGCGGCGAGCCGGCCGGCGAGCCGCAGCGCGGCCATCATGTGGTAAGTCGTGCTCTCTGGCGCCAGGAGGTGCAGGAACCAGAGGCGGGTCTGGGCGAAGGAGAGCGGCGCCTCAGTCCGCCCCAACCGTACCATCGGCGGCGCGCCGGTCTCCCTCCGGGCGGCCTCGGCGCGCCGCGCCAGGTCGGCCAGCCGGGGCGCCTCGAACAGGGCG
>DASWRX010000309.1:0-25929 GCA_036402955.1 Thermoanaerobaculia bacterium
CCCGGGGCGGGGGAGCGCAAGGGACGGTGAGGGAGCGGCGGTCGCCGATCCTGAAGGTGAGGCGACCGGGACCGATGCCGCGCCGCCGGGCCCCTCACCTCCCCGGCCCTCCTCTCCCACCTCCCACACCCCCGACCGGGAGAGGAGGGAGAGGAGGGCCGGGGGTGATGAGGGCCTCCCTCTAGGACCGCGTCTCCATCCGCCGCGCCTGCGCCACCCCCACGACCCCGGATAGCAGGCCGAGGGCGATCAGCGAGAGGCCGACCAGCGACCGGGTGTGATCCTGCGCGGCTCCCGAGAACGCCTCGTTCAGGAGCGTGGGGAGCCCGGCGTCGTGCGGGATGGTGAACAGGCCCACCGCCGCCAGGAAGAAGCCGGCCGCGGTCAGGTTCTGCCCCTGGGGCTTGGCCGGCCGGCCGCTCTCCCGCCCCACCATGCTGTGGGTGTAGCCGTAGGAGAAGTAGATCGCCATCCCCAGCACCAGCCAGCCGATGAACCGCCACCAGGAGGTCGGCGGCAGGTAGAACATCAGGAAGATGCAGCAGGCGGCGCCCAGCATCGGCACCACCCAGGCGCCCAGGGGGACCCGGAAGGGGCGCGTCCGGCCCGGATCCTTGTAGCGCAGGATGGTGATGCCGACGCAGACCAGGACGAAGGCGAACAGCGTACCGATGTTGGTCAGCTCCACCACCTCGCCGATGTTGGCGAGCCCGGAGAAGACCGCCACCAGGATGCCCGTCAGCCAGGTGGTGACGTACGGGGTGCGGTAGCGCGGGTGGACCTTCGCCGCCCAGCCCGGGAGCAGGCCGTCGCGGGCCATCGAGAAGAAGATGCGCGGCTGGCCGAGCTGGAAGACCAGCAGCACCGAGGTGGTGGCGAAGACCGCGCCGAGGGAGATGATGATCGTCGGCCATCTCATGCCCAGCGCCGAGAAGGCGGTCGCCAGCGGCTCGGCGGTGCCGAGCTGGGTCCACGGCAGCATGCCGGTGAGCACCAGGGCCACCAGGATGTAGATCACCGTGCAGACGATCAGGCTGGAGATGATGGCGATCGGCATGTCGCGCTTCGGGTTCTTGGTCTCCTCGGCGGCCGTCGAGACGGCGTCGAAGCCGATATAGGCGAAGAAGATGATCGCCGCCGCCGTGAACACCCCGTGGTAGCCGTTGGGCATGAAGGGGTGCCAGTTGCCGGGCTTGACGTAGTGGAACCCGAGGATCACGAAGAAGGCGATGATGGCGAGCTTCAGCAGCACCATCGCCGAGTTGAACCAGGCGCTCTCGCGGATGCCCACCACCAACACCACCGTGATCAGCATGACGATCAGGAAGGCCGGCAGGTTGAAGACGATCGGGATGCCGAGCAGATGCGGCGCCGAGGCGAGGGCGTGGGCGGCCTGCGCCACGGCGGCGCCGAGGGCCTCGAGGCTCCCCCCCCGGCCCTGAGTCTCGGCGACCTGCTGGGCCGCCTGCGCCGCCGAGCGGTAGTCGATGCACAGCCAGTCGGGGAACCGGATTCCCACGTTGCGCAGCAGCTCCTGGAAGTAGCCGGACCAGGAGATGGCCACCGCCACGTTGCCCACCGCGTACTCGATGATGAGGTCCCAGCCGATGATCCAGCCGACCAGCTCGCCGAGCGTCGCGTAGGCGTAGGTGTAGGCCGAGCCCGAGACCGGCACCATCGAGGCGAACTCGGCGTAGCAGAGGGCCGCGAAGCCGCAGGTGATGGCGGTGATGATGAAGGAGATGACGATCGCCGGCCCGGCCCCCGGGTGCTCGGCGCCGCCGGCCGCGGCGGTGCCCACCGTCGAGAAGATGCCGGCGCCGATGATGGCGCCGATGCCCAGCAGGGTGAGCTGGAAGGCGCCGAGGGAGCGCCGCAACTGGGAGTCCGGGTTCTCGGTGGAGGCCAGGATCGCGTTCAGGGATTTGGTGCGGAAGATGCCTTGGAGCAAAGGTTGTCTCCCCTGCGAGCCCGGCCCGGCCGGCCCGCGTGCATGGATTGCGTCAATGCGGGCGGCAGTCTGACACGCGGGAGGGGAGGGGCGCAACGAGGGGGGGAGGGCACTGGCGTCCGCGGTGGATTTCCTCTAGGATTCCGGCCCGCCTCATGGCAAGGACGAGACTGCCTCTCCACACCAGGATCCTGATCGGCGGCCTGCTCGGCGTCCTGGGGGGGATCCTCGCCCACTTCGCGCTCGGCGATTCTCCGGGCCTCGCCACCTTCATCAAGTACGTCACCCTGCCGCTCGGGCAGATCTTCCTGCGCCTGCTCTTCATGCTGGTGCTGCCGCTGATCTTCTCCGCCCTGGTGCTGGGGGTGGCGGAGATGGGCGATCCGCGCACGCTCGGCCGCATCGGCCTCAAAACCCTGTTTTACACGGTGGTGATCTCCGGCATCGCCGTTCTGCTCGGCGTCGGCCTGGTCGACCTCCTGCGGCCGGGCGAGAAGCTCTCCCCCGAGCTCAAGGCGCGGCTGGCCGCGAGCACGCTCCAGAAGAGCGCCACGCCGTCCTCTCCGGCGCCGCCGGGAGCGGCGCCCGCCGCCACTCCGCCCAAACCCGAGGACAAGAGCGCCACCGAGATGCTGGTCGAGATCGTGCCGCGCAACCCGGTCAAGGCGGCGAACGACGGCGACTTCCTGGGCTTCATGTTCTTCTCGCTGATGGTCGGCGTCGGGGTGGCCCTCACCCGCACCCCCGCCGTGCAGCGCTTCCAGGAGGCGGTCGAGGGCCTGTTCCACGTCAGCATGCGGCTGATCGATCTGGCGATCGGCTTCGCGCCGGTCGGCGTGGCGGCGCTGTTGTTCAACCTCACGGCGCAGCTCGGCTACGAGGTGATCGGCCAGCTCGCCCGCTACGTCGGCGTGGTGCTGCTGGCGCTCGCCCTCCACCAGCTCGTGGTCTTCCCCATCGTCATCCGGGTGCTCGGCGGCATGAGCCCGTGGGCCTTCTTCCGCGGCATCCAGGAGGCGATGGTCACCGCCTTCTCCACCTCGTCGAGCAACGCCACCCTGCCGACCACCCTGCGGGTGGCCGAGGAGAAGCTCCACCTGCCGCCGAGCGTCAGCCGCTTCGTGCTGACCATCGGCGCCACCATGAACCACAACGGGACCGCCCTGTTCGAGGGGATCACGGTTCTCTTCCTGGCCCAGTTCTACGGCGTGCCGCTCAGCTTCGCGCAGCAGTTGCGGGTGGTGCTCATCTGCATCCTGGGCGGCATCGGCACGGCGGGGGTGCCGTCGGGCTCGATCCCGGTGGTGGCGATGATCCTGGGGCTGGTGGGCGTGCCCGTCGAGGGGATCGGCTTGATCATCGGCGTCGACCGCTTCCTGGACATGTGCCGCACGGCTCTCAACGTCACCGGCGACCTGGTGGCGGCGGTGGTGGTATCGCGAGGAGAGATGCGCGGAGGAGAAGGCGATCGCCCGCCGGCCCTGGCGGCCGCGGGCGCCGGTGCCGGAGGGGAATAAAAGAGGCCGGTACAAGTGTTGCATTGGGTCCGCTGGACAGGGGGCCGTCAAGGAACGGACCCCTCGAGACCCTCCTTTCGGCTGGACCTGAGTCTTCCCGGGAACTCTTTCCGAGCTCCCCCCTTCTAAGAGGTGGAGAGGTGACTATGCAGAGACTTTTGATCCTTCCCGTCGCAGCTCTCCTGGTCCTGTCGGCGGCCGGTTGCGGCAAGATCGAGGCCCGGGCGGAGCTGAAGAGGGGCAACTCGTTCTATCAGCAAGAGCAGTATTCGAAAGCGCTGGACTCCTACAAGCGGGGCTTGCAACTGGACCCCGACGCCACCTTCGCGTGGCGCTCGGCGGGGCTGTCCGCGCTGGCGCTCTACCGGCCGGGCGAGACGGACAAGCGGAACCAGGAGTACGCCGACACGGCGATCGAGGCGTTCCAGAAGTTCCTGGCCGCGAACCCGGACGACACGAAGATCGAAGACTATCTGATGGCGACCTACGTCAACGCCGAGAAGTACGACGAGGCGCTCAAGTACATCGATCAGCGCAACCAGCGCAAGCCCGAGGACGCGCCGAAGTTCACCCAGGCCCGGTTCAACATCCTGGCCAAGGCGGGCCGGCTCGACGAGGCGCTCAAGCAGGTCCAGCAGCTCCCCGCCGCGGCCCGCGCCCAGGCGCTCTACTCGATCGGCACGGCGGCGTGGCAGAAGGTCTACCAGGACAAGGGGACGCTCAGCGTCGACGCCAAGAACAAGCTGATCGACATGGGTCTCACCGTCGAGAAGCAGGCGATGGACCTCAAGCCCGACTACAGCGACGCCATGTTCTATTACGGCCTGCTCTTCCGCGAGAAGGCCAAGATCGAGCTCGACGGCGCCAAGCGGCTGGAGTACGAGAAGGCCGCCAACGAATGGGCGACCAAGGGGAACGATTTGCGCAAGAAGCAGGCGGCGCAGAAGCCGGCGCCGGCCCCGGCCAATTCCTGAATGGATAGGTGAAACCATGTTTGAGAATTCTCTAGTCGATCTCGACAAGAAAACGAAGCGTGGGCTGCGCTGGTGGATCCTGCCGGTGGCGCTCTTCATGCACGTGGTCGCCGGCGGCGCGCTGCTGTTCGCGCAGTACTGGAACGTGCCCGAGGTGCCGGAGCCGCCGATCAACGTGGTGTTCGTCAACTCCGCGCCGCCGCCGCCGCCCCCCCCGCCCCCCGCGCCGCCGCCGGCCGCCTCCACGCCGAAGCCGGTGACCAAGGTGGTGGAGCAGGTCCAGCCCAAGGTGCCGGTGCAGCCGGTCCAGGTGCCGGACAAGATCCCCGAGCCGTCGAAGAGTGAGCCGTCCGACGCCGGCGTCGAGGGCGGCGTGGTCGGTGGCGTCGTCGGTGGCGTCGTCGGCGGCGTCGTCGGCGGCGTCGTCGGCGGCCAGGTGGGTGGCGTGGTCGGCGCGCCGAGCGAGGACGCGCCATTGCGCGTCGGCGGCGCCGTGACCAAGCCGGAGCCGATCTCCCAGCCCAAGCCGATCTACACCGAGCTGGCCCGCCGCGCCCGCGTCACCGGCACGGTGATCGTCGAGGCGATCATCGACCAGCAGGGCAACGTGACCAACGTGCGGGTGCTCAAGGGCCAGCCCATGGGCCTCGACCGGGCCGCCGTGGAGGCGGTGCAGAAGTGGAGGTTCAAGCCCGCCACGCTCGAGGGGCGTCCGGTGAAGGTCTATTACGTGCTGACGGTCAATTTCCAGGTGCAGTAAAAAGCGCCTAGGTTTTCAGAAAGAAAAGGAGAAGCGCACATGGATCTGAATCCTCTCAAGCTCTGGGAACAGATGACCATCCTCAACAAGGGGGTGATCATCATCCTGATCTGCCTGTCGATCTGGTCGCTGTACGTCTGCGTCGAGAGGCTGATCGTCTTCCGCAAGGCCCGCCGGCAGTCGCTGCTGTTCGCCCGCCAGGCGACCGAGCACCTCAAGAACGACCGCCCGCAGGCGGCGATCGATGCCGCCCAGAAGTACCCGCAGAGCCACCTGGCCCGCGTCGTCTCGGCCGGCCTGCAGGCCTTCCAGTACGAGAGCCAGACCAGCCCGCTCTCCGAGGTCGAGGTCGTCGAGGCCGCCTCCCGCGCCGTCGAGCGCGCCACGCTGCTCACCACCTCGGACATGAAGCGCGGCATCGGCTCGCTGGCGACCATCGCCACCATCACCCCCTTCATCGGCCTGTTCGGCACCGTGATCGGCATCATCAACGCCTTCCACGGCATGGCTCTCACCGGCTCGGGCGGCATCGGCGCGGTGTCGGCCGGCATCGCCGAGGCGCTGGTGGCCACCGCCTTCGGCCTCGGCGTCGCCATTCCGGCGGCCTGGATGTTCAACTACTTCACCAACGTCCTCGAGCGGCTGCAGATCGAGATGTCGAACTCGGCCTCGGAGCTGGTCGACTTTTTCATGAAGCGCCAGAGGAGCAAGCATGCTGCCTAAGCACAACAAGCCCACCCTCGTCAAATCGGTGAAGGGGGACATCAACGTCACCCCGCTGGTTGACGTGTGCCTGGTGCTGTTGATCATCTTCATGGTGGTGACCCCGATGCTGCAGAACGGGGTGGGGATCAACCTGCCGCAGACGGTGAACCCGGAGAAGATGCCCGAGAACGCCAAGCAGCTCACGCTGTCGATCCGCCAGGACGGCTCCGTCTTCGTCAGCCAGAACTGGGTGCCGAAGGAGAACCTGAAGGCCACGCTCGCCGAGGTGCACACCTCGACGCCCGACAAGGACGTGGTCATCAAGGCCGACCGCCGCCTCAAGTACAAGGACGTCCGCTCGCTGATGCAGCTCGTCAACGAGGCCGGCTTCAGCCACGTGGGCCTGATCACCGAGAAGAGGAAGAGCGGCGCCGCCTAACGGCAGCCAACCCGAAGGAGCTCAAGCATGGCAATGAACACGAGCAGCACGGGAGGGGTCCGGAGCGACATCAACATCACGCCGCTGGTCGACGTGGTGCTGGTGATGCTGATCATCTTCATGGTCTCGGTGCCCCTGCTCCAGATGGGCTACGGCGCGCAGGTGCCGCCGAAGGTCGAGTCCGCGGTGCCGACGCCGAACGAGGATCAGATCATCGTGCGGATGGATTCCGCGGGCCAGACCTTCATCAACAAGATGCCCGTTCCCTACGCCAACTTCGGCGGCGTTCTCCGCCAGACGCTGACGGGACGCGCGCAGAAGGTGGTCTTCTTCGCCGCCGACGGCGAGCTGCCCTTCGACAAGGTCGTGGACTTCATGGACCTCGTCCGCAACAGCGGCGCCGACAACCTCGGTATCGTGTTCGACGACCTCAGGGCGCCCGGCGGAGCCGCCGCGGCCCCTTAGCCGAACCGGCAGCGACCGGCGTCGGACATCGCAACCGATCCAGCGCGTTCTCCCGAGCTCCCCCCGCGCCGCGTGGCGCGGGGGGAGTTTCGCTTTCAGGGGAGGTCAACGTCCGCGCAGCGCGTAGCGGATCCGGCCCAGGAACTGGTTGAGGCGGTTGGCGCGGCCGAGGAAGGGCAGCACCGGCAGGCTGCGGATGCCCATCTCCTTGTAGAGCGCCTGGAGCTGCGGGTTGTGGCGGTCGATCTTGAGGCCGCCGCGGACCGCCTGCACGGCCCCCTTGCGGTCGCGGGCCAGCAGGCAGGTGCGGGCCAGGTTGAGGTAGTTCTCCGCCTGGTAGAACTCCACCTGGATCGAGTGCCGGCAGAGCTTCAGCCCCTCGCGCACCCGGCGGTCCCGCAGCGCGATGCCGTAGCCGAGGTAGGAGTAGAAGAGACCGGGGAGGCCCGCCGCGGTCTCCTCCGCCTGCGCGATGCGCCCGAGGTGGCGCAGCCCCTCGTTCCAGTCCCCCCTCCGGCAACTGTCGATTCCGCGCTTCAGGGTGTCGGAAACCTCGGCGCTCAGGGCCATGCGCGACTCCTCCCCGGCATCAGACGGGCCTGTCACTGTCACGAGAAAGACGAATCATAGCGTAATCTATATAGAAGCACCCACGGGATCAAGGCGTCGCAGGAGAGGGCCTCGTGCTACACTGGCGCCTCCTGTCCCAGCAAAGAAGGAAATGCGGCGAATGAATGATCCGCAAAGCCCCTCGACGAACGGGGAGGTTCAAGAGCTGACCGATCTCGCCCGGCGCTTCAGCGATACCGGGCGGTACGAGGAAGCCGCGGACCTCCTGCTCCTGGCCCTGCGCGTGGAGCCGAAGAACCTCAGCGTCAAGCTCGGTCTGGCCGAGGTCCGCAAGCTCCAGCAGCAGCACAAGGGGACGAGCTCGCGCAGCCTGCGCGACATCCTGCGCGAGGGTTTCCGCCGCAACGCCATCGACGCCGCCCACTTCCTCGGCCTCGCCCATCTCTACGCCGAGAAGGGGGAGAACGTGCGGGCCATCGAGTGCATCGAGGTGGCCAAGGCCAAGGACCTGGCGAACCCGGCCAACCACAAGCTGCACGGCCGGCTCCTGTTCCGCCGCCGGGACTTCGACGGCGCCGTGGAGGAGTTCGGACGGGCGCTGCGCTACAACCCCTTCGACCGCGAGACGGCCGAGAACCTCGGCCGCGCCGAGTACGAGCGCAAGCGGTTCGAGGCCTCCCTGAGCGCCACGGTCCATGCCTTCCTGCTGCTCAACGAGGGGGACGAGGAGGGGGTGCGGCGGCTGCGGCGGCGCATCCAGACGCTCAAGCAGATCCTGGGCTGGGGCAACCGCGAGCTGTCGGGGCTCTTCCGCGAGCGCCAGGAGCTGGTGCACACGGCCTTCGACCGGCTGGAGTGGCACCGCGAGCGCTTCCTCGAGCAGGGGGGGCTGCCCGGCGCCAACATCCCGCTCAACCTGCCGCCGCCGAAGCGCCGCGGGGACGTCGGCGGCCAGCTCGAGACGGCCTCCCGCCTGCGGCGGATCAAGCCCCTGGCCCACTTCTCCGACGAGCAGATCTTCCGCCTGACCCAGGCGGTGCGCGAGGAGGTCCACGACGTCGGCAGCCTGATCTTCGGCCACCGCACCCCGGGGCGCGACCTCTACATGCTCGAGCGCGGGGAGATCACCGTCCAGCGCACCACCTCCTACGGCACCTTCGCCCTCGGCGTGGTCGAGCCGGGAGATTTCTTCGGCGAGGCCGGCTTCATCACCGGCCAGGAGCGCAGCTCCGATGCCCTGGCCGCGGCGCCCAGCCAGGTGTTCCGGATCGATTCGGCGGTGCTCGACAATCTGATGGAGACGTCGCCCGAGATGGGGGTCCAGGTCTACTGGACGCTCTGGCACAGCCTGGCCCGCAAGCTGCGGGCGACCAACGACCAGCTCAAGTCCTTCTTCTCCTCGGAGTCGATGCCGGAGAACTTCCTGCGCCTGCGCAAGCAGACCGCCGGGGTGCCCTCGAACGTGCGGGTGGAGCCCTCGGACAAGATCCGCCTGTTCCGCGAGCAGGGGCTCTCCCGCCGCGAGCTGATCACCCTCGCCACCTTCTCCCGCGAGAAGCGCTTCACCGCCGGGGCCTCGCTGTTCCAGGAAGGGGACGAGGGGGCCGAGATGTACATCATCCTCGAGGGCCGGGTGATAATCTCCAAGTACATCCCGGGCGCCGGCGAGGAGGCGCTCGCCATCCTGGAGCGCGGCGACTTCTTCGGCGAGATGTCGCTGATCGACGGCGAGCCGCGCTCGGCCGACGCCCGCGCCCACTCGGGCCCGCTCACCGTGCTGGCCCTGGACCAGGGGACCGTGCGCGAGGTCCTCGCCATGGACCCCCACGCCGCCCTCGAGTTCCTCCAGCTCCTCTGCCGCCTGGTCGCCAACCGCCTGCGCGAGATCGACGACAAGGTCATCGGCTGGCGGATCATGTCCGGCGAGCGAAACGAGAGCGTGTCGGCGTAGGCGAAAAGCCTCGGCACCCGCGCCAGCTTCCCAAGGGGAGCCTCGCCGCAGTACTCGGTATGCTAGAATTTATCCTTATTGCGGGAACGCGGGGCCGGAGGACGCGCTATGACATCTGCACAGCCGGATACGTACGAGTACGAATTCCAACTGCAGGTCATGGATACGAGTCTGGGCCCTGATGAGGTCCGCAAGCGACTCCAGCAAGCGCTGGGCGAGGCCATCGACGCGGCCGGACGGGATGACGCAGCGGTCGTTGAGGCGAAGGCCGAGGTCAGAGGGGCGTTCGGAGGTGGGATCGCCTTCGTCTATTTCCTCTTCAAAGCGTTCGCCGGAGGATTGGCAGGCGCGGCTGGAAAGCACTTCTATGAGACGTACCTGAAGCCGCGGCTCGAGAATCTCAAGTTATTTCCTTCCAACTTCAAAAGCCAGGATTCTGGCGACAGGAAATCTTAGAGGCGGGCTTGCCTGGGCTGCTTCCGGAGTTCGGCGAAGGCTTTGACTCGAAGGCGCGCGAGCCACAATTCGCGGTTCTCTTCCTGCTCGCCTCTGCTTTCCGAGAGGTTCAGGAGGATCTACTTAGCGCCACCTCCGACTTACGACCCGGGCTGGTCGATTACACCTCGGCGCTGGCGTCAGCGTTCGCTGATGCGATCTACATGCAGACCGAGCCGGTGGATGCTCTCCTCACGTGGGACAGCTTCACGGCGAGACAGCGGGCGAGGAAGGCCCCCCAAAAGGTCCAGGAACTGCTCGCGAACGGCCGCGAGACGATTCAAGCAGCGCTCCATGCGGGCTTTGATCCTCGGCGCTACCTCGCCGATGCCAACCAGAGAGCCAGGGCCGCCATCGGGACGCTGGCGACAAGAATCGGTCTGGCAGGGCAGACTACGGTCGAGCTGGCACCGATCAGAATCTCCTGGAAGGAGAGCCGGGATTTCCTCTGGCCTTCGACGGGTGGACGCAAGATCGCCTGGGTCTTCCAATATAAGCACGCGGCCTTGTGGGCCGCGGTGCTCGCCGAAATCATCTTGCAGCACGAGTACCTGTCCCATGTGCTGCCGCGGAGCGACTCGTTATCGGAAACCGTCAGGGAAGGATGGCTGATGGAGACCCTCCATGTGGAGGTCCGCGAGCGAGGCTCGCCCGCGGATCTTCGAACCTTCATGCATGTCCGCGATAGCCTGAATGGATTGCCGAGAAGCGAGCCCTTGGCGTGGGTCACGGATATGATGCTGCTCGTGAGGGAGGATCTCTATTGGAGTCTCACGCGGGATCTGCTCGCGGAGCCACCCGGCTACCAGCCCGAGGGCCGGGGAGATGTGGTCCTGCGATTTCTCGAGGGGCTCACCAGACCCGGTCAACGGCGCGAGTTCCTCGAGAATCCCCGCCTGGCAGGACTCGATTCACTCTATGAAGAGGTCAGAATGAGAGCTCCTTAGCGGTGGCCGGAGAGTTTCCTTGCAGAACCAAGGAAACTGCGCTAGCATACCGTCCATGAGCAGACCCGTCCTCTCTCCCGGCAAGTACCTTCTGGGCCGGACCGCGCTCGACCTGCGGACTTTCACCGTAGAGGAGCTGGCTGGCTTCACCCGAGTCCCGGTGAACACCGTCTACGGGTTCCTCCATCATCTGGGTTCCGGCATTACGAAGGAGGCGCTGCCTTCCGACTCCCCCGGGCGGCCGAGAACCCGGTACTCCTTGACTCGTGAGGGAGTGGAGCAGCTTCTTGAGGAGAACTTGCGGATGGCCGGGCTCCTCAGGGACATGGGGTTGCCCGCGGGGCTGGACATGCAAGCGCAGAGCGCGCAGGCCGCGGTTCCCGCGAGTCCGCCGGCTCGCGCAGTACCGGTAGAACCGGTTTCCGCAGCAGCGGCGTTCACAGGAGCTTTCGCAGCACCGGTTCGCGCAGCGGAGGCTTTCGCAGCTGGGGCTCACGAAGCAGTTGCTTTCGCAGCAGGGGCTCCCGCGGCAGCGGCTCCCGTCGTAGGAGCCTTCGCAGCACCGGCTCGTGCAGCGGCGGCTTTCGCAGCTGGGGCTCACGAGGCCGCGGCTCACGCATTGGGGGCTCCGGAAGTAGCGACTCTCGCAGTGGGCGCTCCCATAGAAGGCGCTCCCGAAGGAGGGGTTACCCCAGAGGCTTCCGCAGTATCGGCTTTCGCAGCAGGGGCTTCCGCGGTAGCGGCTTATGTCGCAGCAACGGCCCCAGCGGGAGCGGCTTCCGGCAGCAAGGCTGAACGATTGACCGTAAAGAGAGCGGATTAGGAGGATCATTCATACCTGAGCGCCGACGACGGGTCCACCCGCGCCGCCCGCCAGGCGGGGACGAAGCAGGCGGCCAGGGTGACCAGGAGGGCGAAGCCGACCACCGCCAGCACGTCCCGCGGCTCGACGTGGAAGGGGACGGAGTTGATGAAGTAGATCGCCGCCACCTCGGGGTCGAAGCGCACCAGCTCGAAGGTGGTGAGCACCCAGCAGATCCCCCAGCCGAAGAGCACCCCCAGCAGCGTGCCGAAGAAGCCGAGGAACCCGCCGTAGATCAGGAAGACCTGCCGCAGCAGCCCCGGGCGCAGCCCCAGCGCGCCCAGCAGGCCGATGTCGCGCATCCGCTCCCGCACCAGCACCACCAGGGTCGAGGCGACGTTGAAGGTGGAGACGATGACGATCAGCCCGAGCACCAGGAAGAGGGCGATCTGCTGCAGCTTGAGGGCGGTGAACAGCTCGCGGTTGAGATGCTGCCAGTCGGTGACCACGAAGTCCGGATCGAGGACGCGCGAGGCGGCGTCGGCGACGCGCGGCGCCTCGTCGGGATGGGCCACCGTGAACTCCAGCAGGTCCACCGCCGTCTCGCCGCCCATCAGGCGCTCCACCAGGGCGCGGTCGAGCAGCAGCCAGCTGCGGTCGAACTCGGCGAAGCCGGTGGCGAAGGTGCCGGAGACCCGCACGCTCTGGTAGCGGAAGTGCGGCCGGCCCTCCTGGAAGCCGAGCGAGACCAGGCGGAGGACGTCGCCGCGCCGGGCGCCCAGCCGGTCGGCGAGGTCCTTGCCCAGCACGCCGGACGGGATGCCGTCCGGCGACGGGCGGAGCTGCTCCGGCGTCGCCGTGAGCTGCCCGCCGCCGGGATCGACGCCGCGCAGCACCACCTCCACCCCCTGCGCCACCTTGGCGCTGGCGAGCGACCCTTGCCCGTAGGCCACCCGTCCCAGCTTGCGCACGCCGGGGATGGCCAGCAGGGCCCGCTGCCGGGCCGCCGTGAGCTTGTCCGGCCCGCCGCCGGCCGGGTAGGCGATCACGGCGGCGTTGCCGCGCACGAGCTTGTTCTGGAGGTCCTCCCGGTAGCCGGTCATCAAGGCCATGGCGATGATCATCGCCATCACGCCGAGGCCCGTGGACAGCAGCGCCGCCCGCGCCGTGCCGTCGAGCAGCCGGCTGTGCCGCCCGCGCAGGAATCTCCAGGCGATCACCCAGGGGAGGGGACCGGAGAGGGCGGGCTCACTCACCGCCGCGTCGCCGCGTCGTCGCGTCGAGGAAGCGGTCGAAGAGGATCGCGGCGTCGTGCGGGCCGGGGGCGGCCTCCGGGTGATACTGCACGGACCACACCGGCCGGTCTGAGACGGCGAAGCCCTCGACCGTGCCGTCGTTGAGGTTGATCTGGGTCACCGCGCAGGAGGACGGCAGCGACGCGGGATCGACGGCGAAGCCGTGGTTCTGGCTGGTGATCGCCACCTTGCCGGTCACCAGGTCGTGCACCGGCTGGTTCCCCCCGTGATGGCCGAACTTGAGCTTGAAGGTGCGGCCGCCGAGCGCGAGGCCGAGGAGCTGGTGGCCCAGGCAGATGCCGAAGACGGGCATGTCGGCGGCGATCAGCTCGCGGACGGCGTCGACGATGCCGGTGAGCGGCTCCGGATCGCCCGGCCCGTTCGACAGCACCACGCCGTCGACCGCCAGCGCCAGGGCCGCGCTCGCCGGCGTGCGGGCCGGCAGCACGGTCAGGCGCGCGCCGCGCTCCGCGAGCGAGCGCAGGATGTTGGCTTTCACCCCGAAGTCGTAGACGGCGAGGTGGCGGCGCTCCTCCCCCACCGCCGGGATCTCGTAGGCCGCGGCGCAGGTGACCTCGTCGACCAGCGCGCGGCCGGCCATGGTCGGGAAGCCGGCCAGCTCGGCGGCCAGGGCCGCGACGTCGGAGCGCTCGCTGGTGAGCACGCCGCGCAGAGCGCCGCGGTCGCGCAGCCGCCGCACCAGGGCGCGGGTGTCGATCCCCTGCAGGGCCGGCACGGCGTGGCGCCGCAGGTAGGCGGGCAGGCTCTCGTCGCCGCCGGAGCCCGACGGGCGGACGGTGAACTGGCGGGCGATGAATCCCTCGACCCACGGATGCCCGGACTCGGCGGCCTCGGCGCTGATGCCGTAGTTGCCGATGTGCGGCTGGGTCATCACCACGATCTGCCCGCGGTAGGAGGGGTCGGTGAGCACCTCCTGGTAGCCGGTCATCGAGGTGTTGAACACCACCTCGCCGAAGCGGGTGCCGGGCGACACGGCCTCGCCCGCGAAGACGGAGCCGTCCTCGAGCACGAGGAGGCCGGATTGCGGAGCTGCGGTTTTCAAGATCTGGAATCCTGTGGTCGGTTCGAGTCCCTCGCGGCGCGTTCCCCGGAGGGCCGCGAAAGGGTATCATGGAGCGAATTTCGCGCACGAGGAGACACGCCATGCGGCACCCGCGCCCGGCCACCCTGGCCCTGTTCGCTCTCTGGTTCCTGATCGGGGCCTCGCTCCTGCTGGCCGTGGCCAGCTATACGATCGTCCTCAAGGACGGCGCCACCATCATCGCCAAGGAGAAGTACCGGATCGAGAACGGCCGCGCGATCATCACCCAGCTCAACGGCATCCAGACCTTCGTGCGCGCCGACCAGATCGACGTCGCCCGCACCGAGGCGGCCAACCGCGGCGGCTACGGCAGCGCCGTGGTCCTCCCCGGCTCCCCCCAGGACATCGGCGCGCCGCCGCCGCAGCAGCGGGAGAAGACCCTGAGCGACCTCGCCAAAGGCGCCGCGCCGCGCGACCTGCCGACGACCCACCGGGACAAGGGCGATGCCGCCTCCGGACACCTGGTCAAGACCAAGGCCGGCTTCTACGACCTCTCCACCCTCACCCGCAGGCCCTACTCCCACGCCGAGGCCACCGCCGAGCTGCAGCAGTTCTTCCGTGGCCAGGGGGTCCAGGACGTGGAGATCTTCGAGGGCACGCAGGGCGACCATCCCCTGCTCGAGATCGCCACCAACTCCGAGGGCTCCGTCTTCAAGGCGCTCACCACCACGGCCAACGCCCTGCTCCACGTCCGCGACGCCTTCCCGGGCAAGGTCGCGGCCTTCGAGGTCGTGCTGACCACCCCCTCCCGCGAGCGCGCCGGCCAGTTCGTGCTCACCCCCGAGATGGCGACCGACCTCATCTCCAAAAAGGTCGAGGTCACCGCCTTCTACGTCAAGAACGTGCAGTTCTAAGAGAGGTAGGACCGGTCCGTGGCCGTCCGTGTGGGGTCCGTGCCCGTCCGCCTCTTTTTAACTCGTGTCACGATAGCATCGCCCGGCGACACTCCTGAAGAAAGCTGCTTTCTTTCTTTTGGGGGGGGACGTATCCATGGGCAAATTGACCAAGATCCTGTTGACGGCGATGGCGGCGACGCTGACGCTCGGGTTCCTGCACGCCTGCCTGAACCTGGGGTTCGATCCGGCCACCGCGTTCGGCTTCAAGAAGAGAGCGGCGGTGGCGGAGTCGGCCCGCTTCCGCGTCGGTTTCCTGCCGGTGACCTGCCATCTCACCTGCCCCGTCACCGACTGGATCAACAAGAGCATGGCCGGCAAGGGGTTCTACGAGCCGGTGCGGTTCAACGGCTTTCCGGAGATCAAGGAGTCGCTGATCGCCGGCTATCTGCCCGCCACGTTCATGCTGGCGCCGATGGCGATGGCCCTGCGCCAGCAGGGAGTGCCGATCAAGATCGTCTACCTCGGGCACCGGGACGGCACCGCCATGATGGTCAACAAGGCCTCGCAGATCTACACCGTCCGCGACCTGCGCGGCAAGCGCGTGGCGGTCCCCAACCGGTTCTCCAATCAATACCTGCTGCTGCGCAAGGCGCTGGCGGACCAGGGGATGTCGATCAAGGACATCGAGATGATCGAGATGCCGCCGCCGGACATGCCGGCCGCCCTCTACTCGCAGGCGGTGGACGCGATCACCTCGGGCGAGCCGTTCATGGCCCAGACGGAGCTCGACGGCTACGGCCGCGTCCTGTTCCAGGCCAAGGACATCTGGCCCAACTTCATCTCCTGCGTGCTGGTGGTCTCGCAGAAGACGATCGACCAGCACCCCGAATGGGTGCAGCAGCTCGTCACCGGCATCGCCAGGAGCGGCCTGTGGCTGGAGGGGGGCATGGACCATCGCATGGACGCGGCGGTCGCCGTGGCCACCCAGTACTACAACCAGGATCCGCGGTTGCTCCGCTTCGTGCTCTCGAAGCCGCCGGACCGCGTGAAGTACTCCGACCTGCGGCTCGCCCGCAAGGATTTCCAGCAGATCGCCGACCTCGCCCTCGAGGCCGGGGTGCTGACCAGGCCCCTGGCGTTCGAGGAGTACGCCGACACCCGCTTCTCCGAGCGGACGGCGGGCGCCACCCAGTACGCCTGGAGCCGTTGATCCGCGTCCCTGTCCCGCCTGGGGAAGGGTGGCGCACCTTTCAGACGTCGTTTCTGATGATTTCGTGGGAGGGAGAATACGCCGGCTCCGGCGTAAGATGTCCTCTCCCGGTCTGAAGGGGGGATCAAAGTGAGCAAGCTGACCCGAGTCATGGTGGGCGCGGTGATCATCGCCGTCGCCCTCGGCTTTACCCACGCCTGGCTGAACCTGGGGTTCGACCCGCTCCGCGCCGTCGGTCTCCGCAAGCAGGTGGCCGAGGAGGCGAAGTTCAAGGTCGGCTTCCTGCCGGTGACCTGCCACCTCACCTGCCCGGTCTCCGACTGGATCCGCAAGAACATGAACGGCAAGGGGCTGTTCGAGCCGGTGCGCTTCAGCGGCTGGCCCGAGCTGAAGGAGGCCCACATCTCCGGGCAGACCCCGGCGACGTTCATCCTCGCTCCCATGGCGATGGCGCTGCGCCAGCAGGGCATCCGGAGCAAGATCGTCTTCCTCGGCCACCGCGACGGCTCCGCCCTGATGGTGCGCAAGGATTCGAACATCCACGACTTCCAGGACCTGCGTGGCAAGCGGGTGGCGGTCCCCAACCGGTTCTCGAACCAGTTCCTGCTGATCTTCAAGGCCCTGAAGGACCGCGGCATGACGATGAGCGACATCCAGCTCGTCGAGATGCCGCCGCCGGACATGCCCGCGGCCCTCTACGCCAGGGCGGTGGACGCCATCATCTCGGGCGAGCCGTTCATGGGGCAGACCGAGCTCGACGGCTACGGCCGCGTGCTCTACCAGGCCAAGGAGCTGTGGCCCAACTTCATCTCCTGCGTGCTGGCGGTCAACGACACGTTCGCCAGGGAGCACCCGGACAAGGTGCAGGACCTGGTGACCGGCATCGCCAAGAGCGGCCTCTGGCTGGAGGGCGGCATGGACCACCGCATGAAGGCGGCGGTCGCCGTGGCCACCCAGTACTACAACCAGAACCCGCGCCTGCTCAGGTTCGTGCTCAGCAAGCCGCCCGACCGCGTCACCTACGGCAACCTGCGGCTGGCCAAGAAGGAGTTCGAGTACATCTCGCAGCTCGCGCTCGAGGCCGGCATCCTGAAGCAGCCGATCGCCTTCGAGGAATACGCGGACACGCGCTTCTCGGAGAACACGACCGGCGCCGGCGCCTATCCCTGGAAGGGGATCTGAGCCCGGCTGTCCCGGGGCTTGTCCCGCGGGTTTGTCCCGCGGGTTGTCACGGATACCCCGCCGGGACGCACCTGATACGCACCTGAAGTCTTGTTTTGCGGAGGAGCCAAGCCGCCGGTAACGGCGGGCCGCTTGCCACCGCCTTATGATGGGGGGAGACATGAAGTCCAGAATCGAATCGGTCCTGCTACCGCTCGGCGTCGCCGTCTGCTTCGTCCTCGGCTGGCACTTCGCCGTCCGCTGGTCGGGCAGCGACATCTTCCCGACCCCCAAGGAGGTGCTGGCCGGCACCGTCGAGCTGGCCCGCAAGGGGGTGCTGTTCAAGTACATCGTGGCCTCGCTCTTCCGGGTGAGCTGCGGGTTCATGCTGGCGGTGGTCGTCGGCATCCCCGCGGGCCTGCTGATGGGCTGGTTCGGCCGCGCCCGCGCCGCCTTCAACCCGGCGCTCCAGGTGCTGCGCCCGATCTCGCCGATCGCCTGGATCCCGGTCGCCATCCTCTGGTTCGGGGTCAGCGACCTCGCGCCGATCTTCCTGATCTTCCTGGCCAGCCTGTTCCCGATCGTGACCGCGGCGATGGCGGCGGTGCAGAACATCCAGCTCAACTACATCCGCGCGGCGCGGAACTTCGGCATCACCGGGCTCGAGCTGTTCAAGAAGGTGGTCTTCCCGGCCTCGCTGCCGCAGATCCTCACCGGCCTGCGCCTCGCCCTGGGCATCGCCTGGCTGGTGGTGGTCGCGGCCGAGATGATCGCGGTCAACTCCGGGCTCGGCTACCTGATCATCGACGCCCGCAACGCCGGCAAGCGCTACGACCTGGTGGTCGCCGGCATGGCGCTGATCGGCCTGATCGGCCTCGGTCTCGACTTCCTGGTGCGCCGGATGGAGACCCTCGACGAGGTCCGCTGGGGCCTCAGCGGACGGTAAGGTTCCTCTGACTTTTATTTCATTTATGATCTGGAGGGGACACTCATGAGCATCCTCAAGGGGCTGCACAACGGAAACCGAATCATGCGCCAGAAAATCGCCGTCAACGACGTCTGGATGACCTTCACGGGGAAGGACAAGGCGAAGACCACCACCCACGTCCTCGAGGACATCAACCTGGAGGTGGGCGACGGCGAGTTCGTCTGCCTCGTGGGACCCTCGGGCTGCGGCAAGTCCACCCTGCTCAACATCGCCGGCGGCTTCCTCGCCGCGACCCAGGGGCAGATCGAGATCGACGGCCACGTGGTGACCGAGCCCGACCCGCGGCACATCTTCATCTTCCAGGAGAACTCGGTCTTCCCCTGGCTCACCGTCGAGGACAACGTCGGCTTCGGGGTCAAGCGGTCGAACCCCGCCGAGAAGCGGGAGCTGGTCGCCCACTACATCGAGATGGTGAACCTGACCGGCTTCGGCAAGGCCTTCCCCCGCGAGCTCTCCGGCGGCATGAAGCAGCGGGTCGAGATCGCCCGCGCCCTCGCCGCCGAGCCGGACCTCCTGTTCATGGACGAGCCGTTCGGCGCCCTCGACTACCTCACCCGCATCAAGCTGCGCTACGAGCTGATGCAGATCTGGGAGCGCGAGCGCAAGACCGTCCTCTTCGTCACCCACGACGTCGAGGAGGCCGTGCAGCTCGCCGACCGCGTGGTGGTGATGGGCAAGCGCCCGTCGCGCATCCGCGACATCGTCACCGTCGACGTCGCCCGGCCGCGCAACCTGGACGATCCGGCCTGCCGGCGCCTGCGCGATCACATCTTCAACGTCATGGGCCTCGACCACTCCGGCCAGTCGCTGGAGAACGACGACTCGAAGGTGGTCGCGATCGGCGGCCGGCGGTAGGGAGCTTCGATCGGGATTGTTTTTCGTAGGGGCGGGGCCAAGTCCCCGCCCTTTGCGTTCCCCCTACGACGGCACCTCGGACGGCTCCTCCTCCCCTCTCGCCTCCTCCTCGCCGAGCCCCAGGTAGCGCTCGACGTTGACCCCGACGCGCTGGCGGAAGCGCTGGCGGTAGCTCTCCACCTCGCCGACGGGCTCGTCGAGGAAGATCCGCTCGACGCGGAACAGGGGGACGAACATCGTCGAGAGCCCCAGCGTCTGGTCCCCCGGGCGGGCAGCCTGGGCCATCCAGTCGTCGAAGCTCGAGACGTTGATGCCGCGCAGCATCACCCCGGCCACCCCCAGCTCCTGGAGCAGCCCCCAGAATTTCTCCGTCGGATGGATCAGGTGGACGATCACCAGGGCGCCGGGGCGGATCATCAATCTCCCTCCTCCGACAGCTCCAGCAGCACGCCGCCGGCGCTCTTGGGGTGGACGAACTGCACCCAGCAGCCGCCGGCGCCGCGGGTGGGCTCGGGGCGCAGCACCTGGTAGCCCGCCGCGCGCAGCCGCCCGTCGTCGGCGCGGACGTCGTCGCTGCCCAGGCAGAGATGGTGGATGCCGGGGCCGCGCTTCGCCAGGAACTTGGCGATCGGCGAATCCTCCGCCGTCGGCTCCAGCAGCTCGATGCGCGACTCGCCGCAGGGGATCAGCGCCACCCGCACCCCCTCGTGCGGCACCTCCTCGATCGCCTCCACGTGGAGCCCCATCGCCTCGTAGAGCCCCTTCGCCTCGTCGATCGAGCGGACCGCGATCCCCACGTGGTCGATCTTTCCAATCATGCTGTCTCCAATCAGGCCATCCGCTCCTCGGTGGGTCCGGCCGGGCCGTCCTCGGCGGCGAGCGCCTCCTCCTGGTTGATCTCCTCGCGGGCGTCCTCCAGCACGCCGGCGAACAGGCGGTCCGCCACCCGGTAGGGATCGGTCTTGCGCTGGTGGCCGCGCTCGACCTCGCGGTCGACCCCCAGCACGCGGTCGGCGGCGGCCACCACGCGCTCCTTGAGGATGGTCTCCACGCGCAGCCGCAGGTGCGAGCGGCGGCGGCGCTCGATCTCGCCGCTGGCCGCGAGGTACTCCTGGTGGCGCTCGATCTCGGCCAGCAGCCGGTCGATCCCCTCCTCGCGGGCGGCCACCGTCTTGAGCACCGGCGGCAGCCACTCGCCGTGCTCGCCGATCGACAGCATCATCTGGAGGTCCTTGAGCGTCCGCTCCACCCCCTCGCGGTCGGCCTTGTTGATCACGAAGACGTCGGCGATCTCCAGGATCCCCGCCTTGATCGCCTGGATGTCGTCCCCGAGGCCGGGGATGGTCACCAGCACCACCGTGTCGACCGTGCGGACGACGTCCACCTCGTCCTGGCCGACGCCGACGGTCTCCACGAGCACCCAGTCGAAGCCGGCGGCGTCCAGCAGGTCCACGGCGTCGCGTGAGGCGCGGGCGAGCCCGCCCATGGCCCCGCGGGTGGCCATCGAGCGGATGAAGACGCCGGGATCGGTGTACAGGGTCGACATGCGGATGCGATCGCCGAGCAGGGCGCCGCCGGTGAACGGACTGGTGGGATCGACGGCGAGGATGCCGACGGTCTGCCCGCGCTGGCGGATCAGGCGGGTCAGGCGGTCGACCAGCGTGCTCTTGCCGGCGCCCGGCGGGCCGGTCACCCCGATCACGCGCGCCTTGCCGGTCCCGGAGTAGACGCGGCGGATCAGCTCGCGCTGCCCGCCGCCGCCGTCCTCGAGGATCGAGATCGCCCGCCCGAGCGCCCGCGGATTGCGCTGCAACACGCGCGGCACGAGGTCGTCGAGGGAATTCTCCCCCTCCCGGGCCCTCACCACCCCGGCCCTCCTCTCCCGGCCTCCCCCCCGACCGCCGGGAGAGGAGGGAGAACAGCAACGCCTTTTGAGCCCCCTCTCTCCCGGTGGATGGGGGGGAGGCTGGGAGAGAGGGGGTTGGGGGAGTGAGGGGCCATCAACGCCCCTTCAGCAACTGCCGGGCGATCACCAGGCGCTGGATCTCGCTGGTGCCCTCGCCGATGGTGCAGATCTTGGCGTCGCGGTAGTACTTCTCGGCCCGGTAATCCTTGATGAAGCCGTAGCCGCCGTGGATCTGCACGCCGCGCTCGGAGCAGAACACGGCCGCCTCGCCGGTGTAGAGCTTGGCCTCGGAGGCGAGGCGCGATACCTTGCCGCCGCGGTCCATGGCCGCGGCCGCGGCGAAGGTCAGGATCTGCGCCGCGGCGATGCGGGTCGACATCTCGGCGAGGGCGAACTGGATGGCCTGGAAGTGCGCGATCGGCTGGCCGAACTGCTCGCGCTCCTTCGCGTAGGCCACCGCCGTGTCGAAGGCGCCGGTCGCCGTGCCCAGCCCCAGCGCCGCGATCGAGATGCGGCCGCCGTCGAGGATCTGCAGGGCCTGGATGAACCCCTCCCCCTCCTGGCCGAGCAGCCGGTCCTCGGCGACGAAGCAGCTCTCCATCACCACCTCGGCGGTGTCGGAGGCGCGGATGCCGAGCTTGTTCTCCTTCTTGCCCGGGCGGAACCCCTCCATCCCCTTGTCGAGCGCGAAGGCCGAGATGTTGTGGCCGCGGGCGCCGTTCGGATCGGTCACCGCGAACACCACGCAGACGTCGCCGACGCTGCCGTGGGTGGTGAAGGTCTTGGCGCCGTTCAGGATCCAGCCGCCGTCCACCCGCTCGGCGCGGGTGCGGGTGCCGGCCGCGTCCGAGCCGGCGCCCGGCTCGGTGAGGCTCCAGGCGCCGATCTTCTCGCCCTTGGCCAGCGGCACCAGCCAGCGCCGCTTCTGCTCCTCGCTGCCGAACTTGTAGATGTGGTTCGAGCACAGCGAGTTGTGGGCCGCCACGCTGATGCCCACCGAGGGGTCCACCCGCGACAGCTCGGTGACCACGATCACGTATTCGGTGTAGCCGAGCCCGGCGCCCCCGTACTCCTCGGGGAAGATGATGCCGAGGAAACCCAGCTCCCCCGCCTTCCGCATCACCTCGCGGGGGAACTTCTGGTGCTCGTCGATCTCGTCCACGATCGGATCGATCTCGCGGCGGGCGAACTCCCGCGCGGTCTCCTGGATGGCGCGCTGCTCGTCGGTCAGGGAAAAATCCAAGGCGTTCTCTCCTCTCCAGGCCCCCGGAAGGGCCGTGCGATGCTATCGCGCCCCCCGGAGCTTGGCAACGCGCCGCCCGGCGCCCTCGAATCCTCGGGCACGCTTCTTGCGCTGGCTTCTTGCGCTGGATAACCGGCAGCAGCTCTACCTCCGGACGTCCGGATTCCAACAAGAGGTGATCCCATGAAATCGACACGCATCGCGCTCTTCGCCCTGCTCCTGCTGGGAGCCCTGGCCGGAGCGGCCTCCGCGCAGACCTCCATCTCCGCGGGGATCCACGTCGGTCCTGGAGGCAGGGCCGCGGTGGATCTCGGCTTCTTCTACGACGATCTGGCTTCCTACGGGAACTGGATCCAGCGTCCGAGCTACGGCTGGGTGTGGACGCCGCAGGACGCCGCCGCGAGCTGGCGCCCCTATCAGGATGGCCACTGGGTGTGGACCGACCAGGGGTGGACCTGGGTCACCGACGAGCCCTACGGCTGGGCGACCTACCACTACGGCCGGTGGTACGACGACCCGGAGATCGGCTGGGCCTGGGTCCCCGGCCAGGAGTGGGGGCCATCCTGGGTCTCCTGGCAGGAGGGCTCCAACTACGTCGGCTGGGCGCCTCTCCCCCCCTCGATCAACATCAATCCCGGCTTCTCCGGCCTCCTCTCGGTGACGCTCGCGCCCGCCGCCTACGTCTTCGTGCAGGAGCGCTACTTCCTGGCACCGCGCATCGTCGACTACGTGGTACCGCAGGCGCAGGTGGTGACCGTCTTCCGCCAGACCCGCAACTACACCAACTACCGGTACAACGGCGGCCGGGTCTACAACGACGGTATTCCGGTGGCCAACATCCAGCGGGTGGTCGGCCGGCCGGTGCCGCGCTACCAGTTGGCCGATCTCGGAGCGGGCTCCGGGGGACGCCGGGTGCAGATCCAGGGCAACCGGGTCGCGTTCTTCCGCCCGCAGGTCCAGAAGGCGGCCAACATCCCACCGCCGCCCGCCCGGCCGGTGGCCCGCAAGGCGGTGGTGGACGCGAGCCAGTTCCAGTCCCGCCATCCCGAGCGCGTCCGCGCCGCTCAAGCCGCGCCCACCGCGCCGGCAACGAGCCCGGCTCCGGCGAGGCCGGCGCGGCAGCGGGCTCAAGCGTCGCCGCAGGTGCAGCCGAGCCCGCGCGGCAACGCCCAGAACCGCGCCAACCGCCAGAACCAGGCCCAGGGCCAGGCCCAGGAGCAGAACCGGCCGCCGGCCGAATCCGCCCCTCCGGCCCGGCAGCAGCGCCAGACCCGGCAGCGCCAGCCGCAGCCGGCCCCCGCCGACCAGGGGCAGCCTCCGCCGGCCCGTCTGACCCCGCCGCGCGAGCAGGCTCCGGCCCAGAACCGGCAGCCCCGCCAGCGGCCGCCGCAGGCCGCCCCGGACCAGCAGCAGCGCCAGCGGCCGCCGCAGGCGGCACCGAAGCAGCAACAGCAGCAGGAGAACCAGAAAAAGCGCCGGGAGCAGCAGCCGCCCCCGCCGCCGCCCGGGCGGTAGCGGGGCCCGGCAACACGGACGCACAAGGACCGACACGGACCCACACGGACAAGGAAGCCGCCATTCCCCAGGCGGCCTCTTCGTCCGTGTTCGTCTTTGTGGGTCCGTGCTCGTCCGTGCCGTCCGTGTCCTTTCCTCCACACAACCCCTGTCCTCCCCAGGAGTCCGCCGGCACCGCTCCCCGGGGACCGGTCGCTGGCACGGCTCTTGCCCTGTATCAGGGTGACCGCGCGGTCCGATCTCCAAAGCAAACTCCTGAATCGCGCGCGGACATCACCCAAACAGCGAGGTGACCCATGAAAACAACACGAATCGCACTTTTCGCCTTGCTTCTCCTGGCGGGCATCGCCGCGGCGGCTTCGGCCCAGACCTCGGTGGCGGCGGGCATCCACATCGGTCCGTCGGGCCGTACCTCGGTGGATCTCGGCTTCTTCTACGACGATCTCGCTCCCTACGGGAACTGGATCGATCGCCCGAGCTACGGCTGGGTCTGGACGCCGCGGGCGGTGGCCACGACCTGGCGTCCCTATCAGGACGGGCATTGGGCCTGGACCGACGAGGGCTGGGTCTGGATCTCGGACGAGCCCTACGGCTGGGCCACCTACCACTACGGCCGCTGGTACGACGACCCTGAGATCGGCTGGTCCTGGGTCCCCGGCGACACGTGGGGTCCGGCGTGGGTCTCCTGGGAGGCGAGCTCCGACTACGTGGGCTGGGCTCCCCTGCCCCCCGGCGTCAGCCTGAGCGCCAGCTTTGGCGGCGGATACGGCGGCGGGTACGGCGACTACGCCTACGGGATCGCCCCCGACGCCTACGTCTTCGTGCCGGGACGCGACTTCCTGTCGCCGCGGCTCTCCCGCTACGCCCTGGCGCCGCAGGACGTCTGGCCGGTCTACCGCCAGAGCCGCAACTTCACCAACTACCGGTTCAACGGCGGCCGCGTCTTCAACCAGGGCGTGCCGGTGGACCAGATCCAGCGCTTCGCCGGCCGGGTGCCGCGCTACCAGGTGGCGGACCTCGGTTTCAACGCGGGGAGGAACTGGCGCCAGGCCCAGGTCCAGGGCAATCGCCTCGCGCTGTTCCGGCCGCAGGTGCAGAAGGCCCGCGTCACGCCGCTCCAGCGGGCGGTCGCCCGGCAGGCGGTGGTGAGCGCGGTGCAGTTCCGGGCCGCCCACAGGGACCGCGTGGCTTTCCAGCAGCGGATGGTCGCCCAGCGCCAGCAGTTCCAGCAGGCCGGCGGCCGGCAGCAGCTCCAGACCGCCAACCGGCAGCAGCAGCTCGCCAGCCGGCAGCAGTTCCAGAACGGCAACCGGCAGCAGCGGCAGGCCGCGGCGGTCCGGGGCACCGAGCTGAAGACCCAGCGGATGGCCCAGCGGGGTCAGATGCAGGCCCAGCAGAGGCAGCAGGCTTCCCGGGCGCAGCGCCAGCAGCTCGCCGCTCAGCAGATGCGCGGCAACCGGCAGCGGATGAACGCTCAGCGGTCGCAGGGCCTGGTCAAGCGGCAGCAGGCTTCCCAGGCTTCGCAGAGGATGGCGCAGGCCCAGCAGCGCCAGAACCGCCAGCAGTTCCAGCAGCGCCAGGGCCGCCAGCAGCTCCAGGCGAAGGCCGCCCAGCGCCAGCAGTGGCAGGGCGCCCAGCGCCAGCAGCGCCAGGCCGCTCAGCGCCAGCAGTGGCAGGGCGCCCAGCGCCAGCAGCGCCAGGCCGCTCAGCGCCAGCAGTGGCAGGGGGCCCAGCGCCAACAGCGCCAGGCCGCCCAGCGCCAACAGTGGCAGGGGGCCCAGCGCCAGCAGCGCCAGGCCGCCCAGCGCCAGCAGTGGCAGGGGGCCCAGCGCCAGCAGCGCCAGGCCGCCCAGCGCCAGCAGTGGCAGGGAGCCCAGCGCCAGCAGCGTCAGGCGCAGGCCCAGGGCCGCCCCGGTGGCGGTCCCCGCCAGCAGGGCCAGGGCAACCCCCGCCGGCAGCGGGGTCCCGGAGGCCGGTAGAGCTTTTCAACCCCGCTCTGAGCGAGAGCCCGGCGATCCCGCCGGGCTCTTTTTCTCTTCCTCCAAACCGTCCGCTCCAGATCCCGCGACCGTCCTCTCCATGGGTCCCCAAGGCCCTTCCTCCCCAGGAAAAACACCTGGCACGACCCTTGCCCTATAAGAGAATCAGTAACCGCGCTGTAATCTCCAACCCAGGTGATTCCCACACGCGCGGACAAGCAACACGGCGAGGTAACTATGAAAACGACACGCAACGTCCTCTT
>DASWRX010000310.1:0-3416 GCA_036402955.1 Thermoanaerobaculia bacterium
AAGAGGACGAGCCAGACGAGGATCTTGAGCATCGCGGGGAGCCTCCTTCGCTCCTTCCCCATCGTACGTTGCCGGAGAGGCGAAAGTTCCACGGCGCCCGGGCCGGCGGAACAGAAAAAAGCTCCCGCCGCCGCTTCAGGAGCGGTGCGGCTCGGTGTCCAGCCGCGCTCCTCCCGTCCGGCAGCGGGCCACGAGTTGCCGCAGGGTGTCGAGGAGCGCGGGGAAGCGTTCCCGCGGAATGTTCAGGAGCCGGCCGAGCTGGCGGAAGGAAAGGCGGGAGGTGGCCGGCCGTTCCATGCCTAACTCGCCGCCGTGCTCCCGGCGCAGATACCGCCAGAGCGCCGAAAGATAGGTCCGTGTCCGGGGATCGGTCTCCAGCCGGCGGATGGAGTCCGCGACGCAGCGCGTCAGGTGCTCCAGGCTCTGCCGGGATTCGACGGAGCTCTCGGGCGGCCCGGAGGCCGAAGTTTGTGCACCCGCGCCGTGCCCCTCCTCGCCCTTGCCTTCGAACAGCGCCGCCCAGCGCCGCCGCGCGTCGCTCTTCAACGGTTCCAGGAGATCCCTGAAGCGGAAAGCCTCGACTCCGTCCCGGGGCAGCTCCAGGAGTTGCCGCCGCAGCCGCTCGACGGCCACCGCCTGCTGGCGGCTGCGCGCCATGACGAGCGCCGGCAGCAGCTCGTCGTTCCACCGCACCGCGATGGCATCCAGGTCGAGCGGCGCGGACCGCGGCGCCGCCGCGGGCGCGAAGCCCAGGAGAGTGTCGTTGCGGACCCTCCCGTCCCCGTTGAGGACGTGGAGCGAACCGCTCGAGACGGCCTCCGCGACCGCGGTCTGCAACAGCTCGAAGAGCTGGAAGCCGAGGGGGTCTTGCGCCTTCTGACGTTCGTGCAGGAAATGACGGATGTTGAGGCGGACCAGGCCGTCGATGTCGGGCTTTTCCGCGAGATGCCGCTTGAGGCTCTGCAACCGGTCGACGAAGATGAATGCGTAGCAATCCGCGACCAGCTCTCCCAGGGCGCTCGCCTGCGCCCGGACTCCCGCCGTCTCCCCGGCGTCCCAGCGCTCCCAGCCGAAGACGCCCAGATAGCAGGGAGGGCTCTGCCACAGCCCTCGCTTCTTCATCTCGCTCGCCAGCGCGGCCCTCAGGCCATGCCAGGCGTCGTGGAAGAGGTCCGCGTCGGGAGTCTCCTCTCCCCGCAGGTTGCGGACGAACGCCGTGAAGACGGACGGCATGCCGGTCCGGCGCGGCCATTGATGGGCCGCATGGTGGGGAGTCGCGAACTGGGTGGAAGGCCTCCTCTTGGGCACCGCGCCGGTCTCCTGTTGAGCATGAGCAGAAGCGTTCCTTTGTATGGTAGGGTACCATAGACAAATGCCCACGAGCGGCCCCACACACAAGGAGCGGCGGACGTTGGACGAGGAGGCTTCGGCGGACCCGTGGGGCTCTACGGACGCGGCCGGCGCCCTGGTATCGCGGTATCGCATACTGGGCCCGGTCGGGATCGGTGGCATGGGCGTCGTCTACCAGGCCGAGGACACCCTCCTGGGACGCCCGGTCGCCCTCAAGTTCCTGCCTCCCATGCTGGCGCCCAATCCGCGGGCGAAGAGGCGCTTCCTGAACGAGGCGCGGGCGGCCTCCGCGCTCGATCATCCCAACATCTGCACGATCTACGAAGTCGGCGAGACGGCCGAGGGGCAGCTCTACATCGCGATGGCCTGCTACGACGGCGAGACCCTCAAGCGCAGGCTCGAGCGCGGCCCCCTGGAGACGGTGGAAGCCCTCGGCATCGCCCTGCAGGTCGCCCGCGGCCTGTCCAAGGCCCATCGCCGGGGGATCGTGCATCGGGACGTCAAGCCGGCGAACCTGATGCTCACCGCCGACGGGATCGTCAAGATCCTCGACTTCGGCATCGCCAAGGTGCCCGAGCAGAGCCCGGCCGTCCCCCTCCTCGGCACTCCGGCCTACATGTCTCCCGAGCAGTCGGCCGGCGGAGAGGTCGATCCGCGCAGCGACGTCTGGTCGCTCGGGGCCGTCCTGCGCGAGATGCTGGCCGTGCGGACGCCCGCGATCGACCGCGTTCTCTCCCGCATGCTCGCCCCTGAGCCCGCGGGCCGTTACCCGGACGCGACCGAGCTGTTGCCCGAGCTCGTCGCCCTGAAACGCGAGGCCGCCGGCCTGCGAGCCGCGCGGGCTCCTCGCCCCGCTCCTCGCCATGGCCGCCACCGCCTCCTGACGCTGGTCCTCTTCCTGGTGGTGCTGGCCATCCCTTGCCTCGCGTACGGCGGGGACGAAGACGATGACACCTGGCTGCTCAGGTTGGAGTAACCAGCCGGCGCGGGCTCCGCGAACGCCGGTTCAGCCAATCCTGCGAACCCGCCCGTTAATCAATATTGAAACGGGGCGGGACACTGTGCCTCGGCGTGGCGCCGCGGCGATTCGCCTGCCCTCACCTGGGAAAGGAGCGTCTGGAATGTCCGAGCGAGCGAAAAAATCCCCAACCCTGAGGGCCGCTCTCGGTGTGGCCGGCTGCCTGCTGGTCCTGCTGGGAATGATGATCGGCTCCAGCGTGGAAGCCGCCACGCTCCGCAAGACCGCCCCGGAACCGGCCGCGACCCTGCTGCTCCCCTATTTCGAGCAGGACCTCGTTCACCCGCGAGGGCCCTCCACCGTCTTCTCCGTCAACAACGCCGCGCCCGCGGCCGTGCTGGCCCACATCGTCATCTGGTCGGACCTCTCGGTCCCCGTTCTCGACTTCAACATCTATCTCACGGGTTACGACGTGCAGACGATCAACCTGCGCGACCTCCTGGTCAATGGCATGTTGCCGCAGACGGCGTCCGCCGGCCAGGACCCGGCGGACACGATCAGCCCGAAAGGCGTTTTCTCGCAGGACATCAACTTCGCGAGCTGCACCGGCATCCTGCCGCCGCCGGTGCTGCCGGCGTCGTTCATCCAGCACCTGCAGAGCTCGCTGACGGGAAGGCCCTCGCCGCTCCTCAACAATCTCTGCGCCGGCCGCAACCTGGGAGACAACGTCGCCCGCGGCTACATCACGGTCGACACGGTGAGCAACTGCACCCTGCGCTTCCCCGGCGACGTCGGCTACTTCGGCACCAATGGTGACGCCACCGACCAGAACGTGCTGTGGGGTGACTACTTCTACATCAACCGGCTCCAAGGCTCGGCCGAGGGCAATCCGCTGGTCCACATCGTGGCCGACGCCGCCGACCCCGACACCTCGACCCCCGGCAGCTACACGTTCTATGGCCGCTATGTCGGCTGGTCGGCGGCGGACCATCGCCATCCGCTCGGCACCAACTTCGCGGTCCGCTACGTCGACGGCGGCACCACCAACGGCACCACCAGCCTGGTCGTCTGGCGGGACTCCAAGGTCAGTCAGGCCCCCTTCGCCTGC
>DASWRX010000311.1:0-1661 GCA_036402955.1 Thermoanaerobaculia bacterium
GCATCAGAGTCTCCAGGGTCACCGCGATCTTGGGCAGGCTCGCCATCATCCCCCGCCAGAGGGCGTCCGGATCGCCGCCGCGCTCCACGGCCCGCAGGCGCAGGCGGAGCTCGGTGTTCTTGATCTCCTGCCGGGCGCGCAGGCGCAACGCCTCGGGCTCCACGGCGATCCCCGCCAGGTGGACGTCCCCCCAGAGCAGGCGATGGCTCGCCTGGATGTCGAACACCTTGCCGGGAAAGAGGCGGGCGGAGGCGAGCAGGTCGTCAGGAGTGACGATGAAGGAGATGATCCGGAAGTCCCGCAGCGCCCCGGTGAGGGCCGGCGACAGGGGGAGCAGGCGCTCGAGGTCCGCCTCCGCCAGCACGACCAGGACGTTGACGTCCGAGACCCCCGGCGTGAACCGTCCCTTGGTCAGGCCCCCATACAGCGCGACGCCCAGCAGGTTCGGCCCCGCGGCCTCCCGGAGCTGAGCCACCAGCCCTTCCAGCACCCTCTCGATCTCGGGTTGCGGCTCCATGGAAACCCCCTCGCTGTCGGTTCGCTCAAGGAAATCTTAGCAGCCCTCAAGCTCCCTGCCCCGCCGCGAAGATCTTCCTCACCGTCCCGATCGTGTCCGCCTCCGCCGCCGTCTTGTCCTCGCGGTAGCGCTTGACGCGGGCGAAGCGGAGGGCCATGCCGCTGGGGTAGTGCGGGCTCTCCTGGACGTCGCTGAAGGCGACCTCGACCACAAGCTCAGGACGGACGTAGACGGTCCAGCCGTCGGTGCCGATCGCGATGTCCTGGAGCTTCTGGGTCTGCCAGGCGAGCCGCTCGTCGGTCAATCCCTTGAAGGTCTTGCCGAGCATTACGAAGCCGCCATTGTCGGGGTCGCGGGCTCCCAGGTGGAGGTTCGAGAGCCAGCCGTGGCGCCGGCCGTGTCCCCACTCGGCGGCGAGGATCACCAGGTCCAGCGTGTGCGCGGGCTTGACCTTGAGCCAGGAGGAGCCCCGCCGGCCCGCCTCGTAGGGGGCGTCCGTCGCCTTGGCCATGATCCCCTCGTGACCGCGGGCGAGGGCCTCGGCGAAGAAGGCGTCCGCCTCCTCGGCGTCGGCGGTGACGATGCGCGGCACGGCGAGACCCGGCACCGCCGAGGCCAGGGCCGCGAAGCGCTCTCCGGCGGGACGGTCGATCAAATCCTGACCGTCCAGGTGCAGAAGATCGAAGAAGAAGGAGGTCAGGGGAAGCTCGCCGCGCAGACGGTGGACGTCGAGCTTGCGGCCGAAGCGGCGCATGGTGACCTGGAAGGGGAGCGGCGAGGCGTCCGGCCGCAGGGCGATCGTCTCGCCGTCCAGCAGGAGCTGGCGCGCGGGCAGGGCCTGGACGGTCTCGACCAGCTCGGGCACCGCCGCCGTGACGTCGTTGCCGCGACGGGAGTAGACGCGCACCTCGTCGCCCGCCTTGTGGACTTGGACGCGGGCGCCGTCGAGCTTGAGCTCCAGCGCCGCCTCGCCCAGCCGTTCGAGCGCTTCCGAGACGTCCTCCGCAGGCTGCGCGAGCATCGGCTGGAGGGGCCGGAAGAGTTGGAGGTGGAAACGGGCGAGTCCCGGTCGGCCCTCGGTGAGCACGGCTTTTACCACGGACGGCAGCTCTCCGGCCAGCATCAGCGCCCGGCGCACCTCGTC
>DASWRX010000312.1:0-3660 GCA_036402955.1 Thermoanaerobaculia bacterium
CGGCGTGGGCCTCCTCGAGCGCCGCCAACGCCGCCTTCCAGGCCCCGGCCGAGACCTCCCCGACCGGCGGCCAGTCGCGCTCGGCCGGCAGGTTCTGCAGCCCCTCGCCGTCGATGCGCCGCCGCGGCACGTCGGTCCAGACCGTCAGGTGGCGCACGATCTCCCAGATCGAATGCCCGCCGGGGATCGGCCGGGCGGCGGCGGCCGCCGCGTCGATGCCGCCGAGCGTCTCGGCCACCGCCGGACCGTGCCACGCACCGCCCCGGAAGGAGCGCTCCAGTTGATCGGCGAGGCTCTGGACTTGGCTCATGACGGTCTCCTTTCTGATCTAACTCCCTACTGGCTCCATACCAGTTAGCTTAGCAGGATTGTCTTACCTGTCAAGGCCCGTTTGTAGGTTAGAATGAGGCCATGGAGCAGGAACCGATCTTCGAGCTGTCCGGCGGCGCCCTCTGTCTGGACTTCGCCAACACCTGGGGCGATCGGGGACGGCCGGAGACCGACAAGCTGCGCGGCTATTCCGACCTCCTCGCCTTCGCGCTCCAGGCGGGGCTGCTGACCGCCGGCGATGAGGCCCGGCTTGCCCGTCGGGCCGAGCGGGAACCGCGAGAGGCCGCAGCGGCGCTCGCCCTGGCCCGCGACCTGCGGGAGGCTCTGTATGGGATCTTCTCGGCCGCGGCGGCTGGGAGTGGGCCTGAGGCTGCGGACCTGGAGCGGCTGAACGCCGCGCTGCCGAAGGCGCTCTCCCATCTCCGTCTGGAGCGCCAGGGAATGGAGCTGGTCTGGGGATGGGCCACGCCGGACGATCCGCTGGAATCGCCGCTCTGGCCCGTCCTGCGCGCCGCGGCCGACCTGCTCACCTCCGAGGAGAGGCGGCAGGTGCGGGAGTGCGCCGCCAACGCCTGCACCTGGCTCTTCCTCGACCACAGCCGCAACCGCTCCCGCCGCTGGTGCTCGATGGAGACCTGCGGCAACCGGGCCAAGGCGCAGCGGCACTACCGGCGCCGGACGGATGAGGATTCGGGCATTCAGTAGGCGGCGATCCGTAGAGGGCTCCCGCCGGCGGGCATTTCGGGTAATCTCGTGCGCCGAAATGCCCGCTCGATCCTCAGACAGCCTCCGGCCAGACGGTCTCCGCCGCCCGCTCCCGCTGGCCCTCGCGGCGCTCTGGGTGCTGCCGCTGTGGGTGGTGGCGTTCCCGCCGATGGTGGACTACCCGCAGCAGCTCGCGCTGGCGGCGATCCTGCGCTGGTATTCCGACCCGGCGCGGCGCTTCCGCGAGACCTACGAGCTGGCGCTGTGGACTCCCCACAGCCTGTTCAAGCTGCTGACGGCGGGGCTCGCCTGGGTCGTGCCGATCAACGTCGCGGGCAAGCTGGTGGTCTCGGCGGCCCTGCTGGCGGTGGGGGCGGCGGGGCTCGCCCTCTGCCGCCGCGCCGGCCGGCCGGGATGGTACGCGCTGCTGGTGCTGGCGCTGACCTACAACACCATCTTCTACTGGGGATTCGTCGACAACCTGCTCGCCTATCCGTTGGCGCTCGGCGGCGTGGCGATGGCGGACGGCCTGCTCGACCGGCCGTTCGGCGCGCGGCCGTGGCTGGCGCTCGCCGCGGTGACCCTCCTCTTCTATACCGTCCACCTGCAGTTCCTTCTCCTCTTCGCCGGCATGGTGGGATGGCTGGCGCTCTGCCGGCTGCCCGGCTGGGGGTGGGACTGGCGCCGGCTCGCCCGCTGGCTCTCCGCGCTGGTGCCCGGGGTGGCCGCCTGTCTGAGCGTGATGGCCTACGGCGTCCTGCGGTCGCCGGCGGGGGTGATCTCCGCGTACGAGCGGCGGATGCGGAGCTCGCCGCCGCTCCGCCTGCCCTTGGGCGCCAAGCTCCTCCGCCTGCCGGAGCTGCTCTTCGGGCCCTATCCGGACCGCACCGGCTGGGTGCTCCTGGGGCTGGCGGTCGCGGCGGCGGCGCTGGCGATCGTGTTCCGGCGCAAATCCGTAGGGTGCGCTGTGCGCACCATGAACGACGAGGAAGGTGCGCACAGCGCACCCTACGCTGGAGAGTCGCTCCTCTTCCGCGCCCGCTTCGCCACCCTGGCGGGCTGGCTCGCCTTCCTCTATATGGTGCTCCCCGAGTTCCGCGGCGGCTATCTGATCGCCGAGCGGGTGGCGCCGCTGGCGGCGATGCTGGCGGTGGTGGCGCTGCCGCCCCTGCTGCCGGAGCGGCGGCGGCTGGTGGCGGCGGCGATGGCGGGAGTGGTGGTGTTCCAGCTCGGCCAGACCCTCTCCGCCTTCCTCCGCTTCCGCGCCGAGAGCGCCGGCCTCGAGGAGCTGCTCGCCGGCACCGCGCCGGGGCAGAACCTGGCCGGGCTGGTCTTCGAGCGCGAGTCGGCGAGCTGGCCGGGGATGCCGGTCTACCTCCACGTCCCGGCCTACTACCAGGCCTTCAAGGGGGGGCGCATCCTCTTCTCCTTCGCCGAGCTGTTCCAGACCACCGCCCGCTTCCGGCCGGGTGAGAGCTGGGACGGCCTGCTGCGGGAATGGGACGAGTGGAATCCACGGTTCTTCGAGTACCGGCGGCACGGGGAGCGGTTCCGCTACTTCCTCGTCCGCGGCGGCACTCAGGACGTCGTCGCGGCCTTCCGGGGCGATCCCGGCCGGCTGGGGCTCAGCGGCCGGACGGTGGGGGAGTGGTGGCTGTTCGAGCGTCCGGCCCCTGCTGCAAAATGATGCTGGAAATGATTCTGGAAATAAGGCTGGACAAGCCGCGGGACTTCTGGCATCCTATTCGTCCTCTCCCACGGGCGTCTCCTCCCCGGGACGTCCACGTCGGGCTCCCGGATACGGCAGTCACCCGCGAGTCACCCGCATCATAAGGGGGTTTACACCAGTGGGGGGAGGATGTAGGATCGCACGGTTTGACCGTCGGGAACGGTCCCGGTTTCGGCCGTGGGCGGTTCCACGAGTGTCTAAAGCCCACGTGGCTCAGGGGTAGAGCACTTCCTTGGTAAGGAAGGGGTCACCGGTTCAAATCCGGTCGTGGGCTCCATGATCCGGCCTCCTCGCGAGGCCTTGGGACAAGTCGGCGCCGAGCTGTTCTCGATAACAGTTGTTCTCGATAAAAAATACCCGCTTTAGGAGGCATCAATAGCGCCATGGGCAAGGAGAAGTTCAACCGTTCGAAGCCGCACGTCAACGTCGGCACCATCGGTCACGTCGATCACGGCAAGACGACCCTGACGGCGGCGATCACGCGGGTGCTGGCCTCCAAGGGACTGGCGAACTTCGTGGCCTTCGACCAGATCGACAAGGCTCCCGAGGAGCGCGAGCGCGGGATCACGATCGCGACGGCGCACGTGGAGTACCAGAGCGAGAAGCGCCACTACGCGCACGTGGACTGCCCGGGTCACGCCGACTACGTGAAGAACATGATCACCGGTGCGGCGCAGATGGACGGGGCGATCCTGGTGGTGTCGGCGGCGGACGGCCCGATGCCGCAGACGCGGGAGCACATCCTGCTGTCGCGGCAGGTGGGGGTGCCGTCGATGGTGGTGTTCATGAACAAGTGCGACATGGTGGACGATCCGGAGCTGCTGGATCTGGTGGAGCTGGAGCTGCGCGAGCTGCTGAGCTCTTACGACTTCCCGGGCGACGACATTCCGATCATC
>DASWRX010000313.1:0-9711 GCA_036402955.1 Thermoanaerobaculia bacterium
CCGCCGCGATCACCCTTCCGTGAATTCGTCGAGACATCCTCGGCCTCCTCGGTGACCGCGGGTCGGCGCGGCGCCGCCATGGCGCGGTCGCCCGCGGGCACAACGTCCTCCCTGGGGACAACGGCTCAGTCTGGCAGAAGGGGAGGAATCCGTGCCCGCCGCTCAGCCCCTTCCCGCAGTCTCCTCTTTCGGCGACGCCGGGAGGGCGTTGCGTGCCGGCTTTTCGCAACATAATGCCTGGAACAGATTCAGTCAACTGCTCAGGCTGATAAAGGCGAATAGAATGCATTTTAGGTCTGGACAAGATTGTTTAGACCCGTAGTAGCCTTCCCTCTGCCGAAAACGAACAGAGATGCTGGAAGAGCATCCCAAGAGAGACAGTTCCGTGAGCAGGAAGCTCCCGGATTACCACCGGATTACCAAAGGAGGAATCCCATGGCCCCATGACGCTCGCTTGCCCTGGCATCGCCCATTCTCCCGGCCGAAAGGTCGGTCGGGGGCAACACACAACCGATCTCAAACTGAAAGGAAGAACCGATGGCAACCACCAATTCGTTCGCCGACGTGATGCAAGACTGGGAGAAGGTCCTCGCGGCCTGCACCGACAACGCGGGGGCGCTGGCGGCCGCGGAGCCGCAGCGGGCCGCCGTGGAAGCGTTCCTCAAGGAGGCGCGGGACCTCAAGGGCCAGCAGGAGTCGCACCGCGCCGCCAAGCAGCAGACCCGCCAGCAGTTGGGCAAGGTGATCAAGGACGGCCGGGAAGCCGTGCGCCGCCTGCGGGGCGCGGTCAAGGCCAATCTCGGCACCGACAACGAGCGGCTGGTGCAGTTCAACATCGCGCCCAGCGAGAAGCTGCGGGAGTTCGGAATGAAGCCGTTCCCCGCTCGGAAGCCGGCGCGGGACCATCCCGCTCCATATCTCGTGAAGCCAGGGGCTCCCCGAAATCCCACCGCACCGTGACGTAGCGAGCAGTTCCCCGGGGGCGTGTGCGGCACGCCTCCGGGTGTCGTCCCGGGCAGGCACGTCGGCACATGGGTTGCAGCCCCTCTGGAGCACGGACGAAGGGCCGGCCGAAGCGTTCTCGGCGGCGGGGCTTCGTCGGTGGACCAGCAAGGAGGACTCATCATGTCGGTATCTCTCAAACCCCTCGACCAGCAGGTCATCGTCATCACCGGCGCCTCGAGCGGCATCGGTCTCGCCACCGCCGAGGCCGCCGCCAAGGAAGGCGCCAAGCTCGTCCTCGCCGCCCGCAGCGGCCAGACGCTCGACGAGATCTGCCGGCGGATCAACGCCAGCGGCGGCCAGGCGATCTACGTGGTCACCGACGTCGGCGAGCGCGGGCAGCTCGAGCACGTCGCCGAGGCTGCCCTCCAGAAGTTCGGCCGCATCGACACCTGGATCAACGACGCCGGCGTCTCGATCTACGGCCGGCTCGACGAGGTCAGCGAGGAGGACAGCCGCCGGTTGTTCGACACCAATTTCTGGGGCGTGGTCAACGGCTCGCTGATCGCCCTGCGGCACCTGAAGACACAGGGGGGTGCGCTGATCAACGTGGGCAGCGAGGTCTCGGAGGCGGTGGTGCCGCTGCAGGGCATGTACTCGGCGTCCAAGCACGCGGTCAAGGGCTTCACCGACGCCCTGCGGGTGGAGATCGAGGAGGTGGACGAGGCGCCGGTCTCGATCACCCTGATCCAGCCGACCGCCGTGGATACGCCGTATCCGCAGCACGCGAAGAACTACATGAGCGAGGAGCCCAAGCTGCCGACGCCGCGCATCGACCCGCAGAAGGTGGCGGACGCCATCCTCAAGGCGGCCGTCAAGCACGAGCGCGATGTCAAGGTGGGAGCGGGGGCCGTGCTCAACACCACTCTGGGCAAGGTCGCGCCGGGGCTCGGCGACAAGGCCTCCGCCAAGCAGGTGGACCGCCAGCAGTACCATGAGCCGCCGCGCGACCCCGCGGGGACGCTCTACAAGCCGGGCGAGTCCGGCCAGACCCACGGCTCCGGCGGCGTGGAGAAGGAAGGGGACCTCGCGCCGGCGGGAGCCAAGGGGAGCCAGGCGGGATCGTCCAAGCTCAAGTAGGAGGGACCAAAGGGACCTCAGGACGCCAGGGACAGTCCTCGGCGTCCCTGGCGTCCCTGAGGTTCTTCAGCCCGGCCGCTACCGGGTCTTGACGCAAGAACGGGTCGCGTTCGACCACTCGTACTGATAGGAATAGCCGCCGGTGCCGACGAACGGGGTGGGCGACCAGGCGCACTTGTCGTCGGCCTCGTAGCCGATGAGATCGGACCAGGCGTTCAGGTCCGGGTCGGTGACGGCCTCGCGCGTCTCATGGCAGACGAAGTGCTGCTGATTCTGCACCGCCGTCCAGCCCGCGACCTGGCAGCCGCTGCAGCTCGGATACGGCTCGATCGAGTACTTCACGTCGTTGACGCCGCTGGTGAAGTGGCCGTGGTAGGCGCAATAAGAGAGGCTCGGTCCGCCGCACGAGGTGCTCGAGCCGCTCGTGGAATACGAGGCGCTCGGGATGACGACCTCGTAGATCGTGCTGCCGTTGAAGGCATGGGTCGCCAGATAGGCGCCGACCTCGGCCTGGACGATGGCGTCGGTGACGTTGATCGGCGGCGTCGAGCCGTCGAACCAGTCGGCGGTGCCCGAGCCGAGGTTCGCGAGCTGGATGCCGGAGTACTGCGTGATCACGTTGTACTCGGGGGTGGTGCCGAACTGGTTGCGGAAGGCCTGCAACGTCTGGGCATAGGCGAAGTCCGGGGAGGCGGCGTTGCTGAAGCTCGGGCCCCAGAAGATGAAGACCACCTTGGCCGAGGTGAGCACGGGTCCGCCACCGTTGCGGAGGTTGCCGAAGCCCGCCTTGGGGATCACCTTCGGGACCGCGGCCCCGCGCGCGGGGAGGTAGATGACGTGGTCCCCGTCCGCGAAAGGCCTAGTGGGCAGCTTCTTTTCCGCGGCGTTCGCGGAGGCGAGCAGGCCGAAAGACAGCGCCAGCAATCCGAGCAAGGCTTTGATCCTCATCGCTTGATCCTCCAGGGAAGAAGTGGGCCCGTCAGAGCCACGGCAGCTCTCCCCATGAGAGCCGGGGGTCTGACCGGCGTCGGACTCGACGAAGCACCCCTTACCCCAAAAGGTGCGGAGGGCGATGAAAAGTGAGCCGGGCCCGGCTCTTCAGCCCGGCGGCCCCGGAACCGCGGCCTCGTAGAGGTAGACGTCCCAGGTGCCGTTGCGGTCGCCGGGGAGGAGATCCGCGGCGTCGGTGGTGAAGGCGATCTGGCGGCCGTCGGCGGACATCCGCGGAGGGAAGGAGATCTCGGCGGGGACGGGAGAGGCGGGCGGGCCGGCCGCGCGCACCCGGCCGACCAGCGTCCGCGCGCCGGTGGCCCGGTCCTGGAGGACCAGGCGGACGATCCCCTCGCCGCCGGTCTGGCCGGCCATCAGGTCGGTCGCGGCGCTCAGGAAGGCGATCCGGCGGCCGTCGGCGCTGATCCGGGGGCTCTCCGGCGGCCGGTTGGCGGCGGCGGCGGAGCCGCTCGCGTGGCTGACCAGGGAGCTCGCGCCGGTCACCCGGTCGTAGAGGAGCAGATCGGTCGCGGCGCTGAGATACACGAGCCAGCGGCCGTCGGCGCTGATCGAGGCGGAGTCATCTCCCGCGGCTGACGATCCGACCCGGACGGCGCGGCCGCTCCCGCGGTCGTAGAGGAACAGATCGGCCGCCCCGCCGCGGAAGAAGATCCAGCGGCCGTCGGCGCTGATCCCGGCGTTGCCGGCGGCGGAGCGGCCGACCGCGCTGACCGGGGTAACCGCGCCGGTCGTGCGGTCGAAGAGGAAGACCTGCCGCGGCGTCCCGCCCAGGAAGACCACGAAGCGGCCGTCGGCGCTGATCCGGGGGCTTTCGACGCCGCCGGCCGCGCGGCTCACCCGGATGCTGGTGCCCGCCGCGCGGTCGTAGAGGAAGATTCCGCTCCCCTTTTCAGGGTCCGGCGGACATCCCTTGCAGACATAGGCGACATAGCGTCCGTCGGCGCTGATCGCCGGGTCGCGGACGCTGCCGACGATCCGGCGGGGGGTCCGGGGACCGTGGTTGACGAGGACCGGCGCCGCCGCCGGGACCGGCGGCACCGCCGTCCGGGTCAGGTCGTGGAGGAGGAGGCCCGAGACTCCGGTGGCGTCGGTGAGCGTCACGCAGGCGAGGAACCGGCCGTCGGCGCTGAGGACGGGCGAGATCCCGCCCAGCCCCCTGCCGTTGTCCCAGGGTGTGCCCGGCTGGCTCATCAGCCGCGTCTCGCCGGTGGAGCGGTCGTGGAGGAAGACGTTCCAGGAGCGCCCCTTCCACTGGACCTGACCGGACGTCACCCCCTCGGCCTCGCTGACGAAGGCGACGAGCCGGCCGTCCGCCGAGATGTCCCCGGTCGAGCTCGGGCCGTTCGGGGTGAGGGAGGAGAGGTCGGGATCGGTCGGCGCGAGGGGGGAGACCTCCCGCGAGATCCGGTCGTAGACGAAGAAGCCGTCATACCCGTTGGGCTCCGCCGGGCCGTCCCCGAGATTGGGAGCGGAGCTCTGGAAGATCACGGCGCTGCCGTCCGCGCTGACGAAGGGGAACTCCGCCCTGCCCTTCGACTCCCAGGTGAGCGACTCGCGGCCGTGGCTCGCCAGGGCGAGGCTCCCCGAGACCCGGTCGTAGAGGAAGACCTGCCTGCCGCCCGACGCTCCGGTCTGCCCCGGGACCAGGTGCGACGAGTCGGAGGCGAAGGCGATGAACCGGCCGCCGGCGCTGACGCTCCACAGCTCGAGGTACCCGGTATCGGCCGGCGCGGTGGACGGGGAGCCCGGGACGTGGGTGACCAGCGAGGTCTCCCCCGAGTCCCGGTCGTACACGAACAGGTCGTCCTGGCCGTTGGCGTCCCGCTGGCCGGCGACGAGATCGGTGGCCGCGCTGGTGAAGGCCACGGCGCGGCCGTCCGCGCTCATCACCATCCAGGAGCCGCCGCCGGCCCTGGCCTGCGGCGAGCCGCTGCGGTGGCTCACCAGGCGCGTCTCGCCCGAGCCGCGGTCGTAGAGGAACACGTCCTCGTGCTCCTCCCCCTCCAGCGTGAAGGCGATCCAGCGGCCGTCGGCGCTGATCGCCACGGAACCCGAGGCGTCTCCGGCCGTGGTGAGCGGCGAGACGGCGCCGGCGGAGCGGTCGTACAGGAAAACGTTGTTTCCCAGTCTTTTCCCGGAGCCGTCGGGGTCCGGGCCGAGGTCCGTGGCCGCGCTCAGGAAGACGATGGAATCGCCGTCCGCGCTGATGGCGGCCTTCTCGGAGCTGCCGTTGGCCGGGATCGAGGACGAGCCGTTCCTGGCGCTGACCAGGGTGAGGGTGTCCGAGGAGCGGCGCCAGAGGAACAGGTGGCTGGCCGGCCGCCCTCCAGGACCGCGGCTCGCGGTCGGTCGTTCCACCAGGTCGTCGGCGAGGCTCGTGAACAGGACGTCGCCGTCGGCGGTGACCGCGGCCGGGGAGGAGGAGCCGTCCGCCGCGGCCGTGGTCCGGCCGGCCGCGTGTGACACCAGCGTGGTGGCGCCGGTGACACGGTCCCAGAGGAACACGTTGAGAAAGCCGGCGCCGGTCATTCCCGGCACCAGGTCGACCGCCGCGCTGGCGTAGGCGACGTAGCGTCCGTCGGGGCTGATCTGGCCCTCCACGAAGGCCTTGAAATCAGCGTAGGACGCCGCCGTTTCGGGCGAGCCGGCGGCGTGGGTGATCAGGGTGGTGGTGCCGGCGGCCCGGTCGCGGAGGAAGAGGTCCGGGGCGTTGTTGTGATCCACCTGGCGCGGCGCCAGGTCGGGAGCGTTGCTGGCGAAGACGACGTAGCGCCCGTCGGCGCTCATCGCGGGGAGGGAGGCGGGAACCCCGTAGGTCGCCACGTGGTAGGCCCGGGAGATCAGCTCGATCTGACCGGCGCCGGCCATGCCGGAGAAACTGGGGAGGCCGGCCGCCGCCAGGATCAGGAACGGCGGCAGGAGCCGCCAGGGAACACTCTTCGCCACGCTCCCGTCTCCTTTCCGCCTACGGGGTATATCCGTCGATCTCGATCGTCGCGTGGACCGTGCCGTGCATGACGATCTCCGTGGAACCGAGTTTTTCAGGAAACAGGAAGTCGACCCTGCGCTCTTTTATGGAGTATGCGGCATTGGGCGTCTAGGAGGGGGAACACGGACGAACATTGACGAACAAGGACGAACAAGGACGAACACTGGCCCGGTTTTTTCCCTGTCCGTGCGGGCCCGTGGTCATCCCTGATCGTCCATGTTCTTCCAATCCCTCCCAGGAATCCCACCGCCCGGTTTCCTGTTATCCTGTTGGTGATCTTCCGCTCCCCTTGCGCCCATTGCCGATGATGCCACTCGCCAACTTCCACCCCGCCGTCGCCTCCTGGTTCGTCAAGCGTTTCGGCGCGCCGACCGAGCCCCAGGCGCGCGCCTGGCCGGAGATCCAGGCGGGACGGCACACGCTGATCGCCGCCCCCACCGGCTCGGGCAAGACGCTGGCGGCGTTCCTCTCGGCCATCGACGACCTGGTGCGCCGGGCCCTGCTCAGCGAGGACGGGTTGCCGGACGAGACGGCGGTCGTCTACGTGTCGCCGCTCAAGGCGCTGTCGAACGACGTCGAGAAGAACCTGGAGGAGCCGCTGGCGGGCATCCGCTGCGAGCTCGCGGCGATGGGGCTGCCGGACGTCGAGATCCGCACCCAGGTGCGCACCGGGGACACCCCGGCCGCGGCGCGGACGGCGATGGTCAAGCGGCCGCCGCACATCCTGGTCACCACTCCGGAGTCGCTGTTCATCCTGCTCACCAGCGAGGGGGGACGGCGGATGCTGAAGACCGTCCGCACGGTGATCGTGGACGAGATCCACGCCGTGGCGGACGACAAGCGCGGCTCCCACCTGTCGCTGTCGCTGGAACGGCTGGACGCGCTGGTGGGATGGAACCTGAACCGCGTCGGTCTCTCCGCCACCCAGCGGCCGATCGAGGAGGTGGCCCGCTTCCTGGTGGGCACGGCGAACGTGGCGCCGGACGGCGCGCCGCGCTGCGCCATCGTCGACGCCGGGCACGGCCGGCGGCTCGATCTGCGGATCGAGGTTCCCCCTTCCTCGCCGCTGGAGGCGGTGATGCCGATGGAGGTATGGGCGGAGATCTACGACCGGCTGACCGGCCTGATCCGCGAGCACCGCACGACGCTGGTCTTCGCCAATACCCGGCGGATGGCCGAGCGGGTCACCCGCCATCTCTCGGAGCGGCTGGGGCCGGAGCGGGTGGCCTCCCACCACGGCAGCCTGTCGAAGGAGCAGCGGCTGGAGAGCGAGCGCCGCCTCAAGGCCGGCGAGCTCTCCGCCCTGGTGGCCACCGCGTCGCTGGAGCTGGGGATCGACATCGGCTCGGTGGACCTCGTCTGCCAGCTCGGCTCGACGCGCTCCATCACCACCCTGCTGCAGCGGGTCGGCCGCTCCGGCCATCACCTGGGCGGCCTGCCCAAGGGACGGCTGTTCCCGCTCACCCGCGACGAGCTGGTCGAGTGCGCGGCCCTGGTGGATGCCGTCCGCCGCGGGGAGCTCGACCGCCTGATCATCCCGGAACGGCCGCTCGACATCCTGGCCCAGCAGGTCGTGGCCGCCGTCGCGGCCGAGGACTGGACCGAGGACGGCCTCTTCGCCCTCGTCCGCCGCTCCTGGCCGTTCCGCGATCTCGAGCGGCGGGACTTCGACGCCGTCATCGAGATGCTGGCGACCGGCTTCGCCACCCGCCGCGGGCGGCGCGGGGCCTACCTCCACCACGACGCGGTGAACGGCGTGCTGCGCGCCCGCAAGGGCGCCCGCCTGACGGCGGTGACCTCGGGCGGGGCGATCCCCGATCTCGCCGACTACCAGGTCGTGCTCCAGCCCTCCAGCACGGTGATCGGCACGGTCCACGAGGACTTCGCCGTCGAGAGCCTCGCCGGCGACGTCTTCCAGCTCGGCAACGCCTCGTGGCGGATCATCAAGGTCGAGCAGGGGCGCGTGCTGGTGGAGGACGCCAAGGGGCAGCCGCCGAACATCCCCTTCTGGCTGGGCGAGGCCCCGGCCCGCACCGAGGAGCTGTCGGTCGCCGTCTCGCGGCTGCGCGAGGAGGTGGTGCGGCGGGTGCGCGAGGGCTCGCGGATCGAGGCCGCGGCGTGGCTGGAGGACGAGCTCGCGCTGTCGCGGGCGGCCGCCGAGCAGGTGGTGGACTACCTGGCCGCCGCGGCCGTGGCGCTGGGAGCCATGCCGTCGCAGGAGACGCTGGTGGCCGAGCGCTTCTTCGACGAGGCCGGGGACATGCACCTGGTCGTGCACGCGCCGTTCGGCAGCCGGCTCAACCGCGCCTGGGGGCTCGCCCTGCGCAAGCGCTTCTGCCGCGCCTTCAACTTCGAGCTGCAGGCGGCGGCCACCGAGGACGCCATCGTGCTCTCGCTCGGTCCCACGCACAGCTTCCCGCTGGAGGACGTCTTCCAGTTCCTCAGCTCGGGAACGGCGCGGGACGTGCTCACCCAGGCGGTGCTCGACGCCCCGCTGTTCGGCGTGCGCTGGCGCTGGAACGCCGGCCGGGCGCTCGCGGTCCCCCGCCAGCGCGGCGGCAAGCGGGTGCCGGCGCCGCTGCTGCGGCAGGCGGCCGAGGACCTGGTGGCGGTGGTCTTCCCGGACCAGCTCGCCTGCCTGGAGAACATCGTGGGCGAGCGGGAGGTCCCGGACCATCCGCTGGTGGAGCAGACCCTCAACGACTGCCTGGAAGAGGCCATGGACATCCAGGGCCTGGAGGTGCTGCTGCGGCGGATCGAGGCCGGAGAGGTCACGCTGGTGGCTCGCGACGTGGTGGAGCCGTCGCCCCTGGCGCACGAGGTCCTCAAGGCCCAGCCCTACGCCTTCCTGGACGACGCGCCCCTGGAGGAACGGCGCACGCAGGCGGTCTCCCTGCGCCGCTGGCTCGATCCGGAGACGGCCTCGGACCTGGGCGCCCTCGACGCCGACGCCATCGCCCGGGTGCGGAAAGAGGCCTGGCCCGAGGCCGAGACGCCGGACGAGCTGCACGACGCCCTGCTGACCCTGAGCTTCGTGACGGTGGAGGAGGGTGTCCGCTCCGGCTGGGGCCGCCTTTTCGACGCCCTGGCCGCGGCACGGCGGGCGACGGTCGCGACACTTCCCGATGGCGGTCATCGTCTCTGGGTGGCGGCGGAGCGGCTGTCCCAGCTTCTGGCGATTCAACCCAACGTGGACCTGGAGCCTGCGATCACGGCGCCACCCCGGCTGGCCCGCGAGTGGGCCCGGGAGGAGGCGCTCGTCGAGCTGGTGCGCGGCCGGCTGGAGGGGCTGGGGCCGATCGCCACGGAAGCCCTGGCGGCAACCTTGAGCGTGCGGCGCAGCTCGGTCGAGGCGGCCCTGGCGTCGCTGGAGACGGAGGGCTTCGCCTTCCGCGGCCGGTTCACCCCGGGCCCCGGCGAAGAGGAGTGGTGCGAGCGCCGGCTCCTCGCCCGCATCCACCGCTACACGCTCGACCGGCTGCGGCGAGAGATCGAGCCGGTTTCCCAGGCGGACTACCTGCGCTTCCTTCTCGCCTGGCAGCGGGCCGATCCCGACGAGCGGGCGGAGGGACCGGAGAGCCTGAATGCCCTGCTCGACCAGCTCGAAGGTTTCGAAGCGGCGGCCGCAG